>JBBDXA010000044.1:0-46432 GCA_040902585.1 Phycisphaeraceae bacterium
ATTGCACCTACGCGCCGCCGGCGGGTGGGCCTCGCGGACTCGGCCCGACCGCTAAACGGGTCGCCTCCTGTGCGGTCTTACTCCACATCCTTCCCGCGGATGCCCCACAGCGTCCAGTCGAGGTTGTAGATGCCGTACCACGGCGCGCCGGAAGGGATGATGCGATCGCGCTGGATCCACGCGGCATGAGCGTCGATGAACGCGCCGTTCATGCCGGTGAACTCAGCTTCGACATCGCCGTGGTTGGCGAAGCAGCGATGGGCCATGAGCTGGCTGGGATGCCTGACCGTCTCGACGCGGAACTGCTGCATGTTGTGATTGCCCTGGAGTACCCCGGTGGTCGAGTCGACGGCCCAGTACATTTTCACGAACCAGTAATAGCTGTAATTGGACTCGCCCGGTTCGCCGGCGAGCAGGCTCTTGTGGTCGGCTGCGGTCATGGCGGTGCCGTACCAGGCGCGCCACCAGTTGGCGATGCCGCCGGGGTTGGCTTCGTCGCGCGGGCAGTGGAGGATGGTCATGTCGCCGCCGAGATACGACCGCAGATTGCCCTCGTAGAAATCGAGCATGCCCATGTGAGGCCAGCTTCGCCCGCTCATGGGAAGGCGTTGATCGTGATCGTTGGCGTACGAGAGGACGGCATTGATGATCTGCCGCTGGTTGGAAAGATCGATCGCGTTGCGGGTGGTGCGGCGGGAAGAGTTGAGGGCGGGCAGGAGCAGGCCGATGAGCAGGGTGATCAGGGAGATCACCAGGAGCATTTCGACGAGCGTGAAGGCGCGGCGAAGGGGCATGAAAGGATCTTAGCAGAAAGCTATCAGCTATCAGCTATCAGCCAGAATTCTCGGTCGCAGCGCCTAGGGCTGAAAGCTGAAAGCTGAAGGCTTCTCACTTCAGCGGCGCGCCTTCGAGGCGTTTGCCGTTGGTGGTGAGGATTTGAAAGTGATGGATGCCGTGGCGCTTGTCGTCGGTGTAGGACCAGACGATTTTCTTTTCGGGTGTGACTTCCATGAGCTTGGTGGCGTTGGGGCCGCCGGCGTAGGCGGTGATCATGGTGTTGCCATTGGGCAACCGCTGCACGCCGCAGGCATCCTTGATGGGTTCGCCAGGCAGGTCATCGTTGCTCACCTGCCAGATGATTTTGCCGTCTTTGTCGAATTCGACCACGCGGTTGCCGTGGGTCAGGCCGACGACGGTGTTGCCGTTCTTCAGGCGGATCGCGGTGAAGGGCCAGGTGTGGATCTTGTGGTCCTTGTCGCCTTCGACGGTGGTATCGAACTGTCCGATCACCTTGCCCGTGGCGTCGTACTGCTTGACGGCAAAGTCCAGCAGGTGCGGCGCGAGATAGGTGCCGTCGGCCAGCTTGCGCGCCATGCGCGTCTGCATGTGAATGTTAGGCACCTGGCACTGCAGCGCGAAGGCGACGATCTCTTTTCCTTCGCGATCGATCTCGACGAGCCTGGGCTTCGGTCCGCCTTCGACGATGACGAGGTTGCCGTTTTCCAGGGGCTGGACGCTGTGGGTCTCGCCGTTCTGCGAGCTTTTCCAGGAGAAGACGACTTTGTTTTCCCGCGTGACTTCGATGACGCCGCCGCCGGGGAAATCTTTCTGACGGTTGACACACAGAAGGATGTTGCCGCTGGGGAGCACCCAGCCGTCGCGCGTGGCCGAGGGATATTTCCAGATCACTTCATCGTTCTCATCGACGATGTAGGTTTCCCCGCCGGTGACGAGGAAGGAATGTTTGATGCCGTCCGCCGACTGCTGCTTGCCCGCGAAGGCGGCGGCGGTGAGGGTCAGCACGGCAAAGAGAAACGCGAAGCGGCGAGATAGCATGGAACTCTCCAAGAGTGTGAGGCGAAACAGACAGTGTACCGCAAGACGGGCGAGACTCAGGACCCAGGACTCAGGACCCAGGACTCAGGACTCAGGACCCAGGACCCAGGACTCAGGACTTCCTCTGCTTCGGATCCCAGTATTCAATATTGATATTGCTGCCATCGAATGCCGGCTGCATTTTCTTGTCCACATCGGGCACGACTTCGCTGTGGCCGTCGCCAAAGGTGACGACGCCGGCGTTCTCGTGGCGGTTGTTGTTGATGCCTTCGGTGTAGGCGTGGATGAAGGGCCACCAGAGGGTGAGGGAGACGCCCAGGTCCGCCCCGCCGCTGCTCTTGGGATGCGAGTCGGCGAAGACAATGAGCTTGTCCGGCTCCTTGACGCTGGTGGTGGTCTGCCAGCGCCGGCCGGTGATGTAGTGACCGCCGGTGCCCGTGTTGTGCGAGTAGAGTCCCAGGAAAAAGCCGTTGTATCCGTAGCCGATGTAGTGGGCGTCGTACTTCCAGTTCCAGGTGACGCCGAAGTCTTTCTGAGCGCTCATGATGGCCGGGCAGTGTGAGACCTCAGCGGTGTTGCCGAACGGTTCGAGCAGATTCTGCCAGTCCTTGCCGGTGTTCAGGGCCGGGTCGCGATGAGGCGGGAACACACGCATGTTGTTAAACGTGTAGGCCATGTTGGCCTGACCGAGGATGTTCAGGTTGGTGGCGCACTTGACGCGGTAGGCGGTGACTTTGGCCTTGGCGAGTGAAGGCAGGAGCATGGAGATGAGGACGGCGATGATGGCCACGACGAGAAGCATCTCGACGAGGGTGAAAGCGCGAGGAGAATCTTTGGCGCGCATGGATGCGACTCCCGATGCGAATCTTTCATCCATCCACTCCGCGGCGGCGGCCCCACAAAGGCAACCGCGTTGAATCGTAGACCGGATCGACGCGGCGCCAATGAGGTTGTGCGTCGATCCGGTCTGGTTTTTCGTCAATAGTCCTCGTGTCAGGCGCAGCGGCGACGGCGTCGAAGTCCGCCGACGGCGGTCAGCGCGAGCAGGGACATGGTCGCCGGCTCGGGAATCGGCGCGGCAATCAGGCGGAGCTGGAACCCGGCCCAGTTCTGCTCCGGGCCGCCGGGGCCGTCGCCGGCGATACCCGTGATGCGGCCAAGGGAGTCGGCGGTAATGTCCCTGAAGAGGAAACCTCCGGCGCCGAAGGTGGCGGCTTCACCGGTCTGGTCGATGAAAAGATTCATGCTTCGCGTCGCGCCACCATAGGCATACAACTCGTAGATGCCGCCGGCGAGCAGGCCGGTGATCTCCCAGGCGACCTGATTGGCGGACTGCCCGGCATTGAGGAAGAGGTAGTCGCGGCGAAGCGGATCCGTGCCTTGACCGGGATCGCCGGGCCAGCCCTGCACGTTGCCGAGGATCTGGAACTGCACGCCCGAGGCATTACCCGCCGAGTCGACCAGCGCCTGATTCGGCGCGGGCGCGGCTGAGACGTTGTCAAAGGCCTTGACGAAGTACTGATTCCAGATGTTGCCGCGGCCGTAGTTCGTCTCAATGCCGCTCTTGGCTTGCGGAACAGCATCACCAAAACCATTGCCCGTGGGGCCGCCGGCGATGTCAACGCTCCAGAGCGTGGTCGGGTCGAAGGCTTTGGTCGCTTCGATGACGATGGCATTGAGTGGGTAGAAGGCGCTGCTGACATCTTCGACGGACACAACGAGTTGATTGGAACCGTTGACCTTGAGGCCGTTGAGTACGGAGCCGCCGGCTTCAAGTTGAGCTGCGCCGAAGCGGGTAGCGCGCGTGACCTGCGAGGTACGAGTCCCTGCGCCGTCGGTGGCGACGAAGCGTTCGACACTGCCGCCGTTGTTGTTGATCAGCGAGTAGAAGCGAACGTTGTAATCGAGGCTCGGGTCCAGACCGTTGATCGTGACCTGAATATCGGCGGCGTTGCCGTGAAAGTAGATATCGTCAGCGGCGAGGACGTAATAAGGATCAGCGGCGGTACCGGGCCAATTGGCTGACGCTCCGTCGTTGTTGAAGTTGCCAAGCACCATGTTGCCGAAACTGACGGACACGCCGTCCACCGTCCCGCCGCCGTGCCGAAGCACGGAACCCGCCGCGAGGGTTGTGTTGTTCGCGATCACATTCCAGTCCGCCAGGGAACCGCCGTCACCATTGCCGGCGGCTGAAAAATCCAACTTAATGGCGTCGCCCGCCGAGAATGCCACCGCGTCAGCATTCCGGGCGTTTGCCACGCAGGCAATGACCATTGTGCAGCAGATCATCATGCGCATGAAGGGGTGTTGATGCCTGGCTTTCATAGAATATCTCCTCTTTGAGAATGGGGTTGGAATTGTCGTCCGTCACCAGCGGCATGGAAACCCATCAACAGAACGGAGCCGCCGGTCGAGCATAACACACCACCGCCATTTCCCATTGAGGTTCTTCGTTCCTGATACTATGCTTTTTCGTCAATTCGATTCGATTCGCCTGAGGGTCTCGGCAAGGCCGAATCAACCGATTTCAATGGAACTTCCCGCCCAAAAGCCGATCGAACCACCCAAAAAACAAGTAAGCTTTATCAGCACCTTTCGCGGCGGCCATTCTTCCGCAAATCAGTGCCGCCCTCGTCTGACCGACCATGCCCATCCGACCCCGCATCGCCTTGCTCATCGAATCGTCCCGTGCCTACGGGCGCGGGCTGCTGCATGGCATCGCGCAGTACGCCCGCGTCCACGGCCACTGGTCCATCTTCCAGCAGGAACGCATGCTCGATGACCCCGCCCCGCGCTGGATCGAACGCTGGAAAGGCGATGGCATCATCGCCCGACTCGAAAACCCCGAGCTCGTCGAAGTCGTGCGGCGTTTGAAGATTCCCACCATCGATGTGCGCGGGCTCTTCGAACTGCCCGACATCCCGCTCGTCGAAACCGATGATGACAAAGTCATCCGCCTGGCGATCAAACACCTGCGCGAGCGCGGGTTCCATCATTTCGCCTTCTGCGGGTTCGCCGGCGCCAACTACTCCGAACGCCGCCTGCGATACCTCCGCCGACAACTGGGCGACCTGAACCTGCCGCTGCATATCTACGCCCAGGGCACCGCGACGCTCAAGACGCAGACGGTGGAGATCGAAACGCGCGGCACGCTGTACGACCAGACCATTGCAAGCTGGCTCGCATCGCTGCCTCGGCCGATCGGACTCATTGCATGCAACGACATCCGCGGGCAACAGGTACTCAATGCGGCGCGCGACGCGGGCATCGCCGTGCCCGAAGAGATCGCGGTCATCGGCGTGGACAACGATGAAGTCGTGTGCGATCTGTCCGATCCGCCTCTGACCAGCGTCGAGCCGGACACGCGAAGGATCGGCTACGAAGCGGCGGCAGTGCTCGACGGCCTGATGCGCGGCAAACATCCGAAGGACCACAAGACTTTCGTCAGGCCGGCCGGCGTCATCACGCGGCAGTCGACGGACATTCTCGCCATCGCGGATCGCGACATCGCCTCGGCAGTGCGCTTCATCAGACAACACGCGACGGAAGAGATCTCCGTGGAAGACGTGCTCGAACAGGTGCCCATGTCGCGCAGCACACTCGAACGCCGCTTTTCGAAACTCATCGGCCATTCACCCAAGACGGAAATCCTGCGCGTCCGGCTCGACCGCGTGAAACGCCTGCTCGCCGAGACGGACTATTCGCTGGCAGCCATCGCCGGCATGACAGGCTTCAAACACGCGGAGTATTTAAGCACGGTTTTCAAGCAGAAAATGGGCAAAACGCCGGGACAGTTCCGCGGGAAGGCGAAGAAGTGAGCAGGAGGGACAGGGGACAGGAGGCAGGGGACAGGAGGCAGGACCCAGGACTCAGGATCCAGGACCCAGGACTCAAGACCTACTCCACGCAAGCGGGCGCCATGGGCCTTTGGCTCGTTGCCGCTGGGCCCATGACGCCCGCAGTTGATGGCGTCTTCAGTTGTGTGTTGTGCGAACGCAGTCCGGTCTTATCGGCCGCGGCCATAGGAACCGCGATCCTGACCGTGCGTGGTGTTGATCACCGGTGTGCGCACTTCTTCGTAGCAGCCGGGAACCCACACGCGCTCGATGCGCGTTTCGTACTGGTCCGGGTGCCAGACGCGCTCGACGCGCGTCTCGTATTTGTCCGGGCACCAGATGCGCTCGATGCGCGTCTCGTACTGGTCCGGGCACCACACGCGCTCGGTGCGCGTTGCGTACTGGTCTGGGCACCACACGCGCTCACGGCGCGTCTCGTAGCGATCGGGAACCCAGTAGCGGTCCAGGTAGCCGGCCTTGACCATCACCGTGACGATGCGACCGGTGTGGTCCGGCACCTGCTTGAACTGGGCCGGGATCACGCGCGCAGCCCATTGGCCGGGCACGAGCACCTGCTTCGTGACTTCATCCCAGTGGCCTCGGGAGACGAGCACCTGGCGCTGCACTTGGTCCCAGTGACCTCTGGAGACGAGCACCTGACGTTGCACTTCATCCCAGTGACCCGGGGCGACAAGCACCTGACGCCGCACTTCGTCCCAGTGACCTTTGCTGACGAGCACCTGAACCTGGCGCTCTTCGTAGTGGCCGGGGATGTAGCGGCGGTTCACGACATCGACATTGACGTGCGTGTGGTCGCCGTGAGCGCCGATGCGGACGTCAGCATTACCGAGTCGGAAGCTGACGTTGCCAGTGGAGTTCTGGTGCTGCGCCTGGGCGGCAGCGGGGCCGAACGCCAATGCCGCAACGCCGAGGGTGCCGGTGACGATCATGTTTCGCAGTGACGCTTTCATATTCAATCCTTTCAAAGGTTCTTGACTCTCGAATCCGCTGTGGGTTATCCGCGATCGGCAAAGGGCCGTTGCGGCTCCCACGTAAATAAATACGTATACACATCAAATTTGTTGCAGGCACTGGCAAAGATTTCCAGGAAATGATCTTAACTCCTTTGTTTTCAATTGGTTGCGAAACGGCATCCAAATCGGCTCGGAATCGTCAAGACCTGCAAATCGGCGGTTCCCGACAAGCGGGCGACGCCTGTTGCGGTTCCCTGGGGTTCGACTTTGTTTGCGCCGAAGTACAGAAAAGTCTTGACCAGACATGCCGCAGCGGTCAAACTACACATCGGGTCCGGCTTGATCGGCGGCGCGGCCGCCCATGTCAGACTGTCCGGTGTTTCATTTCAACAACCCATTTGAGAGGACGAGGTGTGTTATGACGAAACGAGTGCGCTTGGTGGCGTTGTCGGCGGCGATGCTTTTTGTTTGCACGACTTCGAGTTTGATGGCCGTGGTCTCCTACGAGGTACCCACAGGCACCGTGGGCAGTCAGAACTTCGGCGGATCGCTGGGCATGGACTTCAACGTCGCATTCACCACGACCATCACCGAACTGGGCGTCTTCGACAGCGGATCGAACGGGTTGAGTTCCACCATCACCGCTTACATTTACGATCGCACCAACACAGCCGCACCGCTGGCGACACTGACCTTCTCGCCGGGTGATCCGGGCACGCTCGTGGGCGGCACCCGGTTCAAGACGCTGGGCGCGCCGCTGGTCCTTCCCAAAAACTTCCAGGGAACGATCGTCGCGGACGGATTCAACGGCGTCGATCTGAACGGCAACCTCGCCGTCCCGCCCTGGACCGTCAATACCGGCAACGGCGTCCTGGGCTTCGTCGGCAGCAGTCGATTCGGCACGGCTGGACTGTTTCCCGCTACCGCTGACGGCGGCCCCGTCAACCGCTATGCAGCCGGCTCGTTCGTCTTTGCCGGCGCGCCCGACATTACCTCGGGAAACATTCCCCTGGGCGGCATCACCGCCGCGGCTACCGGTTCGCAAGGCGGCTTTCCGGTCAGCGCCGCGGTCGATGGCAACGCCACGCCCAGCGTCGGGGGCACCGGCTGGGCCGGCGCCATTCCCACCGGCGACAACACACCCCCCGCGACCGCCGTCTTCGAAGCCATCGGCGATGTGAAGACCAGCAGCCAAACCCAGCTCACCTTCAACATCATCTCCGGCGGATTCGGCAACCACACGCTCGGTCGATTCCGACTCTCCGTCACGGGCGATGATCGCTCGCTCTTCGCCGACGGCCTGGCCAACAACGGCGATGTCCTCGCCAACTGGGTCGAACTCACGCCCGCCTCCGCCAGTTCGAGCAACGCCTCCACAGTGCTGACCGTGCTGGGCGACAACTCGATCCTCGCCAGCGGCGGCGTCGCCAACGTCGAGACCTACAACATCACCGCCTTCTCCAGCCTGCCCACGATCACCGGCTTCCGCATCGAATTGCTGGAAGACCCGAGCTTCGTCAACAACGGGCCCGGTCGGGCGAGCAACGGCAACTGGGTTCTGCTCGAATTCCAGGTCAGTCACGTCCCGGTTCCCGAGCCGGCTTCCATCATGATGGTTCTCCTGAGCGGCGCGGCCCTGCTCAAGCGTCGCCGGCAGGCCGCGTGATTCGGCCGCATTCTTCCTTTCATCGATTCGAAGCGGCTCCGATCTCGGAGCCGTTTCTTTTTCGCCCGGACTGCCACGTTGGACTTGGATTAGAAGCGCAACTGCATTAGAATCATCCTGCGTACTCTCACGCCTCGCGGAGAGAATCATGCTTTTCAAACGCGGCCGGGCTTTCACCATCGTCGAAATGCTGCTGGTGATCAGCCTCATCACCCTGCTGATTTCCATGCTCATGCCCGCCCTGGGCAAGTCGAGGCGGGCGGCGCGGGCCATGCTCTGCTCCTCGCAGGCGGCTCAGTTGACCTGGGCCGTCCAGCAGTTCGTCGACCAGAACCAGGGCAAGATGTTTCCCTTCATTCATCTGCCGAAGATGTACTGGATCGGCCGCGTCCTGCCCTATCTGAATGATGATGACCGCATCCTCATCTGTCCCGAGACCACCGGCAACTCCGGCGGGCTGGGCAACGCTCATCTGAACTGGGGCCCCATCGGCGGCTGGGGCGACAACAAGGCCGGCAGCTACGGCATGAACCTCTGGCTGCTCTCGGTGGGCGATTACTCCAACGATCCGAACATGATCCAGGCTGGCTATCACCGCAATCTCGATCATACCCCCAGCGATACGCCCGTCTTCGGCGACTCCCAGTGGGTCGGTGCCTGGCCCGATGACATCGACACCTGGCCCACCAACACCATCACGCCGCCCAACTCACATCTCCGCGGCTTCTTCATGAGCCGCTTCTGCATCGACCGCCATGACGAAGCCATCAACGTCAGCTTCCGCGACGGCAGCGCACGTCGCGTCAGACTCCGCGACCTTTGGCAACTCAAGTGGCACCGCACCTTCATTCCCGGCGATCCGAAGTAGATCAGCGACCCACGCACGAGAGTGCGTGGGCTTTGCCCCTGCCCCTCTTTTCCCTCCGTCCCTCCGTCCCTTCGTCCCTCCGTCCCTTCCCCCTTCCGCTATCATGCCCCGCATGAGCACGATGCAGGATGCACAAGGCGCGGGGGGCAACTCTTCCACAACTTCAGGCGGCTCGCCGGGCGACGATCTGGCGATCATCCGCAAGCCCTTCGAGTCCCCCACCGTGGACGTGATGGACGGCGCAGCCCGCATGGAGATCAAGGTCCATGACCATGGCCTGATCGCCCTGGTCGATGTCATGCCGCGCCTCGTGCCCGAAGGCCAAACCGCGGACTCGGCGATCGTCCAGGCCGCCCGCGTCTCCTACGGACAGGGCACCAAAAAAATCAGCGAAGACCGCGGCCTGATCCGTTACCTGCTGCGCCATCGTCACACGACGCCGCTGGAGATGATCGAGTTTAAGTTCCACGTGGTCATGCCCATCTTCATCGCCCGCCAGTGGATCCGCCATCGCACCGCCAATGTGAACGAATACTCCGCGCGGTACAGCGTGGTGCCCGATCGTTTCTACATGCCTTCGGTTGACAACGTGCGGGCTCAGTCCGCCAGCAACAGGCAAGGCGGCGAAACACCCGTCGAAGCAGGTACCGCCGAAGAATTTCTCGGCTGGCTCGGCGAAGTCGAACAGCAGTACAAGACTTACCAGCAGATGCTCGACAAAGGCGTGACCCGCGAACTGGCCCGCATCGCCCTGCCGGTGAATGTGTACACCGAGTGGTACTGGAAGTGCGACCTGCACAACACGCTGCACTTCCTCTCACTGCGCATGGACCCACACGCCCAGCAGGAAATCCGCGACTACGCCAATGCCATGTTCGCGCTGATCAAGCCGATCGTGCCGATCACGGCTGAGGCGTTCTTGGATTACCGCCTCGATGCGATGCAGCTCACGCGCCTGGAGATCGAAGCGGTGCGAAGCGGCAAGCCGCTGGAAACGGAGAACAAACGCGAACAGGCGGAATGGGAAGCGAAGAAGGCGAAGCTGGGGCTGTAGGAAAAACCCGAAAGCAGCGACTGAGTACTGCCGCAGGTTCACTCAGACTATACTTCCGACACCGGGCGATTAGCTCAGTTGGCTAGAGCGCCTCCTTTACACGGAGGATGTCGCGGGTTCGAGTCCTGCATCGCCCATTTATCCTCTCCGCACCCAGCGCCCACCACTTCGCATGAGTCCGCATTTTCCGCATGATTCGCGGGTAGTCTGCTGACCTCATCGCAATTCTGTTCTTCCCTCGTTTCGGACAGTTCGTGCCTACGGAATTTCGAGAAGCCGCTGAATCTTTGGCTTGCCGTAGACTGATTCGCCGGTGAGTACGGTGAGATTGGGCAGGATGGTCGCTTCGCCGGGGCTGTGGGTGTGGCCGCAGAGGACGGTCATTCGGCGATGCGGATAGGCCAGCATGATCCGCCGCAGCTCATCGCCTACCGCCTTGCACGCCATGTGCGGCAGCCAGTTTTCATCGGAGATTCGGCCCTCGTGCCAGCACGCCTCGCGGAACGGCGGGACGTGCGTCAGCACGATGACATGCTCGTGCGACGCCAGCGCCGGGGGCAGCACCTTGCGAAAGTGATCGGCCGCCTCATCGCCAAGCTGGTGGAGCAGATCGAGTCGCCCGGCCTTGTCGTGCTTGTTCAATTCTTCGATGAGCAGGTAATCGTTTAGCAGGATCTCGGACCGCTGGTAATCGCCCAGCCTTCCGTCGGCCCAGCCGTCGTGGCCGACGAGCGCGGTGGTTGGTGACAGCGCCACCACGCCGGCCGCAGGCAGCCAGTGCAGCATCGGCTGCGCGACTGCCAGCTTCCCTGCGGCAGACCGCACCGCGGAGATAGAGCCGCGGTAGAAGTCGTGGTTGCCCAGCACGAAGTAGATCGGCCTCTGGATCACGTCAGCCAGTTCGGCCAGATAGAACGCGACATCGTGCGCCTCCCCGATGTCGCCGCCCAGCAGCACCGCGTCGGGGTCACTGTCGCGGATACGATCGAAGAAGGCGTAAACCGCCTGGCCCTTGAGGAAGTTCAGGTGAATGTCGGTGAGCCAGGCGAGACGCGGCATAGGACCTCATTGTAAACGCCTAAGCGGTGATCGACCGGTGCTGCGAATACGCAGCGTACCCATGCTCCGGCCTTCCAGCGATTCCCAGGGCGCTTGCTTGGCCAAAGGCCATCATTGTGGTTTACTGATGTCGCCCATGTCCGACCCGCGTCCCACCGCTTTTGTGAGCGCCACCTCGCGCGACCTGCGCAGCTATCGTGAGCACACAAGGCAGGCCTTGTTGACCGGCGGCGTGTTCCCGGTGGTGCAGGAACATTTTCCTCCGGACTATCGCTCGCTGGTGGATTTTCTCCGCGCGCAGATTGAGCGATGCGATCTGGTCATCTGCCTCGTCGGCTTCGCCTATGGCGCTGCTCCAACGACCGAAGGCGGGCGTCCTCGTTCCTACACGCAGCTTGAGTACGATGTGGCTCGCGAGTTGAGGAAGCCGGTCTATGTATTTGTGGCGGACGAAGGCTGTCCGCTGGATCAGCCACCAGCCGACGAGTCACGTTACCTTCAGTTGCAGTTGCGCCACAGGGCGGACCTGTTGACAGAACACAAGTGCACCCTGTTCCGCGGTGCTGAGGAGCTGCGACTGCGCATGATGGAAATGCTCGTTCACCTCGAACGGCCCACGCAATCGCAGCCGCTGCCGTTCTTCTACCTTCATCCACCCAAACCGCCCGTCTACTTCGCGGGGCGTTCACTCGAACTGGCGCAGTTGACTGCGGCTGTATCCCGACCAGCTCCCAGTGTCGTGGTCGTTGCCGGCATCGGAGGACAGGGAAAGACATCGCTCATGGCGCAATGGTTGCAGCAGAATCAGCCGGCACTTCGCGTTCACGCCGGGTTCTGGTGTACGGCCTATCGTGGCGGATTCACGTTCGATGCATTCGTGGATGCCGCACTGGAGTACCTGATGCAGGGGCGCTTCGACAAGAGAACGGAGCCGGACATTCAGCAGCGATTGCGTCGCCTGATCGGGCTTCTGCAACAGCGGCCGACGCTCATGGTCCTCGATGGCATCGAGAGATGGCTGAGCGGTTGGAGTGAAGCGACTGCTGTAACGGAGAGTCTTCCTGCCGCAGTCGATTCTGTGGTGCAGCGCCGCGCGATCGACCCGGCACTCGATGATTTCCTTGCGCAGGTTTCAGCGCTGACCAACGGCACGCACCTCCTATTGACCACACGCGCCCTGCCGGCAGTGCTGGACGATGCGCGCTATGCGCTCGTGCCTGTTCATGAAGAGGGCGCGAAGCTCACGCTCGATGGGCTCGACGATGAAGCAGCCGTCGCGATGTTGCGGGCGCTGGGAGTTCAGGGCGAATCCGCTGCTCTTCTGGAAGCAGCTCGTGGCTACGACAAGCATCCCCTGGCGCTGAACGTGCTCGGCGGACTGCTCGTCAGGAAATTCGGCGGCAGGCTGGAACGCCTCGATCATGTCTCGGCGTTCGATCCCCATCGGCGACTATTCGAGTTGTTCGAAGAGACTCGTCGCAATCTGCCCGGCGGAGAGATGGCGGAACGGTTTCTCCAGGCGGCGTCACTTTGCCTGGAGAATCCGTCGCTGGCCACAGTGGCGGCAGCCATGGGGTATCCGCTCCAGCAGATCCGCAAGGCAGCAGACGATCTGCTGGAGCAGGTGCTTTCGCTGGCGGAATGGCACCTTATCGAATGGAACGCGCGGGCCGAGACGCTTTCCATTCATCCGCTGATGCGGCAATTCTTCGCGTCGAAGATCACCGACGCAGCGTCAGGGCACAGGCGTCTGAGCGGGTGGTACGAAAGTCAGACGCTGTCGCCGAATCCCTCGACCCTCGCCGACGCTCGGCCTCGCATTCTCGCGATCGAACATGCATTGGCGGCTGGCGATTCGCATGCGGCCCTGCGCATTCTCGCGGCTCCATGTGCAGGCAGCGGATCGTTGGAAGATTGGCTGGACGCGAAGGGACACCTGACGTTCGGGGCCAACCTTCTTGGTCGCCTGGCATCGTCTGCGGCGAGCGACGCAGGCACCTCGCTTCGAATCACCCGCGCCGGCTGGCTGCGGCGGCTCGGCAGGCTCGATGACGCGATGCTCGATCTGAGTACGGCCATCGTTCATCTCGAATCCGCCGGGGCCGACACATCGGGTGACCCGATCGATCACACCGTCACGCTCGCCGGCGCGCTGATGACTCGCGGCAATGTCCATCGCCAGGCCTGGCGTTACGACGCGGCACTCCGCGATGTGAGCCGGGCGATCGATCTCTTCATCGATGTGGCTCGCCAGAGACCCTCGCTGGCCGCTTACCTGGCGACGGCTCAGCTCAACCGCGGCAGCATTCAGCGCGACATCGGTCAGCTTGACGCCTGCATCACCGATACGTCCAACGCCATCGCCCTCTTCAAACATCTGCGTCCACATCTGGGCGACTCGCTGGCTCCTTCGCTGGCCACCGCGCTGCAGAATCGCGGCAACGCCCTCGCGGACCTGCTCCGGTTCGATGATGCACTTACCGACTACCAGGCAGCGCTGGCGATCCTGATGGATCTGATCCGCGCCGGTCGCGAGGACGTGCGCCCGCAGTGGTTCCACTGCCGGTTGATGGAAGCGACCACTCTCGTCGATGCGGGACAGCCGGCAAGGGCACTACCGCTTTGCGAGGACGTCATCATCGGCCTTGGCGAACTCGTCGATGCCGGCCGACCTGATCAGGAGCCCGCGCTGGGCCTCGCGTTTCTCGACCGGGCCCTGGCTCATCTGAGCATGGGCAACCTTCCCGCGGCGACCGATGACAGTGACCGGGCCGTCGCCATCTTCGACCGGCTTCTCGCGCAGGGTCGCGGTGATGTTCGCGGCTGGTGGACGCACAGCCGACTGGTCCGCGCCGAGGCAAAGTTCGCGACTGACCCGGTGGCCTCACGGGCCGACAGGATCGAAGGGCTCGATGCTTGTCAAAGGCTGATCGCCCAGGGCGAAGAAGAGCTTCGATTCGTTCTGCTGCGTCGTTCCGTCAGCCTTGCGATCGCCATGCTTCCCGCAGCGCCGGCCGAGGCGGTCCCGCTGCTGCGTGATGCCTTTCACGATGCGCACTCGGCGTTGCAACAGGGCCGCGGCGGTCAACGACTTCGCGTCGAACTTCGCCGCGCCATAGAGCGCCTGGCTCCGCATGGTGAATCACTCAAGGAACAGGGTCTGGCGCTCGCGGCGTTTGCAGCGATTCCTGACGGCGTTTCGGCATGAGACCGGATCACGCCGTCGCGCGACTCACAATGCGGTTCATGAACAGGCGGCTCGGCGGTAGCATGGTTGGCAGCTCGAAGGAAGTTTGGCCAAGGCATCGTCAATCGGACATCCATTCTCTGGAGCAATCGTCATGGCACGACTCGCCGACAACCGCAACTCCGAGCCTGAGGACTTCCGCAGGCAGCGGTTCGACATGGAACGGGAACTGAACTCCAGGCTGGACCAGGATCTGAAGCTGGAGGCGCTTCTGGAATCGTTGCGGGCACCAGCGGTGGTGCCGCAGCCACAGGTTCAAATCTCCTGCCTGGCGCCGGCTGCCCGCGCGGTGTTCGTGGCGGGCACGTTCAACCAGTGGTCCGCCACCGCCACGCCGATGGCGCGGACCCACAACGGCGGCTGGAGCGCGACGCTCACGCTGCCGCCGGGGCGGTACGAGTACAAGTTCGTCGTCGATGGCCGCTGGTGCTGCGACCCGGCGGTGAACGAGGACGCGGTGCGGCAGAAGCCGCCGGTCGATTGGGTGGGCAATGGGATGGGGTCGTTTAATCGGGTGGTGGAGGTGGGGGCAAGCGCGGCGGTCGGAGGTCGCAAGTGAACGATGCGAGGCGCTCAGGCGTTCTCCAGCGTCAGGAAATGCACCCGGCCGGAGGCGTCGCCGGCGAAGATCTTCCGCCCATGTTCTGTTATGGCAACGGCCACGGCAGCGCCCTCGCAGGTGAACCTGGCGATCCGCTTGCCTGACTCCACGTCCCACACCCGCAGCGTCTTGTCCCTTGACGCGGAGACCGCGCGGCGCCCGTCGGGCGTCAGAGACACCGAGGTGACGTAGCTCGTATGCCCCTCCAGCGTGCGCAGGCACTGCCCTGTTTCCACGTCCCACACCCGCAGCGTCTTGTCATCGGACGCGGAGACCGCGCGACGGCTGTCGGGCGTCACAGACACCGACGTGACCTCTCTCGTATGCCCCTCCAGCGTGCGCAGGCAGGTGCCCGTTTCCACATCCCACACCCGCAGCGTCTTGTCATCGGACGCGGAGACCGCGCGGCGGCTGTCGGGCGTCACAGACACCGACGTGACCTCTCTCGTATGCCCCTCCAGCGTGCGCAGGCAGGTGCCCGTTTCCACATCCCACACCCGCAGCGTCTTGTCATCGGACGCGGAGACCGCGCGGCGGCCATCGGGCGTCAGAGACACCGAGGTGACCTGTTCCGTATGCCCCTCCAGCGTGCGCAGGCACGTGCCCGTTTCCACATCCCACACCCGCAGCGTGTTGTCATTTGACCCGGAGAATGCGCGACGGCCGTCGGGCGTCAGGGACACCGAGTTGACCCGGTCCGTATGCCCCTCCAGCGTGCGCAGGCACGCGCCAGTTTCCACGTCCCACACCCGCAATGTCTGGTCCATAGACGCGGAGACCGCGCGGCGGCCGTCGGGCGTGAGAGACACCCAGGTGACCCAGTTCGTATGCCCTTTCAGCGTGCGCAGGCACGCGCCCACTTCCACGTCCCACACCCGCAGCGTATGGTCCCATGACGCGGAGACCGCGCGGCGGTTGTCGGGCGTCAGTGACACCGACCTGACTCCGTCCGCATGTCCCTTCAGCGTGCGCAGGCACTGCCCCGTTTCCACGTCCCACACCCGCAGCGTGTCGTCAAATGACGCGGAGACCGCGCGGCGACCGTCGGGCGTCAGTGCGACTGAGGTGGCTGCGCTTGTATGCCCCTCCAACGTGCGCAGGCACTCGCCCGTTTCCACGTCCCACACCCGCAGCGTCTTGTCCCATGACGCCGAGACCGCGCGGCGGCCGTCGGGAGTCAGTGAAACCGAAGTGACCGTCCTCGTATGCCCCTCCAGCGTGCGCAGGCAGGCGCCCGTTTCCACGTCCCACACCCGCAGCGTGTTGTCAGATGACGCGGAGACCGCGCGGCGACCGTCGGGCGTGAGTGCGACTGAGGTGTCTGCGCTTGTATGCCCCTCCAGCGTGCGCAGGCACTGCCCCGTTTCTACGTCCCATACCCGCAGCGTCTTGTCCTCTGACCCGGAGACTGCGCGGTGGTCGTCGGGCGTCAAGGACACCGACAAAACATGCCCCGTATGCCCCTCCAGCGTGCGCAGGCAAGCCCCCGTTTCTACGTCCCATACCCGCAGCGTCTTGTCTTTTGACGCAGAGACCGCGCGGCGGCCGTCGGGCGTCAGTGACACCGAGTCGACACAGCGCGTATGGCCCTTCAGCGTGCGCAGGCAAGCGCCCGTTTCCACGTCCCACACCCGCAGCGTCTTGTCCTTTGAAGCGGAGACCGCGCGGCGGCCGTCGGGCGTCACAGACACCGAGTTGACGTCGTCCGTATGCCCCTCCAGCGTGCGCAGACACGCGCCCGTCTCCACATCCCACACCCGCAGCGTCCTGTCATCTGACGCGGAGACCGCGCGGCGGCCGTCGGGCGTCAGGGACACCGAGTTGACGTCGTCCGTATGCCCCTCCAATGTGCGAAGGAGTGGCCCCCCAGGCGGCGTCAGCGATGGCCAAAGCGGACAAAGCCAGGGCTTCGATCGGAACCGGATACGGGAAAGCAGCTCTTGGATCGTTGGTATCGCGCTGCTGAGCAACCGCCCCATCAACTGCGATGCCAGTTGATCGGGATCTTGTGTCACTACATGCGATGACAATCGCACTGCGCCTTGCAGCAGTTTCAGAGGTTCGCGCCAATCAGGAACCGCGCCGGATGTTGCCTCACTCTTTAGAGCGATGTCGTAGTCATCAATCAGCGCCTGCGGACCCACCTTCGCCACCTTGGCTTCCAGAAAGTGAAAATCACAAAGCATGCCGCACAGGTCATCGCGCCGTTCCACGGCGGCGAGGTGTTCCGCCAAGTGCCTCAGCGCATAGTGCGATATCGAGGTCGGCCCGCGCTGGTACTGCTCCCACCCCATCGCCGCCAATCGTTCATGCCCTTTCCGCAAGCTCACGCGATAAGGATGACCATCGAACTGCGGCGGAACCTCCCCCGCCAGCCAGTCTGAAAGCGACTTGTGGTAAACCGCATAGGTCGGTGCGCCTTCCGCGTCAGTCCGGGCCGGCAGATACGGCCCCAATACCGCCAGAAGGCGCGGCAATTCCACCTCCACATCCAGCCCGCTCGCGGCGGCCAGGTCGGCGCGGGTCAGCGGGTCGAACGCGGCGACGACGACGCTGAGCACGGTGGCGGCCTTGGCGTAGCGGGTTTCATCGCCGCCGAAGTGACGGTCGAAGAAGCGTTCGTACAGGCCGAACAGGCCCGGCGGCAGGAGCGCGAGCTGGTCGAAGCGGTAGTCGCCGCGTTCGATGCCGTTGAGCGCTTCCTTGGCGTAAAGAAAATTGCCATCGGCCTTGTCGCGCAGGACGGCGACGGCGGCGGATTCGCTCAGCTTCGATGACGCAAGCTTCTGCTGGAGGTCGGGTGCCTGAAGCCGGCCGAGGATGTAACGCTGAAGGTCGTCGAGGTTGTCCTTCTCGTGGGCATCGAGTTCGAGTGGGTCCAGGCCGGCGAGCTTGCCGAGCACGCCGCGCTCTTTGCGCGTCGTCGCCACAATGCGAAGCCAGGGCGGAAGCCGGCGGACATGGGTGCTGAGCAGATCGACGATCGTGCGCTTGCCGCTGTCATGCAGCAGCGCTTCGTCCAGCGCGTCGATGAGAATGTACCGTGCGCCCTGGGCGGGATCGATCGGGGCATGGCACGCTTGCAGAGGCGTCAGGATGCCGCGCTCGAAACTGCTGGCGGGGTCCTGGGCGCACCTGGCTTCGCTGAGGGCGTCGGCGATCTCGGGCAGAGGAAGCTGCGCAGCGTACGCGGGAACCTGCGAGGCGATCATGCCGGCGACGCTGCGGACGAACTGGGCGGGGTCGAGCGTGGCGTGGGTATCCGCCTGGCAGCAGTAGCAGGCGATGACCTGCCCGCCGCCGCCGAAGCGATGCGCCAGTTCCGCGACGATGGCGCTCTTGCCGATGCCGGGATCGCCCTTGATGAGCAGAGCCGGTTGCGAGCTGGTGACCCGCCAGGCATCGATGCGATCGAACAGCCACTCGCGCCCGACAAAGCCTTCACGCTTCTCGTGGAGGAAGCCGGAGAAGTCCCACGGCTTGAGCTGCTCGTTCCAGACGCGGAACGTCGGCGGGTCACCGGCGAGCGCACTGTCGATGCTCATCTGGATACGGGCCAGGCCCTGTTCATATTGCTGCGGGAACTTCTCCCACGCGGCCAGGTCCACGTAGTCCAGTCGGAAGATACAGAACGGAGGCTCGCATGGCTGGGCCATCACCGGCACGATGCGCTTCCTCGCGAACTGGGCGAAGCTCAGTTCATCGAGACAGATGCTGTCGCGATGATCGGGACTGCCCGGATCCGTGCTGACGCGCACGGCATGCGGACTGAGCAAGGCGATGACGACCTGCGTGGACAGGATGCCGTCCTTGATCTTCTCGCGCCAGTCATCGCCGGGCAGAATCTTGACGCGGTCTTTCCAGACTTCATAGCCGCGCGCGATCAGGTCGCGCTCGAGACGCTCGGCGAGCGCGGCCGCATCGGCTCGGCCGTAGCTGAGGAACAGGCGTGGCTTTGAGGCTCCCGACATGACGAGGGCATTCTATCAGTCGGCTGAACATCGCGGCACTGTTGCGGCGGTCCGCACGCCCGTTACTCCTTCAGATGCGGATGCTCCTTCAGCAGGGCATCGGGCTGGTAGAACTCGGTGCGGTCCTTGGTTTCTTCGCGCACGCGCTTGACCTGGTCGGGCGTGACCATGGCGGCTTTGTTGCCGAAGGAATTGCGGATGTAGGTGATGACCGCCGCGACTTCGACATCCGTCAGCAGCTTGTCGAACGCGGTCATGGGGACGAGGCCGGGGTACTTCTTGCCTTTGACTTCGATCGGGCCCTGCACGCCGTGGAGAATGATCTTGATCAGGCGGTCATCATTCTGATTGACCCACTGGCCATCGGTGAGGGGCGGGAAGTGCGCGGACTCCAGGCCGAGGCCGTCCGGCTGATGGCAGGTGGCGCAGTAGCCTTCACGGCGATAGATCTCCGCGCCGCGCACGAAGAGCTCCTTGGCATCCGTCTTGAGATGCGCAGGCACTTCGACTTTGTGCTCTTGAACGATGGTCTGGTTTTTCAGATGGGCCTCGGCTGTGCGGAACGGGGCCTGGAGCCAGGAGTCGAGCGTCGAGTCGCCGCCGCCTGCGATCGCGCCGATGCTGAGCGTGGCGAGCTTTTTGTCGCCGCTGTAGAAGTCGAAGCGGGCGCTGTCGAAGCGGTTTTCGAAGCCGGCACGGTTCCAGAGCATGACCTTGTCAAACTCCGTCGCGGCGGCGAAGGAGACTTTGATCCACGGGTTGTTCTCGACCGAGGTGTGCGTGAAGTTGTTCTTGTCACCATCCACAAGGTTCGTGACGGGGAACTGGTTCTTGTTGTATTCGGAGGACTGTTTGAGCGTGGCGCTTTTGGTGATGTTCCGCTGGCCGCTGCGCAGTTCCATCTCAGCGAGGTTGATGGTGCGGTCGTTGCCGGGCAGGGTGATGGTGAATGAAGTGACCTTGCCGCGGGCGTCTTCGGGAACGGTGACCTGGATGGTTTTGCCGCCGCCACCGATGTTGACGAGCGAGTTCTTCGGCGCTTCGGTGCCGGTCGCACTCGCATTCTGCACGGCTTCGAGAATCGGCAGGCCGTTGAAGTTCTCAAGCCAGGACGCGGCGGCGATAACTTCCATCTTCACGCGGCCGTGCGGATCGCCCGCCATCTTTTTCAGGAGCGCGACCTGATCGGGAATCTGGTGTCCGCCGTAACGGAGCACGCGAACCGCCGCGGCCCGCACGTGATAATCCTTCGACGCGAGCAGTTCATTGAGCAGAGCCTGGTCGATCTTGTTCATGCCCCAGGTGACCCACAGGCCTTCGAGCTTGTGATGCTCATGGTTCGGATCGCTCGTGCTGAGCTTGGAAACCCACGTCCTCACAGCCGCGATCACTTCAGCGGCATCACGGCCGCGCAGCTCGCGGCGCGTGCGGTAGCGCGTGCGGTCTTCGGGCAGCTTCAGATTCTCCAGGAGCTGCGCGATGCTCGCGCCGTCGATCTTCGCAGGCGCGACAAGCGGGCGGCTGGGGTAAGAGACGCGGTAGATGCGGCCGTGGGCGTGATCGCGATTGGGATCGCGGGCGCTGTGCTGCATGTGGCCGATGAGCGGGTTGTGCCAGTCAACTATATAGAGCGAACCATCGGGCGCGACTTCCAGATCGACCGGGCGGAAGTTGCCGTCGCTGGAGACGACAAGATCCTGTCGCCACTTGGTTTTGTAGCCCGTGCCGTCTTCCATCACAGCGTGCTGCTTGGTGCCGAGGAAACCGATGGAGTTGCAGATGAGCATGTCGCCCTGGACTTCATCGGGGAAGTGGCGGGTGTTGAGGAACTCGATGCCTGAGGTCGGGCGAACGCGGTGGGCTGGCTCGATGAGATCGCGACTGCCCGGGGTGGACACGCCGTAGCGCGGCTTGATGCTGCCGGGCAACATCCATTCCGTGTTCGGCCCTGAGGTATGCAGAAAAAAGTGCTGACCCCACGCATCAAACGCCACACCCCACGGGTTGGGAATCGAAAGTTGAGCGTGGCGTTCGAGCTGGCGACGTTGCGGGTTGAAGCGGTAGAACCCGCCGTTGGTCGCGCGGACCGGGCCGTAGGCGGTCTCAACGTTGGTGCGGAGGAACACGCCTTCGCACATGAACAGCGCGCCGGAAGGATCGGCACAGTAGGCGCTGATCGCGTGATGCGTGTCGTGATCATCGAAGCCGCTGAAGACGATTTCCTTGGTGTCAGCCTTGCCGTCGTTGTTGGAGTCCGTGAGCTTGACGAGGTTGATGCCCTGCGAAACGTAGACGCCGTCGTGAGCAATCTCAAAGCCCATGGGCAGGTGCAGGCCGTCCGCCCAAATGGTCTGCTTGTCAGCCTTGCCGTCGCCGTTGGTGTCTTCGAGGATGAGGATGCGATCGTTGGGCCGAGGGTCGCCGGGTTTCCAGTGCGGGTAGCTGGGCATCGTCGCGACCCAGAGCCGGCCCTTGTTGTCGAACGACATCTGAACGGGGTTGGCCAGATCGGGGAACTCCTGCTCCGTCGCCCACTGCTGGATTTTGTACCCCTGCGGAACCTTGATCGTGTCCAGCGCTTCTTTTCCCTTGAGGAAAGAGAGTTCGCCGTTCTTGCCGCCGGGCTTGTAGTTGGTACTCACCGGCGGAAGGTTGGAAGTCTTCGCATCGAGCGCGGCGATGTCGATCGTCTTGCCTTGGGCGGCGGCCCAGATGGCCTGATCGCGCACGGCCGTCATTTCGCGGATCTTGCCGATTTCAAAGGGATAATTCGCCGGGCCGAACGGGTTGTACCGCTGGCCGAAGACGTGAACGCCGTTGGGGATTTTGAAGTCGTTGATCCAGAGCCAGTTCTTGTCCTTGACCAGTTCCATCACCTTCTCGCGATGCGATCCGGCCTTGGCGGGCGTATCGCCGAAAATGCGGTCGACAAGCAACGCCGAGAACTTCTGATAGCCCGCATCGTTCAGCAGCGCGCCGTCGGTGGTCAGCGGCTGCTTCGTCTCCTTGTACCACTTCAAGGATGCGCTGTAAGCATCAACAAAGGGCACCCAGTTGTCCTCGGCGACGGCGTTCATCGCCGAGGCGTAAGCCGCCAGGTTCATATTCGTGATCCTGCCGTTGGGCACATCCAGCGTGGCGGAAAGATCCTGAATCGCGGTCGGCGAAATGAGCACGAGCTGCGGCCCCTTCTCGCCGTTGTACTTCTGGCTGAGCGTGTGATTGACGAAGGCGTTAAGCTCATCGCGGAAGTGGGAAAGGCCCGCGCCGCCCTGGAAGGACTCGTTGAAACCGAAGAAGGCGATGATGACGTCCGGCTTCAGGCGCGCGAGCCATTGTTCGTCCGTCTCGAAATGTCCAACGCCGTTGGCGAGGTTGTTGTCGCTGTATCGGCCGGCGTATTTTTCAGCGCCGGGGAAACCGAGCTGGTTCGCCCTGCCGGAGTGCGGGCGGAAGCTGGGCGTGTTGCCTTCGTCACACATGTTGCGGATGAAGAGCTGAAGGTCGGGATAGCGCAGATGCATTTCGGTTTCGAAGTGGCCGAAGTGAACCATGCGCGAGCCCAGACCGTTGCCCATGAGCACGATTCGGCTGCCGGCCTTGAGCTTGATGAGATCACCTTCGGCACCGCGCACTTGTGCGGTGGAACCCGCGGCAATGACCAGCGTCGCGACGATCAGGAGCAGATTGAGAGCCTTCATACATTCATCCTTTTCTTGACTGACAGAAATCTGTTTCGTTTGGGCGCTGGCGGCCCTGTGTGCGGGAGTGGCCGTGCGACTGGCGCCTGGACTGCTTGGGTCAGCCTGTGGACCACCCTGTACTTACGCCAGACCCGGTCGCGGGTTCGACGCGGCCCGGTGCTGTCTGCGGGCCCAATCAAACCAGTGTGACAGGCCGGCCCGTTTCGGTCAATGACAAGGTGAAGTATTGTGTCAACCCAATAGAAATGTCCCCTACTTGGACTCACATAGAAATGTCCCCTTTCCGCGTTGGGGTTGGAGGCGGGGAGTGGAAGGAGGAGGAGCGCAGCGGAAACGAATGCAACGAACCGCACGCAGTAATCGTTGCCCACCACGCGCTGCTCGATGATGCTCAGCACCTGGTCCAACCGCGCCATTGTCCCTGTCGCACATCTGGCTGATATAGTCCTGTTCGTCGATCGACAGAGATTAGCTCATGAACATCACCGTCATCATCCCCGCCGCCGGCCTCGGCAAACGATTCACTGGCGAAGAGAAAACCGCTGCCGATCCGCTCGCGCCCAAAGGCGGCGCGAAGAACAAGATCGAACTCGACATCCGCGGCAGGCCGGTCTTCCTTCGTTCCATCGAAATCTTTCAGGAACGTGCTCATCAAGTCGGCCAGATTCTCCTGGCGGTCAACCCCGACGCGATCGAGTCGTTCAAATTCAAGTGGGGCGACATGCTCGCACTCGGCGGCGTGGACATCGTGCCCGGCGGGCGCAAGGAACGATGGGAAACCATTCTCAACGCCCTGAAACACGTCAGCGCCGAAGCCACGCACGTCGCCGTTCACGACGCGGCCCGCCCTCTGGCCACGCGCGAGCTGGTTGATCGCATCTTCGAAGCCGCGAAGGAATACGACGCCGTGATCCCCGCCCTGCCGGTGGCGAGCACACTGAAAAAGGTCGAGCCCGCACCGCCGCGGCAGGATGATCTTGATCCGCTGGATGCGATCCTCGGCTCCGAAGGCAAGCCGGCGATGAAGGTCGATCGCGTGGTGGCGACGGTGAGCCGGGCGAGCGTGGTCGAGGTGCAGACGCCACAGGTATTCGAAATCAGCCTGTTCCGCAGAGCTTACGCGCGGATCAGCGAGGGTCGCATCGACGGCGCGAACATCACCGATGATGCGGGCCTCATCGAAGCGATGGGCGAATCGGTTTACGTCGTCGAAGGCGAGCCGACGAATATGAAGATCACGCGCAAGGAAGACATCGACTTCGCCACCGCGGTGATTCAGTTCCGTGAATCAAAGACCGCCAAAGCGACCGCAAAGAAACGCCTCTTCGCCGATGAAGATGAAGATTGATTCCTCTCCCCCTTCCGCGTCTATCCCTCCGTCCCTCCGTCCCTTCCTCAAAACAACCCCCACCTCTTCTTGCGACACGTGTTCTTCCGCTTCACATCCACCACTTCCGTCACCTCATGTTCAGCCAGCTTGTCGATCAGGGCATCGGTCCCTTCGCACAGCTTCAAATCCATCTCTTCCCTGAAGAGCGGATAGATGGCGAAAAAGTAGATGCTCTTGTCTTCATCGATCTTCAACTCGGTGAACTCTTGCGGGGCGGAGACCGGCGAAAGCACCACGAACCCGATGAACTTGCTGTCCTTCGAGACCGGCTCGGCGGGGTCGCCGTTGGGGACCGTGTGCCCGTACCACAGCCAGGTGTCGTACTCGTGCGGCAGCCGCGCCATGGTCTTGAGCCAGCGGATCGGCCAGTAGTTGCGCTCGTCCTTGAAATCCTCCTGCGTCAACGGCCAGAGCGACGGCAGACAGATGCAAAGCTCCGCGTAGGCGGGCACGACCGCGTCGCCCTCGCCGGTGGGCATGCTCATCGGCGCTTCGCTCATGCCGCTGGTGATCAGCGTGTGATAAGGCCGCTGATTGTTGGGGCGCACCCAGTGGACATCGATGTGAACCAGGTCCGACACGATCTCGTGGAAGACCATGTGGATCGGGCCGATGTGCTTTTCAATGTGATCGCTGATGCGTTCGATGTGCTCGCCGTCGCCGGCGGTGGGCTGAAAGGGAATCGTGCGTTCCTTGTAGCGGAAGATGTACGATCCGCCGTCGCTTCGTTCCTCGGGCAGTTCAGGCATCGGAAACCTCCCGCGCGGATGGTGCTTGCTGTCGCGACAAACGCCCGCATCGCGCAATCAAGGCAGCGGCACATCCTTCAGCTTGATGGGCACCTCGACCTCTTTCATGTCCGTGATGACCGTCAACCTCAATCGAGCGCCGGCAGGCAGCGGGTCCGTGCCCAGCGCTTCGTGCGAGTAAATATCTTCAAAGCCGCCGACGGAAAAACCGTTGACCAGCGACTTACCCGCCTCATCCACGATATCGAACTTCGCCAGCGCCCCGATCTTGCCCTGCACGCGCACCTTCGCATACGACACGAACGATCCGCCCTTGGGATCGAAGGACTCGAGCGTCACCTTGATACCTGCCTGCTTCAGGAGCGGATCGACGATCTCCTTATTCACCTGCTTGCCAGGATTGGCGACGATGAGGTCCTGCCCTTTGCCCACCATCAGCTTCACGCTGCCTTCGATCGACGCCAGCTTTGTCGCCTCGCGCGGCGGAGCCACAAAGTTGAGATTCAATCGAATCCGATCCTTCGGCGGATCCTCCAGCCCCAGCCACATCTGATGTCGATCGATCGTCGTGAACTTGTCATCTCCGCCCAGCAGCATGAACGTGCTCTGCTTGAGCTCATTACCTTTGTCATCGCTCGCTTTGACCTTCAGCAGACCGATGGCAACCGCATCCGCCACCGGCCCGCCCTGAAGCTCGACCGACACGCTGACCGAAGAATCCTGAAGCGGAACCAGATCATCACCCGCAGCCTTGTCGAGCACTTTGAATCGCGACTCGGACACCGCGATCGCCTTCGCCCGCACTTCCGACTCCGCCGATGCATTGACATCCAGTATGCAGATGAGCAAGACGATCAACAGCCGATGGATGGTTCGATGGGTCACAGCACTCTCCCGTTAATCAGTTGCACTTGCGCCAACGCGAACCAGACACCCAGGTCCGACCGAAATTCGCGGCTTCACCTACATCATAGATCATCAGGCCGTAGTAACGAAAACCCCCGGCCCATTCAGCCTCGCGGCTCCTGCAACCGATATGACACTCTGGCCGATCATGCTAGAATCCGGATACGCTGCGGGCGTAGCTCAACGGCAGAGCGTCAGCCTTCCAAGCTGAATGTTGAGGGTTCGAATCCCTTCGCCCGCTTTAAGTGACTATCGTGGACATCTCCTGACATCGGGTCATTACCACTGCCATTTCCATCACTTGCGGTCGACTCACTCAAGTACGCCGAGCCTTTCGACGCCCCTGCCTGATTGACAGCAAATGACAGAACGGCCTTCCCGTGGTCTGCAGCCGATACAAGCACAGGTACAAGCGAACTCTTACCCGCGGTGCCAGTGGCTCGCTGTGACTGATCAGGCTCATCGTCAAGTGGCAACAGCGGCAACTTGTCCAAAGCGGCAGCCACGTCGAGGAGACGTGGATCGGTGTACGTGCTCATGGTGAGATCAATCGTCGAATGTCGCATCGCCTGCTGGGCCGTACGCGGCATCACGCCGCCTTTGCTCAAGTGCGTGCCGAAGGTGTGTCGCATGGCATGAACGTCGATGGAGCGTTCGCGGTCGTCACGCTTGGAGATGCCGGCGACTTCCAAGTCCCGATCGAGGATGCGTATCAGACCAGTCGGCACATCGAAAAGCACCTCTTCTGGCGCAAGCCGTGCGGGTATCGCCTCACCTTGCGTGGTGGCCTTACGCCGTGCTACGGCAAGGCGATTTGAAAGCCAACGCCGGATGTCATTGGCCAGATCGGCTCGCAGTGGAATGTCTGCGCCGTGGCCGGATTTTTCATCGGCGGCGGCGAGCGACGCAAAGGGCAAAGGTGTATCCAGTTCCAGTTGCCCCACTGTCAGCGAGGCGAGCTCACCCTTGCGCAGCCCAGTTAGCACCAGCGTCTTGTAGATGAGTGCCCGTTCGCGTCCAGTGTGCTCCAACTGCGTGATCAGCGCAGGCTGATCCTTGAGCACCTCACGGGCACGTGCCTCTGCCGCATCGAGCCTTTCGAAGGCTAACGGCGTCTTGGTCCATGTGCGCCGGCTTTTCTTATTCTTGGGTTGATCCGCATCTGCCAGCTTCAACGACTCACGGCCGTACTCGGCCAAAGGACGCTTACGGGCTGCGATCAACAGCCGGCGGATCTCATCCTCTGTCAGAGCCCGCCGCTGGCGCCGACGGTCAGCCTTTTCATCAAGCTTCGGAGGTCGCGTAAATGGATTGGCAACCAGGCGATTGCTTTCAATGCACCAGTTGCCGAACGCTGTCAGTGCCACCAGGTGCGAATTGATCGTGCGGGCGGCCGGCCCATCGACTATATCCGTCTGTCCCCGGATCCATCGTTCCATCGCTCCGCGATTCATATCACGGAGCAGCTTGAAACCGCACCCTTCGACAATGCGGTGAAGGCAGCGTTTCACATTCGCCACGTGAGCTTTGGCCACGCGGGGCTTACTGCCTTTGCCCCGTTTGGACTGCAGGTGGCTGAGATAGCGTTCGATATGCAAATCGATGGACGTCGTCTGATGATCCAACACGGAATCTTCGGCGGCGGTCCAGCTACCGGATCGCACCTTGTCAGCCCGGGTCTCCAACTCCGACAGCAGCCGCTTGGCGGCGTCCAATGATCGGCATTGGGTGGAGACCTTGACGACAAGACCGGCACCATCGCGGTACTTGGCCGTGTACGTGCCCGACTCCAGCAGGAGCCGATCCTTCCCCTTGTGGTTGCCTTCATCAGGCGTCACCACACGGGCTCTGCGGGTCTTGTCCTTGGCGTCGGTCCACTTCGCCCAGCGGTGCTTGCCACGCAGTGAGATCTCGGCCCCTGCCGGCAGCGGCTTCGTGTACGTCTCTTTGTAAACGTTTCCCATTGTGGTTCTGCCCCTTGGTTGCTTTGTGTTGATAAGTGCTGAACTGTCGTAGGTGCCGCATCATCGAGCGGTGCGTGCTGGCATGGCTCCTGCGAACACTTCCCCGGGGGGTTCGACGTGTCACTGGTCGGAGAGAAAGGTATCTGTCCGCCATGCAAATCGTAGCCTACCGAGGAAGCGTGCGCCACTGTCGCATCACATTTTTTTCGTGGTGTGCTCGCATGGGCATACAGGCCGTGCTCTGCAAGCTGAATTCCTTGTCATTCCGCGTCATCATTACCTGGGCGCTTTACCTATGCGTCCCGCATGCAATCCGTTGATGAAGATCCCTGAGTGTCGAAGGCCGACAGGTCGAGCAAGTGGAAGGTATCTACGGCCTTCGCATGCTCGAGTTCCTGGCGTCCGCACTGAACGTCGAATACTGCCGCCGCTCACAGGCACACTCCATCCAGCGGGCTTTGACCGCTCACTTCAAGTCCGCCTGATTCAGCTTGATCTTCAGAACCAGTTTCACTGCTGCTCTTGTGAGCAGCGGTGGCTATCCACTTCTTCTCTTCACTTTCAGGAGCTACGTCATGACCAGTCTGATTCCGATGTCACAGTTGTCAGCTTCCGACCTCAACATCCTCGGGAACAATCTGCCGCGGAAGAAGAGCCGCCAAGTGCCCCAGCCGTGGCACAGCGATCCGATCCGCCGGTCGCTGGCGGTGCATGAGCCGGACTTTCTCGACGGCGAGGACGCCGATTTCTACACCGGCGAGCCGGAACTGTCGGACTGTGCTGCTGCGTAGTCGGGGTCCGTTCCGGGTTCTTTTGGGCAGCTCCTGGCCAGCAAACTGTGGGCTGGGCTGGACGAACTGCGTGTCACTTCTACTGAGGAATTTCCTCAGTAGGAGGCCGCCGCCCCGTTCACTCCGCCGCCAGTAGCGCTCGCGCCTCGGTCGTACAGGAAGCGACCCTGCTCATCTGGCAATAGCGGATCACTTCACAACCTTTATCAGAAGCAATCCATGACGCTTACCCAGCGGCCGGCGGAGTACGTGCCGCGTGGTTCACGGCCGAGTTCTATCAGCAGGCGTCGCAGCAGGCTGAGAACCAGCAGCAGGCTTGAGTCGTGCAACTTCGCCAATCTGCAAATGTCCAGATCGGGTCACCCCGTAGAATCAAACACATCCGTGAAAGGAAGCACTCATGCCCGACACATCCGTGCCGCCGGTCATCCTTGACGACTGGCTGGCGGTCAGCACCGACGGCTTCGCCAGCATGAACGCAGGCCGGCCGCCGCAGCACCTGGTCAAGGAGCTGCTCCAAAACAGCCTTGACGCCATTGGTGCCGCCAAGGGAGAGATTCACCTTGAGTTCCTGCCTGCCGTCGCGCATGGCGATTGCGAAGGCACCATCATCACCTGCCGCGATGACGGGTGCGGCATCATCAACCTGCGTGACATCCGCACCATCTTCCTCACCAGCAAGACCGATTCACACCTTCAGCGCGGCCGCATGGGACGAGGCTTCAAGGAAATGCTCTGCCTGGCGCTGAGCGCCAGTGTTGAGAGCGGGAGCCGCAAGGTCGAGTTCATCGTCGAAGGCGGACGGCGGATCACACGGGAATCGTCAGCGGGTAACGGCGACATCGTTCGAGGCACCCTCGTCACCATGCACATGCCCTGGCCGTTCATCACACTCGACCTGGCCGACTACTTCAAGACCTTCCTGCCGCCGGCGAACGTGACGGTCTTCGTCGATGGCGAACATATCGAATCACGTGAGCCCGCTCACATTGTCGATGCCACCCTGCCCACGGAGCTGCTTGAGGATGGCAAGTGGATCAGGCCGCAGCACAGGATCTCCCACTGGCATCTACAGCCTGAATATCGACTACGGTTCCACTGATGGCTGAGTCACATTATTCAGCACGGTGATGACGGAGGTGTTCGGGAAACTGTACGAATTGAAGTGACTGCCCCTCTGGCCAACAAGGAGCAACCCCATGACGCTAACTCAGCGGCTGGCGGAGTACGTACGCGCGTGCTTTACCGGCCTGTGGCTCGAAAGCCACGAACACGAAGACGCGGCTGGCGGGTGAACACCTGCATGCTCGATGGAATCAATAACAAGATCAACGCGCTCAAACGCATCGCCTGCGGGTACCGGGTTGATGAGCCCTTCTTCCTCAAGATTCGAGGGGTTGAAGAACCTGAGTTTGTCATTCAGGCCATCACGGCTGACACCACTTTCCCACCTTCGGGACCCGTCAGCCGATGTTCGCGGCCTTCATGGCGATAGGTGAGTTGATCGTGCTCGAGGCCCATCAGGTGGAGGATGGTGGCGTGCAGATCGCGGAAGTGAACGCGGCCTTCGACGGCGCGCGTGCCCAGCGGATCCGTCTTGCCGTAGGTGAGTCCCTGTTTCACGCCGCCGCCTGCGAGCCAGAATGTGAATCCGTTGGGCTGATGCCCCGATTCGTCCTTGCCGTCAGGCAGCACGCCGGGCCTTCCGAACTCGCCGCCCCAGACGACGAGCGTGTCTTCGAGCAGGCCGCGACGATCCAGATCGCCCAGCAGCGCGGCGATCGGTGCATCGACGGCCTCGCAGTTGGCGCGCAGCTCGGCGCGGTGATTCTTGTGCTGGTCCCAGCTTCCGTGGTTCAGTTCGATGAAGCGTACGCCGGCCTCGGCGAATCGCCTGGCCAGCAGGCACTGCCGCCCGAAGTCCGATTGCTTGCATGTCCCCAGCGCCTTCTGTTTGCCGACGCGATAGGCCTCCAATGTCTCGGGCGACTCATCGCTGATGTCGAGCATCTGAGGGGCTGACGCCTGCATGCGGAACCCCAGCTCCATCGATTGAATCACTGCCTCCAGATCATTCGTCTGCGCCCGGGCGGCAAGGTGCTCGCGATTCATCGCCTGCACCAGGTCGAGCTGGTGTCGCTTGGCGGTGGGGGAAAGATGCTCGCCGGAGATGTTGGCGATCGTCGCCTTGGACATGTCCTCGCCGTTGATGCCGATCGGCGTGCCTTCGAAGACCGGCGGCAGAAACACGCTGCTGTAGACCGAGGGCTTGGATGTGTTCAGGCTCACGAAGCCAGGCATGTCCTGGTTGACGGTGCCCAGGCCGTAATTGATCCACGCGCCCATGCTCGGACGCGGACGAAGGCGTTCGCCGGTGTGAAGCTGAAGAAACGATTGCGCGTGATTACCCGTGTCGCAGTGCATGCCGTTGAGCATGCAGAGCTTGTCCACGTGCCGCGCGATGTTCGGCATCAGCTCCGAGACCCAAAGGCCCGATTCGCCGTGCTGCTTGAACTTGAAGATCGATCCCGGATGCGGCTTATCTCCGGTCTGCGGCTTGTAGTCGAAGGTGTCCATCTGCGCCGGGCCGCCGCTCATGCAGAGAAAGATCACGCGCTTGGCGCGCGGGCGCAGCGCCGGCGCCTTCGGCAGCAGGTTCGCAGCGGTATCCGCGGCGGCGTTCTGGGCGCACATGGCCGAGAGCGCCAGGTAGCCGAAGCCGCAGGAGGCGGACTGTAACATCTGACGGCGTGAGAACGTTCGCATAAGCTTCACTTTCCAATTAGTCCACGTATCGGAATTCGTTCGTTGCCAGCAGCGCCTGGCCAAGGCTTGCCCAGACGGACAGCCGGCGCTCCTCGGCACTCGCTTCTTGCCGGGCAAGATCCGCTTCGACCATCTTGATCAACTTCAACGCGCCGGCCTGCTCGCTCTGGCTGGGCTCACGATTCAGCGTGCGGCGGTACATCCAGATCACACGGGCCGCGTCGTCCTTCGCGACCGATCGCAGCGCTAGCGACGCCAATCGCTCGGACTGCTCGACGACAAAAGGGTTGTTCAGCAGGTAGAGCGCGTGTGCCGGGAGCGTGGTCACCTCGCGCTGACCCGTGACGGTTTCAAAGGAGGGGAGATTGAACGCCGCCAGCTCAGGCGGCGGCGAGTTGCGCAGCATGCACAGGTACACGCTGCGATGCTGGCTGGGTTGATGAAGACTACCGAATTTGTTCACGAGCACATCCATGTGCTGGACATCCGAGCCTTGCGCGGGCGAAAGATCGAGCTGGCCGCTGACCTTCAGGATGCTGTCGCGCAGCGACTCGGCATCGAGTCGGCGGCGGGAATGACGAGCAAGCCAGCGGTTGTCCGGGTCCGCGGCGATCGTGTCGGCGTCGGCATGGCTGTCGAGCTGGTAGGTCCGGCTCAGGACAATCGCGCGGATCATCCGCTTGATCGACCAGCCTTGCGACATGAAGCGCGTCGCCAGGTGATCGAGCAGCAGGGGATGCGTCGGCCGGCTGCCGTACACGCCGAAATCATCGGGCGTATCAACGATGCCCTGGCCCAGCAGGTGCAGCCAGATGCGATTGACCATCACGCGCGCGGTCTGCGGATGATCACCGCCGGTCAGCCAGCGCGCCAGCTCCAGCCGGCCGCTCTGCGCAGGATTGATCGGTTCGGGCGCGGAGGCGGTGACGCAAGCCGAAAGAAATCCTCGCGGCACTTCGGGGCCGAGCTTGTTGGACTCGCCCTTGATGTTGATCTTGCAGTGGTCCGGCTTGGCGCGATCACGCACGCCCATCGCCAGCGCCTTGGTCGGCGCGGGCCTGGTCGTGTTCGGCCGCGCGGGCAACGGCTTGCCGATGCCGCGGGGCTGGCCCGAGGCTTTGTGCAACAGTTGAATATCTTCCGCTGACAGGGCGTGATCAAAGAACGCGAACTGCGCAAGGTTGCCTTCCAGCGGGGCAAAGAAATCGTTCCGCGCGCCGAGGAACCAGGTCCTCGCGTCGGCTGCGGTGCGATCGATCTCGCCTTCAAATTCCGGCTTGGCCTGGCCGTTGAGGTAGGCCGCCACGCGCTTGCCATCGCGAACGTAGACCAGGTGATTCCAGGTGCGAGGCGGGATGACGGTCGTGCCGAACGCGACCTGCTTGCCTTCGTTGCCGTTGAAGATGAGCAGCTTGCCGGTCTTGTCCTTGTCGTAGTTGCCGCCGATGCCCAGGTGATCGCCCGGTGCCGGCGTCTTGCTGTCGGGGCCGATCGAGAAGAGATACGCCGTGACGGGGCGCTGGGCGACGGGGACATCGTTGCGGAACCAGAACGAGATCGTGTATGCCTCCGCCGGCCTGGCGAGCTTGCCCTGCAAGCGGCCTCCGGTGAATGTGCCGTAGTCAACCATCGACAGCTTCACGCCGTTCTCAACCTTGACCGCATCATTGTCCGCGTTCAGCGGCAGGTAAAGCGAGGGCGTCAGTTGCGTGATCTGCGCCGCGTAGCTCTTGGGAAATGCCGGTGCGCCGGCATCGTACGGCTTGGCGGGTGCGCCCTTCTGTTGTGAGGCGGGCGCGATCGTCGCCAGTTCATGCAAAGGCGTGGGCGGAGCCGTGAGCATCTCCTTCGCCGCGTTGCCCCAGAGCGTCTCCGTGCTCTTGAAGATGCCGGCCAGCGCGTAATAGTCACGCGTGGGAATGGGATCGTGCTTGTGATCGTGACATCGCGCACAGGCGACGCTCAGCCCCATGATGCCGGTGCTGACGACGTTGATCTGATCGTCGACTACGTCCATGTCGAAGTTGATGTTCATTGCCTTGGCGGGCTTGGCGCCCAAGGCGAGAAATCCAGTGGCGATCAGGAGTCGATCCCGCTCGGCGGGCGATGCGGCGGGCAACAGGTCACCGGCGATCTGCTCCGTGATGAAGCGGTTGTAGGGCACATCACTGTTGAACGAAGCGATGACGTAATCGCGAAAGCGCCAGGCATGCGGAAAGGTAGGATTCCTCCCGAGCCCGTCGTTGCCGTTGGATTCACCGTATCGCGCCACATCGAGCCAATGCCGTCCCCAGCGTTCACCGAACTGAGGCGACGCGAGGAGCCGATCGACCAGCGCTTCGACCGCGGCCTGGCCGCGCTGGTGAAAATCCGACTCGAACGCCTTCACGTCTTCGATGCTCGGCGGCAGGCCGATCAGGTCGAAGTACAGTCGGCGGATGAGCGTTGTCGGCGATGCGTCGCGCGTCGGCGAGAGCTTTTCAGCCGCAAGGCGCGCGAGGATGAATCGATCGATCGGATCGCGCGCCCAGTCGGAGTTCGCCGCCGCGGGCACGGGCGGATCGATGATCGGCTGAAAGGACCAGAGTGCCGGGTCTCTCGATTGCTTGGTGTCAGGCGGCACAGCGGCCTTCGCGTCGCTGTCGCGCGGGTCCGGCGCACCCATCTTCACCCACGTCTCAAAGTCCTTCACGACCGCTTCGGACAGCGGGGCCTTGGGCGGCATCTCCAGGTGCTCGTGACGCAGCGATTGAATGATCAGGCTCTTGTCGGGCTGGCCGGCGACGACAGCGCGGCCTGATTCGCCCCCTTCGCGAAGGCCCGCGGCGGTGTCCAGCCGCAGCTTGCCTCCCAGCTTCTTGGCTTCCTGCGAGTGGCACTGGTAACAGTGCTTCACGAGCACCGGCCGAATCTTCGTCTCGAAGAATGTTCGCTCCTGGGCGGACATGGCGGACATGGCAGGCTTGTCATCAGCGACAGTCTCGGCAATGGTCACACGGACACTGGCCAATCCGCAGGCCATTGCGGCGGCGAGCGGCACGATCAGTTGGCGTCCGGGTAATCGCATGACAGGGTCCGAGCGAGGGCATCGTTGGCACGCACCGGGCTTCACTTGCCGCCACCCACGGACCACGATCGCGTGAACCCTCGCGGAGGGGTTCTCCTCCCTTATTGTTCGCGACGACCTCGCGGCAACGCGCTGATTCCCAAATATAACGCCAACGCAGGCAAAGCCAAAACAACCATCGGCTGGAACCAGGCAATTGCATGTGCCATCCTATTCCTCTCCCTCTTAGGGCATTGGTATCTACACATCTTTTTGGAGCGATTCGGTCATTCAACACGATTCCATTTCATACGGCCACATGTGCCGATTCCTGCTTTAATAAGGACGCCATTGCGCTCCTCGGTGTTGTTTTGTCTCTGGGGGATCGACACCCTTCGACGGCAATTGGCTTTTTATGCGTGAAAAAAAAGGCTGCTCCGAGATGTGTAGATACCAATGCTCTTAGGGAGGGGTAAGGGGAGGGTCGGACGGCCGAACAAAAATCGACTTGAGTCCCAACCTATCATCCTGATCGCGAACGCGACCCTCCCCCAGCCCCTCCCTGAGAGGGAGAGGAGTACGACCTACATGCGATTGCCTTGCGGCTGGAACGCGCCCGTGCGGCTGGCGGACGCCCTTCGTGGGCGTCACCGGCCGGTCACCGGCCTGTCGCCCGGTCGATGCAGTTCAGCAGCGCGGCCGCGAGCCCCGCGGCGTTCTTCTCCGCCGTGATCGTCGCATGCGTACCGGGCAGGATGAACACGTCAACGTCGTCGGCAATCTCTTCCCAGCCGAACTGATCGCTGAGCCGGCACATCAACGGCAGCACCCTGGCGCGGAGCAGCGTGATCCTGCCTGGATAAGGCTGCGCCTGATAGGTGCGCCAGCCGGTGTAGACCGTCTGGATGAATCGCAATCGGCGGTCGGGCAGGCTGCTTGTGCCGAAGACGCGATTGAAGTTCAGGGTCGTGCCGTTGCCCGCGGGCTTGCGGGTGAATAGGCTGCGGCACAGGGAGCCGAGTCGGCCCGTGACTCGCCGACAGACCTTGAGGAAGTCATCGTTGAACAGGTCATGCACCAGCCAGCGCGGCAGGTTGGCGAGGAACCGCGCCAGGAAGCGCGGGCTCAGTCGGCCCATCGCCGGCTTCACGCTCGGCGGGGAGGTGTCGATCACCGCGACCAGTTCGACGCGCTGCCCGGCGCAATGAAGCTGCTGCGCCATTTCCAGCGCGACCGCGCCGCCGGAGGAGAAACCGCCCAGCAGGTAGGGGCCTTGCGGGTACGCCTTGCGGATCAGCTCAACATAATGGGCCGCCATCCAAGGGATGTCCGCGTCGGGTTCGGTGGCGTGGCTCAGCCCGCGTGCCTGCAGGCCGTACAGCGGCTGATCCGCCGGAGCACGTGCAGCAGGTGATGGAGTTCGCCCGCTGGTTCTGCCAGAAGCTGCTGGACGGTTACGCCGATGCCAGCGTGTGCGCCGTAAGGTTGGCACTGCTGAAGCCCGTCAATGCGATCGCGACGTGGGGCGGCGACGATGTGCTAACGCTGGGCATCGACACGGCGTCGACGTGGCTGGAGCCGATGGCGGAGGACGCATTCGCGACCCTTGTCCATGAAGCGGCTCACCATTTGAATGCCCCTCATGGCCGCGACTTCCACAAGGAGATGGAGAAGCTGGCGGGTCGGGCGGCGAAGATCATGCTTGAACACGGGGATGAGGTGCGGCGGCGGTGGCCAGGAATGCTTCAACGCGATCTGCGTACGACTCAATAGCGGCTTGGCACGTCGGCAAACGCTCTGCGTGGGCGCGTGATAACAGCACGGGAGGTTGTCGCTGTTGCTGGCCGTAGAACTGCCTCCCTCGCATACAAACATCTCAATTTGAAAGGACAATTGAATGACGCTAACCCAGCGGCTGGCAGAGTACGTACGCGCGTGCTTCACCGGCCTGTGGATCGAAAGCCACGAACACGACGACGCGTTAAGAAAGATCGCCCAGCTCTGTGCCCGCGAGCACTGGAAGCTGGCCACCTGGAACATCGCCACAGGGCTGAACCTCCCTGGTGGGGCTTCCGCCGAGATATCCGCAAGCGACCCACTCGCCGCCATCCGTGCATTGAACACGCTCGGCTCCGAAGATGGTGCCGCCGTCCTGGTGCTGGTCAACTTCCATCGCTTCCTGGGCAGCGCCGAGATCGTGCAGGCACTGGCCCAGCAGATCAGCGCCGGCAAACAGAACCGCACCTTCATCATCATCCTGTCGCCGGTCGTGCAGATTCCCATCGAACTGGAGAAGCTCTTCGCCGTGATCGAGCATGAGCTGCCCGATCGTGAGCAGCTTCAGGAGATCGCCGCCGGTATCGCGACCGATGAAGGTGAACTGCCCGTTGAGCGTGATCTGGATCGCGTGCTTGATGCTTCATCGGGCCTGACGCGATATGAAGCGGAGAATGCCTTCAGCCTGTCGCTGGTGCGTCACGGCAGGATCCAGCCTGATGCGGTGTGGGAGTTGAAGACCCAAATGCTAAAGAAAAGCGGCATGCTTTCGCTGCATCGCGGTGATGAGAAGTTCGCCGACCTGGGCGGACTCGACGCGCTCAAGGCCTTCTGTCTCCGAGCTATGCGTAGTCGCTCTGATCAGAAGCTCCGGCCGAAGGGAGTGCTGCTGCTGTCTCCGCCCGGCTGCGGCAAGAGCCAGTTCTGCAAGGCCCTGGGCAACGAGACCGGCCGGCCCATGCTGCACCTGGATGTGGGCAGCTTGATGGGCTCGCTGGTGGGACAGAGTGAAGAACGCACCCGCCAGGCTCTGCGAATCGCTGATGCCATGTCGCCGTGCATCCTCTTCATCGATGAAATCGACAAGGCTCTGGCAGGCGTGGCCAGCTCGGGGCAGACGGATTCAGGTGTCTCGGCCAGACTCTTCGGCACCCTGCTCACCTGGATGAACGATCACACCAGCGACGTGATGGTGACGGCCACGTGCAATGACATCTCCAAGCTGCCACCGGAGATGACAAGAGCCGAACGCTTTGACGGCGTTTTCTTCGTCGACCTGCCCACCGCTGAGCAGCGACAGGCGATCTGGCGCATCTATATAGAAGCATTCGGGATCGACCGCAGTCAGAAGCTGCCGGCTGACGAGAACTGGACCGGTGCCGAGATCAAAGCATGCTGCCGACTGGCGGCTTTGCTGGATCTTCCCCTCGTGGCCGCGGCGCACAACGTGGTGCCCGTGGCGGTGACGGCGGCGGAGTCGGTGGAGAAACTGCGAACGTGGGCGAGCGGCCGGTGCCTCAGCGCGGATCAGGTGGGGATCTATCGGCGCGATCAAACGGCAAGCGCCGGGAGCAAACGCCGACAGGTGCGGGCGAATCCGCGGGACAACTAAATCATTTCTGCTTCCGGTTCTGCCGGATGTGACTCGAAAGACGGTGATGAAACAGCGCGGCGTCTTCGAGTGACAGTTTCGTCGGCTCATAGGGCAGCCACTTGGGTAATGCCTTGGGCTCCAGCACCCACACGAGCTTGCCCGAACTTGTGCCTTCGATGAACCAACCTGGGAACAGAAGCACCGGTCGAATCGGAATGTCGGCGCGGCCCGTCGTCTCTTCAAGAATGCGCCGCACCGTGCTTACCGCCGCTTTCACCTGACGGACAGGCTCCTCATCCCAAGGGCCGCCATCGACGGAGACACGATCACCGTCGTATCGGACGATGGCGTCGCCCCGCGCGGGTTTGCTTCTCGTCTTCGTCTCCAGCACGAAGATGCCGCCGGGACCGATCAGGACATGATCGACGTTGTACTCCGAGCCGTCTGATCGTCGGTCGATCAGGTCGTGCAGGACGAAGTAGCCGGCGGCGCGCACCACTTCGATGAACTGACCAACAGCCTTCTCGCCTCGCAGGCCGAGTTTCACGTTCCGCAGATCGGCGATGGCTTTAGTGATCTTCCAGATACCGATGGCGATGACAGTGGCTGCGACGATCAACGACAAGACGGGAGACCGGGGCGAATGAAACAGGTAGGCGATCCACTCGTGGATGACGAACGCAACCACCATGACCATGACCACGAGCCACGGCATCATGCGCTCGTAGAGAATGTCATCACGCTGACGCTCCAGCGATTCACCGGGATTGGGCAGTGGATCGAGCAGGATGGGATCCTTCTTCGCGCTGGTGGATGATGCCATGTCGCCTCCGGAGTGCTGGAGAAAGAGAGCGCCGGCCCCGATTAAAAAACCCGCGTCACACGAGATATCGCGTAACGCGGGCTTCCGGGGGCACTATGAGATTACCAATTCCATATCTGGAAGTCGAGATGAATTTGAAAGGAGAATTGCCATGCCTCGCGATCAACCCACTATTGTCATCAGCGTCCACGGCGGCCTCGTGCAGGATGTGTTCTGCTCCGAGCCCGATACGCGGGTCATCCTGGTCGACTGGGATCAGGAAGGCCAGAGCCTTGGCTTGCCGGGGATCGTCGAAGTGCAGTGCGATGAAATGCGCACACCTGCCGCCGTCGTGGAGTATGCGTCGGCTGGCTTCGATGCCCTCAAGGATTCGGAAGTGGGCCGGGCGCTGGACGCCGGCTACCTCAACGGCCAGCTCGATGAGCCCGTGACTGAGATTTGACGGGACATCAACCAATCACAACATTCAAAGGAGGTCACCATGACCACGACGTTGGAAGATCCGCCGGGGCGAACTGTCCCTGCGCCTGCGGACCGGCTGCGGCGATTCGCCGCCGCCATGCGTCTGAGCTTCACCTGGTTCGGCGTCAGGAAGACGCTCACGCCGCAGCAGAAGGAACAGGCGGCTGAATCGTTCGGGGCGGAGGGGAACTATCTCAGTGCGGGAAAGAAGCTCATCGACACGAAACATCCGGCGTTCAAGGCCGTCACGTCGATTCGCAATCGCATCGTGTCGTACTGGCGCGGCGTGTCACTGCCGTTCCCCGAGCCAGGCATCAGGCTCATTCGGCAGGATGACGTTGCCATCGTCGATCAGCGGCTCGGCGAGATGAAGTCAGACCTGATCGACGCCGTCATCGAACTGGATCGCGAGCTGGCGGACCTTAAGCTTGCGGCGCGGCAGCGATTGGGGCAGCTCTTCAATGAGAGCGACTACCCTGATTCGCTGCGCGGACTGTTCGATGTCGTGTGGGATTTTCCCAGCGTCGAGCCGCCGGCGTACCTGCGCGAACTCAACCCGTCGCTTTATGAGCAGGAATGCCAGCGAATCACATCGCGGTTCAACGAAGCGGTGCAACTCGCCGAGCAGGCATTCACCGATGAACTGGCCAAGCTGGTGACACACCTCAGCGAACGGCTCAATGGTGCGGATGACGGGAAGCCGAAAGTGTTCCGCGATACGGCGATCACGAACCTGACCGAGTTCTTCGAGCGTTTCAAGCACCTGAACATCCGGTCGAACGAACAACTTGATCAACTCGTGAACCAGGCCCAAGGCGTCGTTCGCGGCGTGCAGCCTCAGGCGCTGCGCGAGAGCGAAGGCCTGCGTCAGCGTGTGTCGAAGCAGCTCGCCGGCGTGCAGAGTGCGCTGGATGGGCTGCTGGTGGATCGCCCGCGGCGACGGATCATTCGGGGCGGAGGTACGGAAGGAGAAAGCTGATGAAGTTGATCATCGACGGTGTCGGCGACGTGCGGTGCATCTATGACGAAATGATTGACCTTGCAGCACTGGGGAAGCCGAGCATCATGCGGGCGAGCCACGTCGAGCCTGATGAAGACGGAATGTGGTGGGCGGATATGTCGCCGGTGGGCGGGCCGAAGCTGGGGCCATTCGAGAAGAGAAGCGAGGCGCTGGCGGCTGAGTGGAGATGGATTCAAACGCATCGAGTTATTGCGTAGCGTCGCAGCGAACGGCATGAATGCTCATGGCTTCGCGGCCGGCCAGTCGCTTCGATCAAGCACCTTACCTTCCAGGCTCTTCATCTCTACGCGCAACATCTTCCCGCCGCGCACCAGCGTGATCAGCACGTAGTTGTTCTCACTCTCGATGAACCGCGATTGTGAGTCAGCGTACCTGGCACCTCGCCCGCTCAACGAGGTGTTGAAGTAAGGGAATCCGCCGACTTCCGCGCGTTCGGCGAAATAGCCGAAGCCCGTGATCGAGCACGTGCCCCGCGAGAACATGCGGTGCCACTGCGAATTTTCCCTCGCACGAATGTGGCCACTCTTCTCATTGTGCAGCGTGACAACGAATCGCCGATCGCGCCGGTCCGAAACCTTGTCGTACCACTTGAACTGTTCGGAGTCTTTCGTGAAGGGATGACACGTCTGCCATGTTGTCCCCTGGTCCTGAATGTGATTCAGATCCAGAGCGATGAAACGCACATCGAATCGCGGAATATCGAACCGCCACATCCAACCCTCGTCCGGCAGCGGAAAGAAGCGGCGGAACGCGGTCGCTTCCACGTCGTACACCGGCTCGGCCGGCGGCTTCTCGCCCCGCGGTCGGATCTCACGATCATGATTGCCCAGCGCGGGCATGAAGGGTGTCGAACGAAACAGCTCCGGGTAGGTGTCGATCAACTCGCTGTAGGGTTTCACGCAGTCCTTCACACCAACGCCGCACCGGTTGTGCAGGTCAGGAATGTTATCGCCGGCCGTCAGCAGGAGATGGACATCATCCTTCACGATCGCATCGAGCTTCGGTCGGCCCTGCCAATTGGCCACGACGGCAACCCGCAGTTCATCCTTCGGATAAGGCTTGATGCGGTGAACGGCTGATCGCTGCTCGCCTGTGGACACACGATAGTGCGCTGCCTCACCTTCCTTCAGCGGAATCTCGACGTGATGAAGTGTCGTCTTGTCGTCGACTATCACCTGATTGCCCAGCGCATCGGTTGATCCGAACTCAACCGTCGAAGGCCCGGCCGCGGTCGTCTGCCAATTCACCACGATTTTGTCCGGTTCATTTGAGCGGTGGGTCAGCCAGATGCGCTCTATCTGGGCCGATGACTGGTGAGCCGCACACATCAAGGTGATAGATGCCAGCGTGATGGAACGAATGAGGGGGATCAGGGTGATCATCATTCTCGATCATAACGACGAGGCGGCGTTGCCGGATGTTCCGGCGGACGTCAACCTCGTCGATCAACTCAACATCGGAGTTTCTCTATGCGAATCTTATTTTTAAACAACGACGGAGCGGGCTTCGCCGATCACGTCGAAGTCGCCGACGGCATGACCGTCGAGAAGTTCTTCGCCCAGCACATGCAAGGCCGCAAGGCTGAGGACTACCTGATCCGCGTGAACCGCCAACCGGCGTCGCGTGATCAGGTGCTTCAGCCGGGCGATCGCGTTTCGATTACGCCAACCAAGGTGGAAGGCGCGCAACTTCGCGCTGCGTGATCAACTGATCGACTGAGCGTTGCGGGCGCTGGCGGGTTCCTCTGTGAATCAGTCAGCGCCCGCTTTCATTTCCAATTCCATCACCCGGAGCCATCCATGTCTGAGCGATCATTAACCACGAGGAAGCTCGCCTGGCGTGTGGCCGGGCGAATCCGTGAACAACTGCACAAGCTTCGGTTCAATCGCCTGCTCAATGTGCGACATGACTACCGCGACCTCTCCTCCCACCTTGACCGCTGGCGGAAAGCCACGCGGCACACCCAGCTTGTCATTCGTAAGCGATGGCTTGGCGTGCTGCCGGCGATCCGGCGCAGCCTCGACTACCTCTTCATCGATCTACAACGCGAACTCACTGCCGCACGACGCATCACCGAGCAGTGGGAGCCTTTGACGATCCCCGCCTTCAGGGATCTGATCGCTGACCTGGAGCAGATCAAGGATGAGTTCGGCGGATGGCAGTTCAGAGACAACGTGCTCAGCGTCACCACCGAGCCCATCACTCTGGAGAGCGTCTACCTGGGGTCGTTCGCGATCAAGCTCCAGATCAATCACTTCGACTCTTTGGATCGTCAACGGATTTATGAAGTGGAAGCTCTGGACCCGAATCCCGCCGAGGGACACAGCAACACCACGCATCCGCATGTGCGTGATGATGAACTGTGTGAAGGTGATGCTTCGGTTCCCATCAAGAGCGCCTTGGAGCAGGGCCGCGTCGCCGACTTCTTTCTGCTCGTCAAGAGCGTGCTCACCACCTACAACGCGGGCTCGCCTTACGTGGCTCTTGATCTGTGGGCAGGCGGCGTGAGCTGCTACCACTGCGGCACCTCCGTGAGCGATGACGACCGCACCTACTGCGAGCACTGCGATCACGATGTCTGCAACGACTGCTGCGGCAAATGTGAAGCCTGCGACAGCTACTACTGCACCGAATGCCTCTCTACTTGTCCGCGTTGTGACTGCGCTATGTGCAAAGACTGCCGGCGAAGCTGCGAACAGTGCGGCGAGGCGGTCTGCGTGGACTGCCTTGAAAACGATGTCTGTACCCAATGCCAAAAGGAACAAGATGAAGCAGATGAACCCGATGAACCCGACGACGACGGAAGAGAAGAAGGAGAACACGAAGGCGAGGGAGGCCCGCTTGGATTGCCGCCAGCGGACGATGACGCGAACACACCTCCCGACCCTGCGATTCTCGCCATATGCCTGGGCGAAGCTGCTGGCGTTTCGTGACTACGGCTCGACGGAGATCGCCGGCTTCGGCATCGCCGCCAGCGACGATCCGCTGCTGATTGAAGACTTCATCACCGTGCGCCAACGCTGCTCTTCGGTGACGGTCGCGATGGACGATCAGGCTGTGGCGGATTTCTTTGACAAGCAGGTCGATCAAGGCCGCAAGCCCGAACAGTTCCTCAGAGTCTGGCTGCACACCCATCCGGGCACCAGCGCCCAGCCCAGCGGGGTTGACGAAGAAACGTTCGAGCGTGTGTTCGGCAAATGTGACTGGGCGGTGATGGCGATCCTCGCCCGCGGTGGCCAGACTTACGCCAGGCTTCGCTTCGGCGTGGGTCCGGGAGGGCAGATGCTCATTCCCGTCGAAGTGGACTTTAGCGTGCCGTTTCGTGGGGCGGAGCATGACGCGTGGAAGGAAGAGTACAACCTTCATGTCACGGCCGAGCCTGAGTTCAGCGTGATGCACAAGATCGCGGCGACGCTGCTCACCGCCGGCGGCGATGAGGAAGGTCTGGCCGAGCGACATCATCGCCGGCTGCACCGCTGGAACGCGGAAGACTCGTGGGATGGCCATGAGCTGTCGGATGCCGAGGCCCTCGCAATGCTTGAGGCTGAACTGGATGAACGTGCCCAACGTGAACAGGAGGTGTCGCTTGATTCATACGGATCGTGACCTGCGGCAACGTTCGATCCTGCCGCCGGAAGCACTGGCCTCATGCTCGGCGACCGTGATCGGCGTCGGCGCGGTGGGCAGGCAGGTGGCTCTGCAACTCGCGGCCGTGGGCGTCCCGAAGATTCAGCTTGTGGACTTCGACATCGTCGAGCCGGTGAACCTGGCGGCTCAGGGTTATCTCGAAGCCGACCTGGGCCGGATGAAGGTCGAAGCGACTGCTGCCGTGTGCCGGCAGCTCAACAGCGGCGTCGAGATCATTGTGGAGCCTGAGCGGTTCCGTCGCAGCAGAACGCAGGTTGGCGACGCGGTGTTTTGCTGCGTGGATTCCATCGACACCCGCAAGTTCATCTGGGAAGCCGTGCGGGATCGGGTCCTCATCTATATAGATGGCCGCATGAGCGCGGAAGTGATCCGCGTGTTGGCGGTCGCAGATGAGGTCGGCCGCCAGGCATATCAGCGGACGCTCTTTCCAGGTGCCCAGGCGTTCACTGGCAGTTGCACCGCCCGCTCCACCATCTTCGCCGCCAACATCTGTGCCGGCCTGATGGTCGGCCAGTTCGCCCGCTGGCTGCGGAAGATGCCTGTGGATGCCGACCTGACGCTGAATCTGCTGGCGAGTGAGATGACGGTGACCTGAGCCACGGATCATCGTCTGCACTGACTTTCCTGGGCCCGGTGCGCGGCGAGTCGTGCCCCGGCCCTGGCTGCCCTTCGGGGTGGCTGGGGTCGGGCTGGTGGACGTAAGTCAAAGCGCCGATTCGTTCCACCTTTTTTTACCAATCAGGCCTGCGTGCTGTTGGCACAAGCTGTTAACTGATTGATTCCCTCTCCGCGCCCTCTGCGCCTCTGCGTTGAACCCGGCCACGTCACGTTTTGAAACTCGGACGAACCCGCGGACAATCACGGGTACGTCCACCTTACGGAATCACGCCATGCGACGTCACTTCGCGGCCCTGCTCGTTCTTGCGTTCATCTCGCCGGTCGCCCGCGCCGCCGACCTGCCGACCGCGAAGGAACACGTGAACACGCTGGGCATGAAGCTCGTGCGCATCGAGCCGGGCCACTTTAAGATGGGTGAAGGTGAAGCGCCGCCGGCGACGAAGTCCGACTGGCTGCTTCGCGAGTACGACGAAGCCCCGGCCCACCGCGTGACCCTCACGAAACCGTTCTATATCGGCGCTCACGAGGTGACCGTCGGGCAGTACGACAACTTCAATCCCGCGCACAGAAAGCTGCGAGCGAAAGGCCGCGACGATCATGCGCCGGTGACGTTCGTCACCTGGCATGAGGCGGCCGCTTACTGCGACTGGTTGAGCAAGAAGGAAGGGTTGCCGTATCGCCTGCCGAGGGAGGCGGAGTGGGAGTTCGTCTGCCGGGCGGGCACGACGACGCGGTTCGTCACCGGCGATGAGATCAAGCCGACCGATGCGAACTACGGCGTGACGGAGCAGAACGCCGAGGCGAAGGCAATGCCCGTCGGCAAGTTCCCCGCGAATCCGTGGGGCATATTTGACATGCACGGCAACGTCGAGGAGTGGTGCGCCGACTGGTACGGCCAGTACGAGGCGGGCGAGCAGCGCGACCCGGTGGGCCGGGTTGATGGCATCATCCGCGTCTCGCGCGGCGGCAGTTACACATCGAAGCGTGTTGCCGAGTCAAAGGAATATTCCGCCCGTTACGTCCGCAGCTCGAACCGTGCGGGCCATCTGCCGGAGGACGCGACGGTGTACCTCGGCTTCCGCGTGGTGCTCGGTGACCGGCCGGAGACGAAGCCGCTGCCCGTTGCAGCGCCGCCCTTGAATCAGCGGGATGTGAATCAGACGCCGCCGGTGCGCAAGCGGACGCCGGACCCGGCATTGCCGTACTTCCGCAACTTCACGAAGGAGAAGGCGACCGCGGAGATTCCGAAGGAAACCTGGGGGCCGGTCTTCAGCCAGTGGAACCACTTCGCCGCGGTCACCGTCTGCCCGAACGGTGATGTGCTCGCCGCGTGGTACACCTGCGTCAGCGAGTCGGGGCGCGAGCTTTCCTTAGCCGCGTCGCGGCTTCGCTCGGGCACTTCCGGAGGGTGGGAGCCGGCGTCGCTGTTCCTTGATGTACCGGACATGAACGACCACGCGCCCGTTCTCGTCAGCGATGGCAAACGCGTTTTTCACTTTTGTCTCCAGGCAACACGCGGCTGGGATAGTGCATCGATCATCATGCGCAGCAGCGACGACAGCGGGGCGACCTGGTCCAAGCCGCGCATCATTTTATCGCGCGATGAACCGAATCGATTGAGCCAGCCGTGCTCGGCGTTCGTTGCGACGGACGGCACGATCGTGCTCGCTGTCGACGGCGACAACCACCGCGATGAGCGCCTCATGACGAGCAAGGACGGCGGCGCGACCTGGCGCATCGGCAAGGGCGACATGCGCAAGGCGGCGGGCGCTTATGCGATTCACCCCGCGTCCGTCCCGCTGAAGGACGGCTCGATCCTCACCTTCCTCCGCGGCCCGCACCCGATGGCGGCGTTCGTGACGAAGGATTGGGGCGATACGTTCGAGCCGATGGCGGTCCCCTTCCCCGGCATCGGCGTCGGGCAGAAGGCGGCCGCGCTGCGCCTCAAGAGCGGGGCGATCCTGCTGGTGAGCCTCGACAATAAAAAGGAACTCGTCGGCGGCGGCACCCTCGCGGCGCTGTCGCTGGATGAGGGCAAGACCTGGCCGCATGTCCGCAAGGT
>JBBDXA010000045.1:0-43643 GCA_040902585.1 Phycisphaeraceae bacterium
CCCCCCCCCCCAACCCGGTTTTATCCGACTTCCCTCGTCTGAAACAGCGCTACCGCGATACCCAGGAGCGCCACGATCAGCAGCCCGCTGTAGAGACTGACGGTCAGCACATACGTTCCTGAGACCGCAATCCCCGCGCTCAGGTCATCAGCCACCCAGAGAAAATCGAGTACCGGCATCACGTGATACATGACGCTCGCCACAACCCGTTTGCCTTCAATGAGCAGATCGCCCGAACCGGCGTCGCGGGCGGCGTTGGCGTAGAACGGGCCCAGCGCCGAGATGACCACCGACACGCCGATCATGATCAGGATGGTCATCACCTGGCCCAGTCGCGTGGACAGCGCCACCGCGATGGCGCAGAAAATCAGCAGCGTTTCGATGAGCAACAGGATCGCCACGGCGAACCGCGCGATGGGACTTTCGTGGTTGGTGAATTCCGTGGTGATGGACTGGAGATGCCATTCCTTATCGACCACGAGCACGAGGATCAGCGCGAGCGTCATGGTCGCGTTGAACATCCAGATGAAGGTCGAAACGAAGGGCCAGCGGTAGAGGTAGTTGACCATCAGGCCGACGAACAGGGCCCCGAAGAACGCCAGGAGTCCAAAGAGAATGACCGGGCCGTCGTAGGACGTGCTGGCGGTCTGCATCACGCCGTGGCGCACGCACAAGAGCAGCGTGCAGATCATGGGCCACATCGCCATGAGCAAGGCCCCGGCGACGCCCAGGTATTTGCCGAGGATGAACAGCGGCCGCGTCACCGGCTTACTCACCACCGTCAGCGCGGTCTTGTTTTCGATTTCCAGCGAGACCACGCCGGTGGCCGTGAAGCCCGCCAGGAACAGCCCGCCCAGCAGGAGCGTGCTCAGGCCCAGCGGAATGAACAGGAGATTATCATCGTCCATCGTGTAGCCCGCGCCGGCGACGCACAGCGCGAGCACGAGATTGCAGGCGATGATCACCACGATCGCAATCGGCTGGCGAATGCTTTCGACGAAGGTGTTACGGAAGATGGCCAGGAGTTGGGAGAACATCAGGCAGTCAGAGGCGGCAGGAGCAGGAAGCAGTCAGCGGCGATACGACTCAGGACACAGGACACAGGGCTCAGGACTGAGTAGCGCAGCTTATTCGACCACGCACACGATGACAACGGGCTTACCCAATGGCACATGATCAACAAACGTACGGCCGCGGCACCTGGGCCAGTCTTCTGGGCCTGGGCATTCAGCTCGCCATGGCCATCGGGCTGCTGCTGGCGAGTTTCTGGATCGAGGACACGAGGTGGCCCGTGGGCACCATCGCCCTGTACGCGATGGCGTGGTACGCCTTCGCCGCGGTGCCGATCTGGTCCATCCTCGCCATCATCTTCAACGAACACCGCCGCGAACGCATCGAAGCGCTCGAACAGGAAGAACTCTCGCGTCGCGACAAGGCCTCGGCCCAGCTCTTCCAGGAGCAGGGGGATGACCTGGCGATTTCCAAACGCAGGCTTGCGACCCTGTACAAGTGGGGCGTGCGGGTGGTGGCCTGGAACATCGCGACGTTTCTCATCGCCATCGGTTCGATCCTCGTTTCCAAAGCGCTCTTCTTCGTGCGCGGCGATGCAGGGGCGATGCCCATGCCTGCCGCGGTCAATACGGCTGTGCTCATGGCGCTGTTCGCCGGCGTCGGTTTCGTCGCCTTCACCGTCAGCCGCTATCACGCGGGCATGACCAAAGTCCGCGAGTGGCAGCCCCTGCGCGGCGGCGCGGGGCATCTCATGGGCGTCGGCCTGATGGCGGGCCTGCTGCTCGTCGCCTCGCTCTTTGCTCACTTTGAAAGCATCGGCCTGTTTAAGCTCATGGCCGTCATCGTGCCCTTCATGCTCATCCTGCTGGGCGCGGAGATCATCTTCTCCATGCTCCTGGCGATGTACAGTCCGCGCAAGCCCGGTGAAATCCCGCGACTGCCCTTCGACAGTCGCCTGCTCGGCTGGCTCATCAGTCCCGAGTCCATCGGCAAGATCGTCAGCGAAACGCTCACCTACCAGTTCGGCATCTCGCGAAGCTGGTTCTATCAGCTCCTCAAGCGCGCCATGATCTGGCTCATCATCTTCGGCGCGGGCATTCTTATCCTCGTGAGCTGCATCGTCGTCGTTCCGCCCGAAGGTCAGGCGATCATCACCACCTTCGGCAGCATCAACGGCGAAGGCGAAGATGCCGTGAAAGGCCCGGGCCTTTACCTCAAACTCCCCTGGCCCATCAGCGAGGCCCACATCCTGCCCACCGGCCGGGTGCGCGAGTTCTCCGTAGGCTCCGTGCGCGAGACCATCAAGCTCGAACAGCCGATCCTCTGGACCAGCGAGCACGGCAAGGAAGAGTTCCTCATCGCCGCGCCCAGCGCCCTGGTGACCCGCGCCGTGGGTGCTCCGGTGGAAGACAATCCCGACACGCCGGGCATGAACCTCGTGGGCGCGGAAATCGTGGTGAGCTACCGCATCGTCGATCTGCTGAAGTATGTGCAGGCCGCGGTGGAACCGCATCAGCTCCTGACGACCCTGGCGGATCGGCAGGTGACGGTCTACTTCGCCAGTCACGACATCGACACGCTCATCGCCCGCGGCTCGATCGAAGGCGGCGGCGTCCTTCAGAAGCTCATCCAGCAGGATGCGGATCGCTTGGGTCTGGGCGTGAAGATCATCAATGTCGTCCTTCCGACGATTCATCCGCCGCAGGCGGAGCAGGTCGCGGAGCGATTCCTCGACCAGGTCAACGCATTGCAGGAAAGCGAAAGCAGGATCGAAAAGGCCCAGCAGGAAGCGACGGAGATTTACGCTTCGGTTGCCGGTTCCCGCACCAATGCCCTGGCGATTCGCAGCTTGATCGCCGAGTTCAATGTGATCTCGACGAATGTCGATGAGCTTCGCCGCGCGGCTCCTTTGGATCAGGCTGCCGTGGACGCGGCCATTGCTCAGCGTGACGCGAAGGAACTGGAGATCGCCGACCTGATCACCAAGTCGCCCGGCATGGCGGCGCAGATGATTTATGCATCCCGTGCGGTGCGCTGGGAGCTGGTCAACAGCGAGCGCGCCAAGGCCGCGGCTTTTGCGTCGGAGCTCAAGGCGTATCAGAACGCGAAGAATTATTACTCGGCGAAGCTGTACCTGGAAGTCTTGGCCAACACGCTGGTCTTGCCGCGCAAGTACATCATCGCCGCGGAACAGACGCTGCCGCTGATGATCGAAATGGACCTGAAATCGCAGGGCAGCGCGGTGGAAGGCCTGATCCGCGGGATCGGGCAGACGCCGTGAGCGAGAGGGAGCATAGAGCAGTCAGCTATCAGCTTTGAGCTTTTGGAATTGAAGTTTGTTTGGGATTTGAGTTTTCAGATTTGAGATTTACCCACTCCTGGAGTGTTTGGTGCGATGAAAAACAGATTCATTCTTCTCGTCGGGATTTCCGTGGGGCTCGTGCTGCTGAGCTACATGCTCTTTTTCCAGGTGCAGTTCAACGAGCACGCCATCCGCGCGACCTTCGGCTCGGCCGATGCGTCCAAGGTCATGACCGAGCCCGGCTTTCGCATGCGACTGCCCTGGCCCTTCCAGCAGGTCTACCGCTATCCCACGCGGGTGCAGATCATCGACACCGGCCTGACGCAGACCCAGACGCGCGACGGCTACGCCGTCCTCGCCCAGACCTACATGCTCTGGCGCATCGTGGACCCGCTCAAGTTTTTCAAGAGCCTCAAGGATGAGACCACCGCCCGCGAACGCCTGGGCAACCTGCTGCGCGGCTCGATGGGCAAGTTCGGCGATGTGGACTTCAAGGAACTGGTCAACACCAACCCGCAGCGACTCAAGTTCGCCAGTGTCGAGGCGGCCCTGCTGGCGGGCATCCAGGCGGACCCCGCGCTGGAAGGCTATGGCATCAAGGTCGAGCACGTGGGCGTTCGCCGGCTGGTCCTGCCCGAACCGGTCACGCCCAAGGTCTTCGACCGCATGAAGAGCGATCGCCAGCGCATCGCCGCCGACGAAGGCAGCCGCGGTATTTCCACCGCCAACGCTCGAATCGCTGAAGCCGAGTCCATCAAGAAGATCATCCTTTCCTTCGCCGACAAGTATGCCAAGGAGATCGAGACGAAAGGCAAGAGTCTCGCCGCCGAGGTGTACAAGGAATTCGCCCGCGATGAAGCCTTCGCGATCTACCTGCGGCAGATGGAAACGCTGGAGAAGATCCTCGGCAAGACCGGGGCGACGTACATCCTCGACGTAAACAAGGTCAGCGAAGTCAGCCCGTTCTTCCTGATGAAACAGGAACCCGGTGCCGGCGCCAGGCCGCCCCTGAAACCCGAAGCCGAATGAGCCGCTCGCGGCTTCGCACGCCCCTGACTCCCGACTCCTGACTCCCGACCCCTGACCCCTGACTCCTGACTCTTCTCCCTGGCCTTCCCCATGGCATTCAACCCCTTCGAACATCATCACCATCACGATCACGACGATGATCACGAGCACGATCACGACATGCTCGCGGACCCGGCGCAGAAGTCGCTGGCGGACGCCCTGCGCGTCAGCTTCGCGGTGCTGAAGCTGGTCATGGTCATCCTCGTCATTCTCTTTTTCGGCAGCGGCGTGTTCGTCGTCGACCAGGGCGAGGTGGCTATCGTCACCCGCTTCGGCGATATCGTCGGCACCGGCGAAGACCGCATCGTCCAGCCCGGCAAGCTGCACTTCGCGCTGCCTTACCCCATCGATCAGGTGATCCGCATTCCGACTTCTGTCCAGCAGATCAGCCTGACGGAAACGTTCTGGTACGCCAAGGACACCGAGACGCGCTCCAGTCAGGACCTGGCCGGCTCGATGGCCCAGCTCAATCCGCTCACCATCGGTTCGCTCATCACCGGCGATGCCAACATCATCCACGCCCGCTTCACCATCAACTTTGAGATCACCGATCCAGTGCTCTTCATCACCAACGTCGCGGACACGACGCGCACCAACAAGAAGTTCATGACCGCCGATGCCGAGCGCCTGGTCCGCGCGGCGGCGGAAGAGGGCGTGGTCTTCGCGATGGCGCAGGTGAAGGCGGATGACATGATCCGCATGCAGGGCACGCGGTTCTCCGTTCTGGCACAGCCGCACGCGCAGACGATTCTCGATGCGATGAAATCAGGCATCAGGATCACGAAGCTGGACATGACCAAGTCGTCCGTGCCCCTGCATATCGAACGCGATTACCAGGTCGTCACCGAAGCGGAGAACCAGGGCGCCACCGCCCGGCTCAACGCCGAGAGACAACGGCAGGAACTTTTAGGCGGCGCGGCCGGCGAAGCGCACGAACTGCTGTGGAACCTGATCCGCGAGTACGAACTGGCGACCGAAGCCCGCGATACCGCCGCCATCGCCCGGCTGGACGAGCAGCTTCGCAAGGCGTTCACCGAGCAGAAATTGTCCAAGGCGGACGGCTCGATCGTCGCCATCAGCGGCGAGGCGGCTGCGATCATCTCCCAGGCCGAGGCTGACAGCAGCAGGATTCATTCCAGCGCCCTGCGCGACGCGGAGAACTTCAACCGACTCAAGGCTGAGTACGATGTCAACCCGCGCATCTTCCTCACCCGTATGTGGGAAGCGACGCGCGAGCGCATCATGTCGCACCCGGACAACGAGTTTTTCTACGTGCCGCCCGGGCAGTTCCGCCTGTTCCTCAATCGCTCGCCCGAGTTCCTGAAGGAAAAGGAACGACGCGACCAGAAGGCAGCGGAGGAAGCGAAGAAGGGCGGCGCGGGCGGCGGCGGGGAATAGGATTGAGTTCTTGGGTGCCGTGGCACCCATAGGGAGCAGGCCCACCCAAAAAGTTTTACGAACCACCATGCCCACCACCCCGCAAAACACGCCCGCCTCGCCGCCCGCCTCGGCTCGGGACCTGATCATCAAGGTTTCCAACCTGACCAAGGTCTTCAAGGATTTCTGGATGCGCCCGCGCGTCAAGGCCGTGCAGGATGTCAATCTCGAAGTGCGCCAGGGGGAAGTCTTCGGACTGCTCGGGCCCAACGGCTCAGGCAAGTCCACCACCATCAAACTCCTCTTGGGCCTGCTGCATCCGACCTCCGGCCACATCGCTGTGTTCGGCAAACGCCCCGATGAAGTCGCCACCAAGGCGCTCATCGGCTACCTGCCCGAAGAGTCCTACCTCTACCGTTTCCTCAACGCACACGAAACGCTCGACTACTACGGCCGGCTGTTTCACCTGCCCGGCCACGTCCGCAAGGCCCGCATTGAATCGCTCCTACACATGGTCGGCCTCGAAGGCGCGCAGCATCGGCCTGTCGGTGAATACTCCAAGGGCATGCAGCGACGCATCGGCCTGGCTCAGGCGCTTATCAATCAGCCCAAGCTTCTCATCCTCGACGAACCCACCACCGGCCTGGACCCGATCGGCACGCGCCAGATCAAAGACCTCATCATCAAGCTCAAAGACAAGGGCATCACCATCCTCCTCTGTTCGCACCTGCTCGCCGATGTCGAGGATGTCTGCGATCGCGTCGCGATCATGTACGGCGGGCGCGTCATCGAACACGGCCAGATCGATGACCTGCTCACGCAGAAGGATGTCACCACCATCGAAACCGGCAACCTCGATGATCAAACCGTCGAGCAGATCGAACAGGTGCTCGCCAACCACGGCAAACACATCGAGCGCGTCAGCTACCGCCGGCAGACGCTGGAGAAGAAGTTCCTCGATCTCGTCGAACGCGAACGCAGCAAGGGTTCAGCGACCAGTGGTGCCGGTTCAGGCGGGCGCATCGCGGACTTTCTCGTGGACGAACGCGCCGGTCACATGCCGGAGGATCAGGAAGCCGCGGCCGTGCTGGATGAACTGACCAAGCCCGCGCCGAAGCCCGAGCCGAAGAGAGAGGAAGTCGAAGCGCAGGCGGCGGACGACCTGGCGACAGCGCGGGAGGAAGAGGAACAGGTGGAAGTATTGTCGCTATTGAGCGTGTCTCCTGAACCGCAGGCGAGCGAACCGGCAGGCAATGACGAATCGTCACCCGAGGATGAAGATGCGGATTTGTCCGTGTTGGAAGGACTGGTGAGTTCGACGCCGGCCGCCCCTGCGAAGGTTGAACCGAAACGATCAACGCCGGAACCGGCAAAGGCATCACCGCCGAAGCCTGAGCCCGTGAAGCCTGAGCCTGTGAAGGTTGAGTCTGTGAAGGTTGAGTCTGTGAAGGTTGAACCGCCCACGGCGAAAGTCGAGCCTGTGCCGCAGGTCAAACCGGTGGAGCCGCCGAAGCAGAAGGAAGAGTCCGCGCCGCCGCCCGCGTCTAAGCTTGAAGCGGTGCCCGAGCCATCGAAACCTGCGCCGACTCCGCCGCCCGCCGTGAAGAAGTCCGAACCCGCGTCGGCTCCTGCGAAGCCCCAGCCGACTCAACCGCCGCCGCGCATGGTGTCGAAGGAATCCGGCGAAGCGGGCACCGGCTTGATTCACAATTTGGAAGCGGAAGAGGCCGCCGACGCCGCCGAGCCATTCGACGATCCGCCTTCGCCGCCGCCTCCGCGCTCCAGCAGTGAGCAGCCTGATGAAACGTTCCTCAAAGCGCTCGAAGACGTCGATCCCCTTGAGGATGACAATCGCTGAATTAAAGCCGTGTCGGAGCCGCCGCGCCGTGTCTCGATCCCTCCCGCCGAGTTGATTCGCCTTGTTTCAAAAGCCTTTCGTTCGCTGGCTCGTGGTTCTGATCGCCCTCGTCGGCGGCGGCATCGTGCTGCGCGCCGTTCTGCAATGGCGCGATCTGTCCGAAGTTGCCGATGTCGCGACCGTCGTCTTCGTCGTACTCGCCTCCGCGTGGTGCTACATCGGCCTCTTCTGGATGTGGGAACAGCACTGGGCGAAGGTTGCCACGGTGTATCTCGGCGTGAGCAATTACGTCTGGCTGTCCGCGGCCATCGCCTTGTGGCAAGAGCGCCAGGACCTGGCGCTGGCGTTCATGGGTTTCTGGGGGCTGCTCGTCGTCGGACTCTCGGGCATCGCGGCCATCCGCGCTCTGTGCATGCCCAGTTCGCCGATCTTCGGCATCGCCCGCACCGTCATCAACCAGGCCGCCCGGTTTCACATCACCGAAGCGGTCATCGTCGTGGTCGTTCTTCTCATCCTCGGTCTGCCGAGTTGGCTCGAAGAAAACCGCATCGACTATCGGCTCACGTTCTATCTCACCTGGTCGCTGCGCCTTTCCATCACCGCCCTGAGCGTGGTCACAGCCGTGCTCGCCGCGTTCACCATCACCTACGACCTGACCCGCAAGCAGATGTTCATGCTTGCGTCCAAGCCTGTCAGCCGCTTCGCCTACCTTGCGGGCAAGTGGCTCGGCCTGGCGCTGCTGGACCTGGTGCTGGTGGCGATCGTCGGGCTGGGCGTCTGGCTGGGCGCGATGCTGATCTACACCGCCCCGATTCCCGAAAACGCCGAGCCGGAGGTGCAGTGGAGTAAGACGCTCGCCGAGACGGAGGTGCTCACCTCGCGCGTTATCGCCCTGCCCCGGCCGCACGAAAACAACGGCTCGGACCAGATGCTCCGCGCCGAACTCGCACAACTCCATCGCGAGCGACCCGACATCTGGCCCGACACGATCGAAAAGCTTTCATCCGGCGCCCTCGGCGAAGTGCGCGGCAAGGCCCTGGCGCGATGGCACACCATTCCGCCCGGCGGCCTGCGCATCTACAAGTTCACCGGCTTCGAGGAGTTCCGCCGCGTCTGGCAGGAGTTCATGCAGCGCATCAACGCCCTGAAAACGCGGATGGATGAGTTGACCAAACAGGAGCGAAAAGAAGAGGCCGCCGCCGTGCGCGCCCAGATCGAAGCGCTCGTCAAGAAGATGCCGCAGACTTCGCTGCGTCTGCGCTTCAAGCCCAAGTACGAAACCGCGCCGGATGACGAGAAGGTTCACATGGTCTGGCAGGTCGGCAACTTCCGCGAGGCCCTCATGCCGATGGTGAACAACACCGTCCGCGAGAAGCCGGTGCCCTATCAGTTCATTGCCGAGGACGGCTCGATCACCATCGGCCTGTACAACGTCAACGCCGCCAACCCGCAGGCCACGCATCCATCCAACATCAAATTCGTTCCCATCGAAGGCCTTCAACTCATCTACCAGTCCGGCACGTTTGAAGGCAACGTCGTCGCCTCCATGTTCATCCACTGGGTGCGCCTCGCGTTCCTGGCGATGGTCGGCCTGGCGTGCGGTACGTTCCTGGGATTCCCCATGGCGGTGGCGACCACGATCTTCATCCTCGCCATCGCCAGCCTCAGCGGTTATGCCGGCGAAGCGCTGGCCAGTTACACGCCGCTGAATGTCGTCGGCAAAGGCTGGTGGGAGATCTTCACCGATGTGTTCGCAGGCATGTGGGCAGCCGTCACCGCCCTGGACTTCGGCGCACTCACCAAGCTGTTCATCAAACTCCTGGGCGACATCGTGCTCTTCCTCATTCCATCCTTCAGCGAGTACAACCCGACGCCACTGCTGGCGGACGGCCGGGCGGTGAGCCTCTCGCTCATCCTGCGTTCCGCGTTCTACGTCGGCGTCGTCTGGACCGGCGCGTTCGCCTTCATCGGCTGGCTGCTTTTCCGCAACAAGGAACTGGCGCGGATCACGGTGTGAGAAATGTCCTGAGTCAAGACTCAGGACTCAAGACTCAAGACTCAGGACTCAGGCCCCAGGACCCTCACCTTCATCTCCCGCAGCTTCACCCACCCATCGTGCCCCTCAGCTCCGTAGGTCTGAAAACCGATCACACCTTTCTGAAGCAGCTTCGCATCAGGCTTTTCATCCTTGTAATCCGCCACTTGTTTGCCGTTGAGGACGACGGTGATGTGTCCGCCCTTTGCGGTGATCTTCATCGTGTTCCACTCGCGCGGTTTGCGCACTTCATCCTTCTCATCGCCCTTGGCGAGCCACTGGGTGGTGTAGATGCCGCCGCAGTATTCCTCAGCCGCGCCGCGTCCGATGTTGACCTGATACCCGGTCCTGCGGGCGGTGCCTTCATCGTTGCGCAGGTAGACGCCGGAGTTGTACTTGCCGTGCTCATCGATCATGAACTCGACGTAGAACTCAAAGTCCTTGAAGGCTTCGGTGGTGGCGAGCAGTCCGGAGCGTTTGGGATCGCCGAACTGTCCGCCGATGATGACGCCGTCCTCGACCTTCCATATCGCCGAGCCGATCGCCTTGAAGCCGGTGAGGTCTTTACCGTTGAATAGAGAGCGCCAGCCGGCGTCTTTGGCGGCATCCTCGGCGAGTAGGGGTGCGGTGAAGGCGAGCGATGCGGCGAGGGCGACGAGTGTGATGCGAAGCAGGCGTTGCATGAGTGTCTCCATCGATGAAAGCGATCTTGTTCAGCGGGTGTCGGGCAGGATAATCATCATATATCGGCGGGCTTGCCCGTCATGCGTGCCACGTTTTCAGGAACCACACGTGAAGCTTTTCGTCTACGGCACCCTCAAACGCGGTCACTGCCGGGCCTTCGTGCTCGACGCCCAGCGATTCCTGCGCGAAGCTGTTACGCAGCCTCGATATCGATTGCATGATGTGGGCCCGTACCCCGCCCTCGTCCAAGCGAGCGAAAACGGTAAGGCCATCGAAGGTGAACTTTGGGAGATCGAAGACGCGCTGTTCACGAAGCTCGATGCCATCGAAGGCGTTGATGTGAACCTTTTCGCTCGCCGGGCGATTGCGATCGAAAGTGAAACGGAAGTGTCCGCGTACTTCTACCTGCGCGACGTTTCATCGCTGCCCGATCTGGGCCCGCGCTGGGAGCGGCTGACGCCCTTCGCAGAACTTTGAAAATGCAGAATGCAAAGCATGCAAATAGAAAGTGCAAAATGAAAGGCCGCGTCCGTCGTTTCCGACCTCTTTGCATTTGATATTTGCATGCTTTGCATTTTGCATTTCCCCACTCTCATCGCATATCCGCCAGAAACGGCAGCTTCGCGCGGTACTCGCGCAGCCCCTTCAGATCGATCTCCGCGCGGATCACCGCTTCGCCTTCACCCGCATCCGCAACGATGTCACCGTTCCAGTCCACGATGATCGATCGCCCTTTGTAGGAAAGAAACGGATCCTTCCCGCAGCGGTTCACGCCGACGACGTAGCACTGGTTCTCGATTCCGCGGGCTTGGAGCAGGCGGATCCAGTGCTGGTAGCGGGCTTCGGGCCAGCTTGCGATGACGCAGATGATCTCCGCGCCCAGTCGGGCCGCGCCGCGCATGACTTCGGGGAAGCGAAGGTCGTAACAGACGAAGGGCGAAACGACCGCATCGTGCCACTTGAAGGAAATCGCTTCATCGCCCGCATCGTGGGCATCGTATTCCTTGCCGAGCGTGAAGGGCCGCATCTTGCGATACCGCGCGACTTCGCCCCCCGGCCCAAACACCACCGCTTCGTTGAACCCTTTACCCGGCGAAGCATCGTTCACGACGCCGGCAATGACAGTCGAATCCAACTCTTTCGCAAGCCCTTGAACAAACTTCTCCGTCGGCCGATTGTCACCTTCCGTCGTCGCGGGCAGGTTGATGCTGAACCCGGTGGCGAACATCTCCGCCAGCACGACGAGCGAGCCCGGCGCGACCTTCGCCTCGCGCAGCATCGCCGCAGCGTGATCGCAGTTGGCCTGCTTGTTCTCCCACACGATGTCCTGTTGAACGGCGACGATCTGCATGTTGAGTTCTCACCACGGATGGCACGGATGGCACGGATTAAAATGGATCATAGCGTCACATGATCGTCCGTTCGCGTTTTCATCTGTCACGTCCCACTCTTCTCATCCGTGTCATCCGTGAAATCCGTGGTCATTCTGTCACGATCGCCCGCAGCCCACGCACCAGTCTGCCGATGCCTTCAGCCACCGATTCGCGCTCCAGGGCCCCGAAGGCGACGCGAAGGCGGCAAGCGGGGTCGATGCCGAAGGTTTGCCCGGGGATTACTGCGATGCCGTGCTCGCGCACCAGTCGTTCCACGATGGTCATGTCTTTTTGTTTCGTGTCGAGCGTGAGCAGCACGTAGAACGCGCCGTCGGCGCGGGGCACTTCACAGAACGAACCGACACGCGCGAGTTCTTCCATCACCAGTTCGCGCACGTCTGCGATCGACGCAATCCTCTCACCGCACCACGCCTGTCCCGCTTCCATCGCGCCGACCGCCGCGTACTGACTGATCAGGGGCGGGCAGATCAGGATCGTGTCCTGAATCTTGCGCACCGCGGCTTCGAGCAGCGCGGGGATGACCATGTACCCGATGCGCCAGCTCGCCATGCCGTAGGACTTAGAGAGCGAATACAGACTGATGGTGTAGTTGCTCGCGCCGGGGATGGAGCCGGGCGAGAAGCGAGGGGCTGCGCTGTAGGTGAAATATTCGTAGGCTTCATCGTGGATGTGAAACAGGCCGCGCGATTGGCACAGGGCGTTGATCTGTCGGAGTGTGTGCGCGTTGTACACCGCGCCGGTGGGGTTGTTGGGCGAGATGGTGGTGATGGCGCGGGTGCGCGGCGAGATCGCAGCTTCAATCGCGCTCACGATCGGCTGACCATCAGACGTCGTATCCACCGAAACAGGCACCGCGCCCGCAATCGTGATCGCCATCTCATGATTGAAATAGTACGGCCGCTGAATGATGACCTCATCCCCCGGCTCCCCCGGATCGGTGATCGCCAGCACCGCGTTCATGTACGCCATGTTGCCGCCCGCGGTGACGATGACGCGGTTGCCTGCGTCGATCGTGATGCCGTTGTCGCGCTGGAGTTTGTCGGCAATGAGCGAGATGAGTTGCGGGATGCCGCCGACGGCTTTGTACTTGTGATAGTCCGGCTCCGCGAGCGACGCCTGCATGCGCGCCAGTGCCTGCGGCGGTGGGCCGTAGTGAACCACGCCCTGGCCGAGTGAGATCGTGCCGGGATGGGCGCGGATCAGGTCGCCGACGACGGGGATCATCGGCGACTGCACGCGCGCGAGGCGCTGCGAGATGGCGAACACGGGTGGGTCGGCAGGTTGGTCCACAGTTGCTACTGTACCGTGTCGGAGATAAAGCAGATTGTTAATGGTTAATGGTTAATGGCCATTGGTGAATGGCTATTGTCAATAACCACTAACCAATATCCATTAGCCACTAACCAATAGGTATGTCCCATGGCCAAGCACACGCCGCAGTTTTTGAAGATCGTCGAAGACGCCCGCAGCCGGATCAAGGAGGTGACGATTGCGGACGTGAAGCCGCGCCTCGATGCGAAGGAGAATTTCCAACTCGTGGATGTGCGCGAGGAGAGCGAGTGGGCGGCGGGCCACCTGCCCCGCGCGATGCACCTGGGCAAAGGCGTGATCGAACGCGACGTGGAAACGAAGATCCCCGATGCTGATGCGGAAATCATTCTCTACTGCGGCGGCGGCTATCGCTCCGCGCTCGCTGCGGACAACTTGCAGAAGATGGGCTACACGAATGTGAAGTCGATGGACGGCGGCGTTCGCGCGTGGAAGGACGCTGGGTTTCCGATTGTGAAGGATGAATGAAACCACAGATGAAGACAGATGCACACAGATACGCGATCTGCATTCTCATCTGTGTCTATCAGTGTTTATCTGTGGTTAATTGAGAAACCGATCCACCGGCGCCTTCGGATCCAGCTTGCGCGCCGCCTCGGCCGCGGCCTTCGATTTCGCTTTGTCGCCCATCATCGCGTAGATCGCCGCCAGTCGCGTCAGGTGAATCGAACGGTCCGGCTCCAGCAGCGTCAAGGCTCGCACGTGATGGGCAGCGGTGGGCAGGTCCTTCGTCTGAATGTAAATCGCAGCCGCCAGCTCGCGGTAGGGCGCGCTGTAAGGCTCGCGGTGCAGGGCGCGGGTGATGGCGGTGGCGGCGAGACTGAACTGGCCCTGCTTGCGGTAGAGTTCCGCCAGGCGATGCGACCAGGCCCCGCTGCTGACCTCGAAGCGATCCACGGCCGCAAGGGCCGCGATCGCGCCGTCGTCATCGTTCTTCGCCTGGGCGATGGTGTAGAGCGATTTGTGCGACCACGGATCGATCGGCCGCGCCGCGGCGTAGAGGAGCACCGCGGTCTTCGCCTTCGCCGGATCGTCATCCATCGCCACCTGAGCCGCGATGCGAAGGGCCGCCGGGTGATCGGGATGATCTTTCAGAAGCTCCGCCGCGAACTTCGCGTTCACACGCTCCGACTGCGTCGCTTCCTGAAGCTTGCGCATGATCACCTCGTCATCATCGCGACTGTTCAAGCCCCATTGCTGCACCTGCTTCGTCGCCCATTCTTTGAAGGCGGTCATGAACGCCTCTTCGCTCTGGCCGGTCACTTCAAGAATCGTCTTCACATCGGGCGTGCCCTGGCGATGCATGGCGAGCATCTTCAGGATCGCCTCGTGGCCGAAGCGATGGGTGATGAACTCGATCATCCAGTGTGCCTGCGCGTAGGCGAGAGCGCGGTCGGTCTGTTTCTTGGGGCGGACGAAGCCCCAGGTGATCGTGTTGAGCGTAAAGAGCTCATCCTCCTGAAGCGCGGACGCCAGCAACTGCGACATCTGGTAATCGCGCTGGCCCGGCTCCATGGATACAGCCGCCCCTTCGGTGAACCAGTGCGGAATGCGGTACGCGGTCTGGTCGAGCGTGACGGTGTGCGTGTACTCGTGCTGAAGGACGCGGTACCAGTCGTAAGTTCCGTGCTGTTTCGGGCCGGCGCGCGGAGGCGTCATGGCGACGACATCGCCGGTACACGCGGCGATCGTCCAGATCTCCGGCAGGCCCGTGATGCGAACGCCGAACCACTGCTCATCGGGCATGATCTCGATGAATGTCTTCCGCGCCGGCTTGTGCTCGAACGCGCCGGTCACCATGTCGTACATGGACTCAAGCTGCTCTTCCATGTCCCGCGCGAGCACTTCATCGATGCCTTTCTTGTACTTGATGATGAAGTGATCCAGCTCGATGAGTTCGTAGCCGAGCAATTCTTCGACGAGCCGAAGCTGATTGCGGGCGCGGATGTTGAAAGGATCAAGCTGGGCAGCGCGGCGAAGCTCGACCTCGGCGGCTTCCTCCTTGCCCGCCTGCATGAGCATGAGGCCAAGTTCGATGCGCGGCCCGGGCGAGTTGGGGCGGCGCTCGACCGCTTTGCGAAGCAACCGCTCAGACCACTCGTACTGCCGGGCGTGCGACAGGAAGCTGCCCGCGGCGACGAGGGCAGCGGGGTTGTCGCCTGAGAGCTTGTCGTAATGTTTAAGGACCGCATCAAGCTGCTTCTCGTTGTACGAGATCGCCTCGACGGCTGCGAGCAGGGCGAGCATATCGCGATGATTCGGATACACCGCAAGCATCGGTTCGATGACCTTGCGGGCACTTTCTGCATCCTTCTGCACGAGGAACGAAGTGGCATCAATGATCGCGGCGAGCGGATGATCGGCGTTTTCCTGCCGCAGCTTCGCGCTGATCTGCGCGGCTGCGTCGAAGTTGAATCGCGAAGCGCCGAACTCGCCGAGCAGTCGCGCGGCCTCTGCGCAGCGCGGATTGAGCTTGAGGACATCGATGACCGCGCGGATGCCGTCGTCCGCGTTGTCCTTTTCGATCAGCACTTCCGCCTCGGCGAGCGATGCGGGCCAGTAGAGGCGGTCGATGTCGCTGCGGGCCTTGCCGAAGAGCTTCATCGCGGTCTGGTAATCCTGCGACGGGCGGCCTTCGAGCTGGGCGAGAAACACGATGCTGCGGGCGGCGGCGACAAGCTCGGCAGGATCGGTGAACTGCTCGACCTGAAGTTTCGTGCGCCAAGGTGTGAGCAGGGCGATGGCCTCGGCGGACTTGCCGAGCTGTTCGAGCGCCTCGGCGCGCAGCATCGCGGCCTGCGCGGTGGTGTCCTCTTTCAGGAGGGCTTCGACTGCTTCAGGCTCGCCGCGCAGGAACGCGGCGCGGGCGCGGAGGAAGGCGGGGGTTTTCTCATCGCGAAGGGATTCATCGCTCAGTTCGTACTTTGCCAGAGCGATGAGGGCGCGTTCGGTGAGCGTGGGGTTGTCGATGCGATCCCACTGGCCGTGGAAGAGGGCGAGGCGGCGCTTCTCAGCTTCGCTGGTGGCGTCGTCATCGAGGAGCTTCTTGACGACAGGATCCAGCGGCGGACTGAACGGATCCTGCTGCGGCTGGCCGGCGACGAAAGGGGCACACGCGAGCAGAAGGATCACGGCAAAGAGGCGGCGAAGTTTCATGCTTTCATAGTGTATCCGCGATGGGGTTCTGTTTCGTGTCCCCGGCATGCGGATCAGAGTTCGTTTGCATTACGATGTTGCTCATGAGCAACGAGTCCCTGCTGCCGCCTGTTTCGATCGACCTCGCCGCGGAGTTTCCCATCCTCAGCGAGCTGGCGTTCTTCAATCATGCCGGCGTCGCGCCACTGAGCAGGCGCGCGGGGGATGCGCTTCGCGCCTTCGCTTCGCAGGGTGAACGGTTCGCCTATTTTCAGCAGGGGTGGTATCGGCGGGTGCGCGAGGTGAAGAAGCTGGCGGCGAAGCTGATCAACGCCGAGGGCGAGAACGAGATCGCCTTCGTCGCCAACACGTCGACCGGCGTGAGCATGATCGCCAAGGGCATCGCGTGGCGGCCGGGCGATAACGTCATCATCACCGGCGTGGAGTACCCGGCGAACCGTTACCCGTGGGAAGATTTGAAACGCTTCGGCGTGGAGTTGATCGAGGTGCCGCAGCAACCGGACTTTCGCATCGATGTGGAGGATGTCGTCGATGCCGTGACGGACCGCACGCGCATCGTTTCGATTTCACACGTGCAGTATGCCTCGGGGTTCCGCATTGACCTGAAGCCGATCAGCGACATGGTTCATAAGGTCGGCGGCTACCTGTGCGTCGACGCGATTCAGAGCCTGGGCGCGATGCCGGTGGATGTCCAGCGCATGGGCATCGACTTTCTCACGGCGGACGGCCACAAGTGGATGCTCGGCCCCGAAGGCTGCGGCATCCTCTACGTGCGCGAAGACCTCATCGAGCTGCTGCATCCCAACGTCGTCGGCTGGATGAACATGGTCGATGCCTCCAACTATGGCGACTACAAGTTTCAGTTTGAACGCGATGCGCGAAGGTTTGAACCGGGCAGCTACAACCTGCCGGGCATCTTCGCATTGGGCGCGAGTCTGGAACTGTTGATGGAAGTGGGGCTGGAGACGGTCTGGTCGCGCATCGATGGCCTGACGACGCGCCTGTGTGAAGGATTGAAAGCGAAGGGGTATCGCGTGCTGAGTCCGCGCGGGCAGGGTGAGCAGAGCGGGATTGTGATTTTCGAAGTGCCTGATGCGAGTGTGCGCGCGGTGCCCGCGAAGCTGCAGATCGTGATGGAACTGGAGAAGCAGGGGATGGTGATCGTGATCCGCGAAGGGAGGCTGCGCGCGAGTCCGCACTTTTATAATTCAATCGAGCAGATTGATCGGTTAGTTGAATCGCTGCCGTGAGCAGCATCGTGAGCACCATCCCGACAGGGAGGTGCTGTTGGCTCACGAATGTGTTGTCGCGCCCAATGCGCCTGGGATCGCAGTTGCCGCGGGTGCGGTAGAACGCTGTGCGGCAATAGCACCGCCCTGTCGGGACGGTGCTCCGGTACGATGAAGTGCCATGAGCCAGGGCGAGACGCATCACGATGACTCGGCCGGTCGCCCGCCGCGACAGGGGGCAGCTCTGCGCGGGAGCATCGGTCGGCTGGTCGGGGCGAACAGCGAGCGCAACGCCCGCGCCGAGGCGGAGTGCCTGCACGAGCGGCAGCGGATCGATTTTCGCCGTCGGCTTATAAAGCTGGCGGGGGCGATCAGCGAGATCACGTTGACCGTGCGGCTCGCCGATTTTGAGGTACTCAGCGCCGGCATCGAGACCGGCGACTTCCGCGTCGAGCAGCTTCATGATCTACTTCTCTCCAAGTTGCCGATGAACTGCAAGGCATGCGGTTATTACCTCAAGGGTTTGCCGCCCGCCGGTGCGTGTCCTGAGTGCGGAGCGAGGTATCGCACGGGCGTGTTTGAGACCGAGTTCCTGTACAGTGTGCTGGCGTTGGAATTGGATTTGACTATTGAGTCGGTGCAGCCGGGCACGCGGGTGATTGAACGAGTGAAACAACAGTCCGGCCTGGCCGGTGCGAGTGGGGATGGGGAGGCACGTTGAGTCGCAAACCGGCGGGCGTATTCTCAATTCAAGGAGCTTTACGTTGACAGGACAAGCTCGAAGCGATGCGGGGGCGGGGCAGTGGTCTACGATTCTGCTGGTCGTCATTTTCGCCGTGGCGGCAGTCGCGGCGACATGGAGCAGAAGCGATGCAGGAGGCGAAGCGAGCCATGCCCGCGGCTCAGAAAAGACTTCATCGCAGAGCCTTCGGAGTCTGGTCGGCATCGATCGTGTCGAGCGGTGGCTGGGTGAACAGACGCCGACGGGCAGGGGGATTACTTTCGGTCACGTGGAGGGCCGCGCCGATAGCGGTTATCTGCCGCGCTGGAATGCAGGCGCGTTCGAGGGTGTGAAGTTTACGAACCGTTCGAGAAGACCGAGCCGGTATTCCGGTCACGCTGAGGCGACCGCGCAGTTGATCTACGGTCCGATGGGTCTTGCGCCGGGCGTGACGAACGTCAACCTTTACTCGGCGGACGAATGGATGGGCTCCAACGGCATGCGGCTCTTCCAGGCCGCGCTGCCCACCGCCGACGGTTGTCGGGTGTTCACGCACAGTTGGATTTCAGGCAACGGTCCGATCGATGACATTCTGCTCAAGCGGCTCGATCAGTTCGTTGAGGACACGAAGGCGGTCGTGGTGTGCGGCGTGAACAACGGCGGCAACCAGCCCGTGCCCGCGATGCCGGCCAGTGCGTACAACGTGATTGCAGTGGGCACGGTCGGGCGCAGTTCCAGTAGTGGGTACACGGGTGGCACGACGCCCGGGCGGTGTAAGCCGGAGGTGGTGGTGGATGTGACGCGCACCAGCTTCGCCACGCCTGTGGTCGCGGCTGTGGTCGGCCGACTGCTGGAGAGCGCCGATCGCATCGCGGCACAAAGTGAGCAGGCGGCTCCGGGAACCGCCGGTCGCCACGCTGCCCGTCCTGAAGTGATCAAGGCTCTGCTACTCGCCGGTGCGGACAGTTCCTGCGGTTTCGCTCCTGAAGACGGGCATTCCTTGGATCAGCATCACGGCGCGGGCGCGGTTCGGTTTGATCGTTCGCTCGAGTGTCTGCTCAAGGGGCCGGTCGCGCCTGGAGTCGCGGCTGCTGCACCGATGAAGATCGCGCAGCCGATCGGTTGGGATTTCAGGAGTCTGCCGCCGGATCGCCCCGCGGTGTATTCGTTCGAGCTGACCGAGCCGGTGAAGGAACTTTCGATCGCAGTGACCTGGCATCGGCGCATCACATGGGTCATCGTGATGGATCCTGGAACGAAGAAGCAGGTGCAGTCCGTGAAATGGCGAGTTGCGGATTTTGATCTCCATGTGAAACGGACCGCGGGCGGCAAGACATCCACGATCGCCAGTTCAGCTTCGACAAAGGACAGTGTGGAATTCATCCGCCTGCGCGATGTGAAGGAGGGCGTGTATCACATTGAAGTGATGCAGAAGCCAATGACACGCGAGGCGTGGGATGTGGCGGTGGCGTGGTGGTCGCAAAAGTAGGACGCTTCGCCGTCGATCAGGGCCTCGCGCTTGCTGAGCCTGCGCGCCGGCCGAGGTGACACTCATATTGTTTGGCACCGAAGCGATAAGTCGTGACGAAACTTTCATCAGGCTTGAGAGGCGCGGTCGCCGGCACGGGCTTGCCCCAGATCGCCAGTTCCGGCTTTTCTTTACCCGCATCGATTTCCACGCGATTCAGCGGCTTCCACGACTCGTCGTACAGCAAGACGCGCACCTTCTTCTTCCCGCGGAAGTCCAGGTGCCACTGGAAGTGAATGCCCTCTTCGATATTCAGCGCCCCCTGGTCGCTGTCGCCACTGAGCCAGGCGATTGCAGTATCCGCGGGGACATTCTTCTCGACCCATTCGACCGCTTGCCAGAGCATGTTGGCGCGGGCGATGAGTTTTTCCTGTTTGCCGATGGATGCGATGGCGATGGCGATGAGTCCGCCGATCAGGGCGATCCAGGCGACCTGCGTGGCGCGCGAGGCTTTCAGGCGGATGACGGTGGCGAGGAATACGGCGATCGTCAGGTACGCGCCCCAGACCGCGGGGATGGCGTAGCGCCCGCCGTAGGCGTTGATCGGAAGGTAAATCGCCATGCCGAAGATGAAGAGCAGGACGCCGGCGATGAAAGCCGCGCGGTGCGTTTGAGGCGGAGTCGATGGCGCTATTGAAATTGCATCGCCAGACGATGTCGCGCCTGCACCGCGCTTCGCCATGATGATCGCCGCGATGCACAGCACCAGTCCCGGTGCGAGAAAATCCAGGCTTGAAGCGCGAAGCTGCACCGACAGCATCTGTCCGACGAAGCTCAGCGATGGCGGCTGCGTCACGTACTGCCCCGGCTTCCAGTGCGTCTTGAAATAGATGTAATGCGCGATGGGCATGATCAGCGGCAGGCAGAGAATCATCACGCCTTTCCAGTTCCGGCGAATGCCCTCGCGGATCGTCACGCGATCCGGCAGCACGCGCATGACCACCATCGCAGGCAGCAGGGCGACGAACGTGTTCTTACACCCCAGCGCCACCAGCAGCCCCAGCGCGGCTGCGATGTCCCACGCCCACGGCCGGCTGCTGCGCGATGCCCGTCTCGCTGCGATCAGCGCCAGCATCGCGTAGGGCATCGCCACGCCTTCGCCCAGCGTCAAGCTCATCCAGATCTCATTGGGTATGCGATTCCACATCGCCAGGGCGGCGATGAAGAGGGCAGGCTCCTTGCGGAAACCAAGCTCTTTGAGGAACCAGAGAAACATGCCCGCCGCCAGGGCACACCACAGCAGCCGGTACACGTGCCAGGGCAGTTCGTTGGGCCCGAGCAGGTGCTGCTGCACCAGCCAGTGGAACCAGAGGGTCGGGCGGAAGGCCCCGAGGTGGTCGTAGTTGGCGACGATGGCGGTCTTCATCGCGGCGAGCCACTCGCTGAGGTTGGTCGCGCCGGAGGGATAGACCAGGTTGCCGTCGTCGATGAAATCGAAGGGGGCCGCGAGCATCGGCAGGTAGAGCAGGGCGATGAGGATGCCGCCGATGGGAATCCAGAAACGGGAGAAAATCAGCTTCATCTGTTGCATGAGCATCGCCGAATGGAGCGGCCGTGGGGGCGGGAATCGGCGGCATTCTATCGACTGCCGCCCGTGATCGAACAGCCGGGCGGCGGCGGCGGCAAGGGAAATGTTCCGACGAGTGAACTATGTTCTTGACTGCCGGCGGTTCGCGAGTTAATCTCTCTTTCACAATTCACCCTCGAACAGGAGGTTCGACCTATGACACGGATGTCGCTCCGCTCTTCCATACTATCTATCACCTGCATGGCTGCCGGCTTTTTGCTGGCCGCCAAGCCCTGTCTTGCGCAGGAGACGACCGCCTTTGAAGGCGTGGTCGTCGAAGATGATGTCAAGGCCCGCGCCGGCTCGGGGCGCACCTTCTACATCGTCGGCTCCGTGCCCAAGGACACCAAGGTCCAGGTCGAAGATGTGCTCTTCGGCTGGAACAAGATCGCCGCGCCCGGCGGTATGTTCAGCTACATCTCCAAGGCCTTCGTCGACGCCAAGGGCGACGGCAAGACCGGCGATGTGAACCGCGATCGCGCGCCGGTCACCGCCGCCAGCCTCGATGGCCCCGGCGACAGCTATCGCCAGCAGGTCGAACTGACCAAGGGCGACAAGGTTCAGATCGTCGGCGAGGAAGGCAGCTTCTACAAGATCGTGCCGCCGAACTTCGGCGACAACAAGAAGGCGTACGTGTACCTCCCGCCCGGCTCTGTGCGCCGTGCGACGTTGCCCGAGCCCGTGCCGACGCCGGCTCCTGTTCCCACACCTGCGCCGACTCCAACTCCGACGCCTGCGCCGACTCCGACACCCGCGCCCGCCCCGACGCCTGCACCGGTTCCCGTGCCCGCGCCTGCGCCGACGCCTGTTCCCGCGACCGTTCCGACACCGGCCCCCATTCCCGCGCCTGCTCCTGCCGACATCGAAGCTCCGAAGATTGATGTCCCCACGCCCGCGTCGCTTCAGCGGTTCGATGCGATCACGCCCGTGCTGAAGGAGCTGGAGCCGAAGATGAGTGCGGCGCTGAATCTGCCCGTTGAAAAGCAGCCGGCCGAGGAACTGCTCGCCGCCTACAACGCCGTCGCCAAGGTGCCGAACCTGCCGATCAGCGATCAGTACATCGTACAGTTCCGAATCGCGCAGCTTACGCGGAATGTCAAGATCGCTTCCGCCATCAAGGCTCTGGACAAGGCCCGCAGCGGTATCCAGCCTGATCCGAAGCTCGCCCAGAAGTTAGAAGAAGGCTCGGTACCCACGCCGATTTCCTATGACGTGACCGGTCAGCTTCAGGCGTCGACCGTGTACGACGGCGTCAAGCTGCCTCGTCTGTTCCGCGTCGCCGAGCCCGCGACCGGCCGGACAATTCTGTACGTGAAGCCCGGTCCGGCATTCGAAGCGCACAAGGCGCTGGGCCGGCTGGTGGGCATCGTCGGCAAGACGGAGTTCGATGCGGGGCTGAACCTGCGCATCATCGCCGTCGAGAGGCTGGACATCCTCGAAGCGACTCGCAGCGAGCCGACCACGCCTGTGACGCCGGAAACTGCCAGCACCGCGAAGGTCGGCGACTGATTAACGGAATCAACCTTCCAAATGAGAAGCCCTTGGCCCCGGTCGAGGGCTTTTTCAATGGAATGGTCAAGTACTCGAAACCCGTTACCGGGCTGCTTTCAAAGCTGTCTCATAATCGGAGGTCCTAATTCCACTCGCGCGGTCAGTCGATCTAACAGACAGCGGCGTGTTGTTCGCCGCCGAAGGAGACTTGCCTGTGTCCAACCCCACAAAAGACATCCGCATCGGACAGATCCTTGTCGAGCAGCACGTGCTCAGCGAGCAGCAGGTGTTCGAGATCGTCCAGGCTCAGAAAGAGTCGGGTCTGCCCTTCGGCGTGCTGGCGGAGCAACTGTTTGATGTCACCGTCGAGTCGATCGAGCAGGCATGGATCGAGCAGTACTCAAGGATGACCGGCGAGATCGACCTGAACCAGATGGCGCTGGACACGACCGCGCTGAAGCTGATCAACCGCCGGCAGGCGTGGCAGTTTGAAGTGCTGCCCCTGCGGTTCGAGCCTTCGGGTGAACTTCTGATGGCCGCGACGCGCACCCGCCTGGCGCGGGCAGTGACCTTCGCCGCCAACCGGTTGCAGCCCGTGGTCTTTTTCCGCATCGCCCAGTCCGAGCAGCTTCGCGATTTCCTTCGCATTCACTATCCGATGCCCGAGGTGTCGCAGGAGTTGTTGAAGCGCGCGAAGGAGATGGTGGTGAAAAGCAGTCCTGAATCCTGAGTCCTGGGTTCTGAGTCAGGTTTTGTCTCGCCGCGACAGAAAGTCTCTGAGTATCATCGCCGCGGCCAGTGCGTCGCGGCGTTCCTTTTTCTTGCCCCGCGTCAGTTCCATCGGGCCCATCTCCTTCTCCACGGCGTAGCTCGTGAGCCTTTCGTCCGCCAGGTGAACGCGCAGGCCGAACCGCGCTTCAAGCAGCGCGGCAAACGCCCGGCCCTTCTTCGCCGCGGGCCCTTCGCTGTCATCCATGTTCAAAGGCAGCCCCAGCACCAGTTCGCCCGGCTCCTGCTCGATGATCGCGCTGCCCATCGCCGTCAGCCGCTGCTCGTCGCTCGTCGCCTGAATCACCTCCAGCGGCGTGACGATGTCGGTGATGTCATCGCCCACCGCCAGTCCGGTGCGCTTGTCGCCGAGATCGATGCAGAGGTAACGCATGGGAGCTTTGAGCCTTCAGCTATCAGCTATCAGCTAAGTCGGGTGTACAGGCAAGAGCGACATCTCTGGCTGATAGCTGAACGCTGATAGCTGATCGCTAGATGAGTTCCTCGCCGAACCGTTCTCCTACCTGCTTATGCACGTTCTTAATCGCTTCCGCCTTGCTCTTGTGACAGACGAGCGTGGCTTGCGGCGTGTGGACGATGATCAGGTCTTCGCAGCCCACCGCGGCGATGACGTGATTCGGATCGCTGGAGGCGATGAGGGTGCGTGCGGAGCCTTCGATCACGTGCCTGCCGCCGGAGGTTGCGTTGGCGTTCTCATCGTGATCGCACACCTGCGCCAGTGCCGGCCAACTGCCGACATCCAGCCACCTCAGCGGCATGGGCACGGCGATCACCTTCACCGTCGGATCCTCTGCCGCCGGCTGCATCACGGCGAAGTCCACGCTGATCTTCTTCAGCGTGGGATACAACTCGTGGATAGTTTTCTCCTGCTCCGGCGTGCCCCAGGCGGCGGCGATGCGCGTGAGTTTCTCAAAGCTCTCAGGCATGTACCGCCTGATGCAATCCATCAGCGCCGAGGCACGCCAGACGAACATGCCGCTGTTCCACAGGTACCGCGTGGGGCCGCCGGCGAAGTACTCAGCCGCGACATCCGGCTCAGGCTTCTCGTGAAACTGCTCGACCCTCAGCGACCCGTTTTCAAACGGCTTGCCGAGTTGAAGATAGCCGTAAGCCGGTGAGGCGTGCGTCGGCGTGATGCCGAAGGTGATCAGGGCATCGCCGTGCTTCTCCGCCAGATCGAATCCTGTTTTCACGATCTGCTGAAAGCGATCGACCGGTTCGATGACGTGATCCGCGGTGAACACGGCAATGACCGCATCGGGATCGAGCTTGCCGATGACCGCCGCCGCGAAGGCCACGGCATTGACCGTGTCGCGCCCTTCCGGTTCGCCGAGGTATCGCTGCGGATCGAAGCCTTCGAGCGAGGAAAGAATCGGCGCGCGATGACTTTCACCGGCGCAGATGTAAGCCCGCTCCGTCGGCACCAGGCCGCTGAGGCGATCGAAGGCGATCTGAAGCAGCGATCGCCCGTGAATGAAAGGAATGAGCTGCTTGGGCTGCTTGGCCCGGCTCATGGGCCAGAGCCGCGTACCCGAACCGCCCGCCATGATCATTGCGTAACGCATGGGGACAATGTATCCGATTCTACGATTGTGCTGGGCGTGGCGCGTGGCCGTCCCGCTACAATGGGGTCACAGTTCAACGCTGGGGAGGCTCCATGCGCATCACTTTCATATTCATCCTTGTGGCAGCCCTCTCTTTCACCTCGCGTTCCATCGCTGCCGACGAAGTCGATGTCGCCGCGGTGATCAAGCAGTTGGAGAAGAAGGTCGATCCGAAGGGAAAGGGCGATCTCGCCTACACCGCTTCGACGCACGAACGCCTCGCCGGCTGGCTGCCGCACCTGGACAGGAACGATCGGCTCGACGGCGAGTTGCTCGCCAACGCGCGGGCCTTTGCGGAAGGCGATATCAACGCTCAGGTCTTTCTTCTCTACCTGCGTGAAGCGCACCTGAAATCGCCCGAGCGCAGGCAGCGGTTCATGGACCTCAGCGCGAAGGGCGGTGATCGGCAAGCGATGTTCGATCTTGCCCTGATGTATCTGCACGGCGAAGGCAAGAAACTCGACCTGGAAGAAGGCATCAAGTGGCTGCGCCAGGCCGCCAAGGCGAGTCACATGGGCGCGATGAATCTGATGGGTGATTTTTGTCGTCTCGGTCACGGCGGCCTGCCGCGAAACGACAGCGAAGCAGCCGACTGGTATCGAGGGACCTCGGCGCGCGGCTCAGCGTGGGGAGCGCTCCACCTTGGCGAGATGATCCTGAACGGTCGCAGGGACGATGCGAAACTGACCAATGGAAAAGATTCGCTCGCATTCGCACGACAGGAAGCGATCCGCGGCGCTGGCAAGGGCGATGTCGAATGCATGTACGTGCTGGCCTACCTGCTCATCGACGATGGCGATCAGGGATTGGAGAAGGATTACGAATCGGCGCTGAAGTGGTATCGCAAGGCCGCGGCAGCGGGACACAGCGGCGCGATGAACACCCTTGCTTATCTCTATCACAAAGGCCTGGGCGTTCCGCAGGATTCGCTCGAGGCCCTGAAGTGGTGGACAAAGGCAGCCGCGCTGAAACAGGTTGATGCGATCCAGTGGCTCGCGCGACTCTTCCGCGATGGGGACACTGTCGGGCAGGACCATGCCCGCGCGATGAAGTATTACATGGAGGCGGTCGAACTGGGCAGCTCGTTCGCGATGAACGAAGTCGGCTTCATGTACGACATGGGGCTGGGCGTGAGAATTGATTATGAACGGGCGATGGCGTGGTACCTCAAGGCCGCGTCGATGAATCACGCGATGGGAACCTCGAACGTGGGCATGCTGCACGGCTTCGGCAAGGGTGTGCCGCGCGATGTGAAGGAGGCGATGGTCTGGTGGCGGAGGGCGGCGGACCTGGGCGTGCCGCAGGCGATGGTGGCGATGGCGGAGCAGTACACCTTGGGCGAAGTGGTGGAGAAGGATGAAGCGAAGGCGATGGAATGGATGCGCAAGGCCGCGGCCAAGGGGCATCAGCCGGCGATTGAATGGCTCAAGAAGCGTGCGGCTGATGAGTAGGGCGCACCTCCCGTTGCAGCGTTTGCCCCTTCCCGCCGATACACACTACAATCCAAACTCGAATGGCCAAGAAGCCCCCCAAACAACTCGCCCTGCTCGATGAAGACCTGTGTACCGGCTGCGAAGCCTGCGTCGCGGTCTGCCCCGTCGACTGCATCGACACCATGCCCGGCCATCTGCACGAACAGGTGATGCAGTTCTGCTCCATTGACCTGGTGCGCTGCATCGGCTGCACGCTCTGCCCGCAGGTCTGCCCGTGGGATTGCATCACCATGGTGCCTTCGGATCAGATGCTGCGCGAGAAGAAATACGCCGACCACTTCACCGGCTGAGGCGGCATACCGCGGCTCAGCCATGCTTCCACTGCGACTCCAGTTCTTTCTCGCCTACGGCGTCTACGGCGGCCTGTTGCCGTTCCTGCCCGGGTTCCTGGAGAAGGAACGCGCCCTGACCTCGGCGCAGATCGGCTACGTCTTCGGCGTCTCCAGCATCGCCACCGTCCTGACGCCGGTCCTTCTCACTCTGCTCGCCGACACGGTCATTTCCTCGCGGAGGCTCATCGGCCTGCTCTCACTCATCGGCGGCGCGGCCCTGGCGGCCATGCTCTTCGTCCAAGGCTTCTGGCCCACGCTTCTGTGCTATAGCATCTGGGCGCTCACCTTCATGCCCGTCACCCCGCTCACCGATGCCTATCACTTCAGCGTGCAGGCCCGGCGGCTGGAACTCGGTCAGCCCGCGGTGCCGTACCATCACCTGCGACCGCTGGGCACCATCGGCTTCCTCGTGCCCAACGCGATTCTGTTCTTCCTTCTCTCAACAGGCAGCAAGGCTGACGTGGCGATCATCGCCGCAGCCATCATGTGTCTGCTTTCAGCGATGAACAGTCTGCTGCTGCCCGAGGCGGAGCGCGTGGTTGAAGTCGTGCAGCCGGCGGGTGTGAAGCGGAGCCTGCCCACGCTCGCCGCGCTGAAGGCGATGGTGCAGCCGCCCGTGCTGGTCTTCGCCGTCGCGCTGTTTCTCGTGCATCTCGCCTGCGCGGCTTACTACACGTTCTATCCGATTTACCTCACGAAAGAGGTCGGCATCGATCGGCAGTGGGCGGGCCTGATCATCAGCATCGGCGTGACAATCGAGATCGGCTTCATCCTCGCCTTCGGTTGGATGCTGCGCCGCTGGGGACTCAAGGCGATTCTCATCGCGGGCATGTTCGCCTCAGCGGTGCGCCTCGCGCTGCTCGGGGCGTTTCCCACGCCCTTCGTCGCGATCGGCACGCAGGTGTTTCACGGCATCTGGGTGGTGATGCTGCACGTCGCGCCGCCGGGCTTCATCAATGACCACGCGGGCAGTCGATATCGCAACTCGATGCAGGGGCTCTTCGTGATGCTGGTGTACGGCACGAGTCGCCTGATCGGCAACGCTGTTGGAGGCCACATCGCGGAGGTGAGTCTGCGCGCGGTGTTCTTCACCGGCGCGGGTTTGTGCATGGCGGCGGTGGTGCTGATGGTCGTGGCGTTCCACGAGAAGGGAAAGGCGACAGGCGCGGAGCGGTGTGATGCAGGCGCAGGCTGAGATTGTTCAGCCGAAGATACCCAGCACGTACTTGCCCACCAGCAGCATTGAAGCATTGGCGAGGGTAATCAGCGCGGCGTAGCCCACGATCTTCTTCGTCGTGTCTGAGCTATTCCGCAAGGGCTTGTTCACGAGCGTACACGCGGTGAAAAGCGTGACCACCGCGACTTTGCCGGCCTTGCGGGCTATGCGGGCGAGACGACTCTTGAGCGAGGGGTCCTCGTCAGATGCGTCAGTCGACACTGAATCTTCGGCAGCGGCTGCGCGGCGAACATGTGAATGAGAGGCATTGGGAGCACTGTGACCTTCTGCGGTCGCTTCCTGCGGCGCTTCGTTCTCCTGCGCCGCTTCCGCAATCGGCGCTGCACCTTCACCATCGATCGCATCGGGATCACCCGGATCATCACGCATCGCGGCATCAGCGACGGCGGCATCCTGCGCCTGCTCGGCCGCCATCACGTCGTGTACCGTCTCAAACTCGTTGGCGACGGCGGTGTCCGCCTGGCCGGAGAGGTATTCATCGATCTGTCCGATGGCTTCGGTGCTCGGCGCGGGGGGTTCATCGGCAGGTTTAGCCGCGGTTGCAGAAGGCGTGGCGACCGACGAGGAGGCAGCCGCGCCGCGGGTCATCTGGCGAATATCGTCCGCGCTGAGTTCGTCCGGTGATTTAGATTCTTCATCAGGCGAGGCCTCAACCGGATCTTCCGCCAGTCCATCGATCTGGCGCGCGAGATCGGCAAGCTCCAGGGTCAACGCCTCCGCCTGCTCAGCCGTCTCTTCGATCTCCTCTGTTGCATTCAGTGCTGTGGCGAGGGCGTCGTTGATCTCACCTTCATCACGATCGGCCGGTGCATCTACGTCGGCGGTGACCTGGTCCAACAGCATCTGAAGCTGATCCACCATCGCTTCGCCGAGCACCTGTTCGGGCGATTCGAAATCACCGTCGAGAGGCTCATCAAACGGATCGGTGGCCTGATCCGACCCATCCGCCTCGGGTGCTGCGGTATCCGTGGCAGTGTCAGAGTCGGATGAAGCGGCGACGTTCGCCTGTTCATCGACTTCGTCGTGAAACTGTTTGTCTTCGGATTCGGGCTTCGAGTCAGACACGGGATGCTCCGACGGGAATGCGTGTGTCGCGTTGCCGGTTGCGGCGCGGTACGTTGAACCGCCGGCGTTCGCTGCGCCGGCCTTGTCCGTTATCGGCGTGTGCAGGCCCGCGGTTAAGCTGCGGACAACGTCGAGCCGTGATTTCCGAGTTTTCCTTTCGTGAGCATGGAGTTTCAGTTTGATGCAGCGATTCCTCTGCGATCAACTCAAAGGTCTTGCGGCAGGCGAGGGCGGCCAGCACTTATCAGACGCAAGCGTCGCGCTGAGCGCGGAAGAGTCGCATCATGCCGTGCGCGTGCTTCGGCTCAAGGCTGGCGATTGGGTCGAACTGCTGGACGGCAGCGGGCGCGTGGCGGAAGGCACGATCGAGCAGGCGGGGAGGAAGGTGACGGTGCGCGTGGCGTCGATGCGAACGGAACAGGCGCTCAAGCCGCGGCTGGATGTGGCTGTCGCGATTCCCAAGGGCCCGCGCGCCGATGCGATGGTCGAGCAGCTCAGCCAACTCGGCGTCGATCGGCTCATTCCCCTGCGCACCACGCGAAGCATTGTCGATCCGCGCGACAACAAACTCGAACGCTTCAGCAGGGCCGCGATGGAATCCGCCAAGCAGTGCGGAAGGGCGCACATGATGCGGGTCGAACCCACTGCTGACTTCGGCCCCTCTCTGCTCTCGCTGGATCATGATCTGCGGCTGTTCGCATCGACAGCCGATGCGGATGACAAGTCAGTGGATGAACGTCTGCGTGAAACATGTCGCGTACTCGTGCTCATCGGACCGGAAGGCGGCTGGACGGTTGACGAGGCTGATGCGGCGAAGAATGCGGGCTGCGTTCCCTGGCGACTGGGCCCGCATGTGATGCGCATCGAGACGGCTGCTGTCGCCGCGGCTGCGATCGTGCGCCGCATCACCTGGACTGAAGCTCCGCGGTGATGGGGAAGTGATCCGAAGGCCAGCGCCCGTCCTTGTGCCAGCGATCGATCTTCGCATCGAGCACCGTCCATTGCCGGCAGCACGCGATCCAGTCGATGCGTTCCTTGCCCGGACGCGGACCGAAGCTGTTGAACGAGCCTTCTTCCTCGAGCTTCTCCGGATGCTTCTTGCGGAACGAATCAACCAGGGGCGATGCCTTTTCGTTGAGCGGTTCGAACATCGCCTGATAAGGCTTGCTGCCCTCGGCTGCGTTGAAGTCACCGGTGACGATGACGAGGGCATCAGCCGCGATGTCCGTCACGCGCTGACGGATGAGCTTGGCCGATTCGATGCGGGCTTCGGGGCCGCGATGGTCGAAGTGCGTGTTGAACCAGATCACCGCCGGGGCGTCCTTGTTTTTCTTGTCGCGCAGTTTGAGCCAGCTCACCATGCGCGTGAGCGAGGTGTCCCAGCTCTTGCTGCCGGGTTCATCGGGCGTTTTGCTGAGCCAGAAGTGGCCGCCGTCGAGCTTTTCGAAGTGGGCCTTGCGGAAGAACATGGCGGTCTGCTCGCCCTTGTCCTTGCCGTCATCGCGTCCGACGCCGAAGCCTTCGTAGCCCTCCGTGTTCTTTTCGATGTACTCGCGCTGAAAGGCGAGCGTCTCCTGCGTGCCGAGCAGGTCGGGGTCGTAAGCCTTGATGACTTCGATGACCAGGTCTTTGCGCTTGTTCCAGTGATTGTCGCCGTCGTTGGCCGTGCCGTAGCGGATGTTGAAGGACATCACGCGCACGGGCGCGGGCTTGTCGTCGGCGACGAGGGGCGAGGCGGCGTGCGCGAAGGCGATGAGTGCGACTGCAAGGGTGAGTGTGGCTGTGTTCATCATGATCTCTCTCGTGAAGGTCTGAAAGTCTCACACCGCCTGCGCCACCGCCGCGGTCAGCACCTGCAAAATCCCCTTGCAGAACTCGGGCAGATCCGAAGGCCGACGACTGCTCACATGATGGCGATCCACCACCAGCGGCGCATCCACCCACGTCGCTCCGGCATTGGTTAAATCATCCTTCAGCGCCGGCGTGCTCGTGTACTTGTACCCGCGCACCACCTTCGCGCTGATGTCGATCCAGGGCCCGTGACAGACCGAGGCGATCAGCTTTTTCTGTTTCTCGAAGTCCGCGACGAGCGAGAGGACTTTCGGATCGCGGCGCAGCTTGTCGGGCATCCATCCGCCGGGGATCACGACGCCGTGAAAGTCAGCCGCTTCCATCTCGGCGATGTCGGTGTCGCTGACGCAGGGGTAGCCGTTCTTGCCGATGTACTTTCTGCTGGCCTCCTGTCCCGCGACGGTGACGTGCGCCCCGGCCTCTTCGAGGCGCAGCTTGGGGTACCAGAGTTCGAGGTCTTCGTAGTCATCGCCGACGAAGATGAGAAGGCGCTGGTTTTCGAGGATGTCGGTCATGGGTTTGCTCCTAGTTCGTGCCCGCCGCGCCTGTGTGGCAGGGCAGCGATTTGTCGATGAACAGGACTATAATAGCGGTAGACTGAAATGATCGTTGGACGCCGAAGGATCAACCATGACAAGAGCCGCGAGCAATCCGACAACGAGTGACGGGGGCAAGCGCTGGGTTCCGCCGCAGCAGGGCGAGTGGACGATCGCGGACTACATGCGGCTGGTGAATCCTCCGAGGTTCTATTACGAGATGATCAAGGGGCACATCATCATGTCTCCAACGCCAAATCTGTATCACCAGCGGACACTGATGGCACTTGCCGTGCCAATGTCTACTTTTGTCCGCAGTGACCGGTTCGGTGAGGTGCTTATAGCGCCGTTGGATGTGGAGATCGATCTGGGCGAAACGCAGACCATTGTTGAGCCGGACATTATCTATGTGAGCAACGAGCGGAGGGAGGTTCTGACTTCGAAACATCTTCGCGGCGCGCCGGATCTTCTTGTAGAGATCGTTTCGCCCAGCAGCGCGGATCGGGACCGCGGCGACAAGCTGACGCTTTACATGACAAACGGCGTACTCGAATACTGGGTCGTCGACCCGGACGTTCGGACGATTGAGATGTGGGTGATGCGGGAGTTCGGACACGTGAAGAAGGGCGAGTGGGTGCCGGGCCAGACAGTTGAATCCGAGGTGCTCAAAGGTTTCAGCGTGAAGGTCGAAGAGGTTTGCCCCGCGCCTTAGGCATCGCGTCTTGGTCTGCATTATTTCGGCACTTTGTTCAGGTTTTCGCTCCGGCTCCAATTGCTCCGCGAGGATCGAACCATCCAACATCCCAGCGAACCCTTTCTTTCCCGACTTTGGCGCTCGATGCAGACGCGCCCGACGTTTCGCCTGCCGCCGGTGCCTTGGGCGACGCATGTGGTCGGCCCGGACGCCGTTGCGGCATGCGTGGTAGGGTTCATGATTGGATCGTTCGTCACCGCCAACAAGAACGCCGGCGGTCCGTTCATCTACGGCATCATGGCATTCGTGTTCACGCAGGCATTGCCGCTGCTCTTCATCGCGGTTCATCGGCGATATGTGACGACGCAGGCGATCGCCGCCGTCGCCATTGAAGTCTCGGGTTTGTGGATCGGCGTTGGATCCGGCTTCCTGGTCACCACCGACCGGTCGCTGGATTTCGGTATTGGAAAGGCGTGGGAGATTGCCGCGGGAAACGCCTCTCTCGCGATACTCGCCATCGCGTTGATCCTGACACTCATGCATTGGTGGAGGCATCCGAAGTTGGGCGTTGGCCCGTATTGTCCCGATTGCGAATACCATCTCGTCGGCGTTAAGGATCACCTCTGCCCGGAATGCGGTCGCCCGTTTGCCCTGGATGAACTCCGAATCACCGAGTCGGACCTGCGGCCGCCCGACGCGAACTAATGGCATTGCCGCGCCGCGCACTCGCCAGTAAATTGTCGAGCCTTCATCGCAACACGCACCCGAAAGGCTCGCTTCATGTCCTATCTCCTCGGCATCGACATCGGCACGTCCGGCACCAAGACGCTGCTGTGTGACTATCAAGGCAACGTGCTCGCCACCGCGCTGGCGGAGCATGACATCAGCTCCCCGCAGCCCGGCTGGAGCGAGCAGGACCCGCTTCAGTGGTACAGCGCCACCTGCAAAGCCACCAAACTCGTCCTCAAGAAGGCCAAGGTCGCGGGCGATCAGGTCACCGCCATTGGCCTGTCCGGGCAGATGCATGGCTCGGTGTTTCTCGCCGATGACCGCCAGCCGCTGCGCCCCGCGCTCCTGTGGAACGATCAGCGCACCAGCGCTGAGTGCGCTGAGATCGAGAGCAAAGCAGGCGGCCGCAAGAAGCTCATCAACATGGTCGGCAACCCCGCGCTCACCGGTTTCACCGCGCCCAAGATTCTCTGGGTGCGCAAGCATGAGCCGAAGGTCTACGCGAAGACGAAGCATATTCTGCTCCCGAAGGATTACATCCGTTACTGCATGACCGGCGAGTACGCGACGGAAGTGGGCGATGCGTCCGGCACGCTGCTGCTGGATGTGAAGAAGCGGGCGTGGAACACGAAGCTGATGTCGATGCTGGGCATTGATTCCTCGCTGGTGCCGAAGTGCTATGAGTCGCATGTGGTCTCCGGCGTGCTCAGCCGACAAGCGGCTGCGGAGTTGGGCTTGAAGGAAGGCACGCCGGTCGTCGGCGGCAGCGGTGATCAACCTGCCGGCGCGGTGGGTAACGGCATCGTCAGCGCCGGCATCGTCAGCGCGACGCTCGGCACCAGCGGCGTGGTCTTCGCACATGCCGATCAGCCGACCTACGATCCCAGCGGCCGCGTTCATACCATGTGCCACGCCGTCGAAGGCAAGTGGTGCGTGTTCGGATGCATGCTCTCGGCGGGCGGCTCCTTCCAATGGTTCCGCAATCACATGGCCCTGAGCGAGATCGCCGAGGCGAAGAAGCGGAAGGTCGATCCTTATGAACTGCTCATCGCCGAGGCGGTCAAGGCACCCGCGGGCAGTGAAGGGCTGTTCTTCCTTCCGTACCTCACCGGCGAGCGCTGCCCGTACCCTGATCCCAAGGCACGCGGCGGATGGATCGGCCTGACCGCCCGGCACAACCGCAGCATCATAATCCGCTCCCTGCTCGAAGGCGTCACCTTCGGCATGGGCGACGCCCTCCAGATCATGGATGGCATGGGCATCGACATCAAGACTGTTCGCCTCTCCGGCGGCGGCGCTCGCAGCGCGTTCTGGCGCCAGCTCCAGGCGGATATCTACAACAAGCCCGTCGCCACCATCAACGCCCAGGAAGGCCCGGCTTATGGCGTCGCTATCCTCGCAGGTGTCGGCACAGGCGTGTGGAAGGATGTCCCGCAGGCGTGCAAGGCGGCGATCCGCGAGACGGAGAAACTCAGGCCGGAGAAGAAAACCGCGGCGATGTACGCGAAACATCACGAGCAATATCAGCGGCTCTACGCGGTGCTGAAGGATGAGTTTCATCGCATCGCGGCGTTGTGATGTCTTGCATCAATGGGTGCCTCCTCGACCCGTGGCACCCGACCGATCGAGTAGAATGAGCGCGAACCAACTTCGCACGCCTATGTGATGCACCTTCATGAACGATCAAGTCGATCCTGCCGCGAGTAACAAGGCCGCCGCGCCCAAGGCCTCCGCCCCGCGCGCCAGTGATGAAGCGGAGCCTTCGCTCGATTCGCTCGATGCGATCGACCCGCACTCCGGCGGCGGCGAGCTCTACGAAGAGTCCACCACGTTCGACCTGCCCCGCGCTCCTTCGCGGCAGCCCGGCACCGCGCCGGGCATCGAGCACAAGGAACTCGCGCATCTGCCCACCGTTTCCGATGGCTGTTACGTCACCTGCTTCGATTACGCGCCGGATCGCGTCCGCGTCGAGGAGATTTCCGACCTGGAAGACTTCATCGTACACCATCGCCCTGAGTGGTCGCAGGTGCGGTGGATCAACGTCGACGGCATCAAGGACATGGCGGTCATCCAGGCGCTGGCGGAGAAGTATGAGATGCATCCGCTGGCGGTGGAAGATCTCCTGCATGTCCCGCAGCGGCCGAAGGTGGATCTTTACGAAGGCAACGGCAGGGCCACCCGCGCCCGCATGGTCGTCATCACGCGCATGATCGAGCTGCGCGAGGAACACCTGCACAGCGAACAGATCACCATTGTCCTGGGCCACAAGACCGTGCTCACCTTCCAGGAATCGCACGGCGACGTGTGGGACCCGATCCGCACGCGCATCAAAAAGGCCGGCTCGCGGCTGCGGCTCAACGACTCGAGCTTCCTCGTCTACTCGCTGCTGGATGCGATCGTCGATCATTGTTTTCCAATCCTGGAATCCTACGGCGATCGGCTCGAAGAACTGGAAGAGGAAATCTTCGAGCATCCTTCCGAAGCGATCGTGCAGCAGATTCACCAGCTCAAACGCGAACTGCTGCTGCTGCGAAGACAGGTCTGGCCGATGCGGGAGATGGTTCACGCGCTCCAGCGCGAGCAGCATGAATGCATGAGCGAGAACACGCGCGTCTACCTGCGCGACGTGTACGACCACGCGGTGCAGATCATCGACCTCTTGGAAACGTACCGCGAAATGGCGGTCGGCCTCGCGGAAACGTACATCACTTCCATCAGCAATCGCATGAACCAGGTCATGAAGGTGCTCACGATCATTTCAACAGTCTTCATTCCGCTGACCTTCATCGCAGGCGTGTACGGGATGAACTTCCGGAACATGCCTGAAACCGAGAACGACTGGGCTGTGCCGTGGCTGTATCCCATCGGCTTTTGGACGATCTGTCTTTCCATCGCGGGCGGGCTGTTGTACTTCTTCAAACGGAGAGGTTGGTGGTAAGGAATTCTCTGGACGACGAGTGTGTTCCGCACTTTCAAGGTTCTTTACGGGGATTGATCATGAACCGGTTAGCCATTCACGCGGCGTTGTTTCTGTTGCTGTCTTGTGTGGTGAATTGCTCGGATAGTGGCGCGCCTGATTCCGGCGCGGGCGAGGGGCCGTCCGCAACCCGGCCTGCGCGTACGCCCGATGCGGCGGCAGAGGCGGTCGCGCGTGTCCACTATCAGGCTTACTACATCGATCGTGACCGTATCGCGGTGGCACCCACGCTGTTCTCCGATGGCCGGCGCGTGCTGACCGAACTTGAAAGCGATTTCGTTGCGATCGAGAAAGCATGGGATGACATGGTGCAGGCGGTGAAGCAGCGTTTCGGCGAGAAGGGAACGCTTCAAGCGGGCCGCACGGATGAGCAGCAGAACCTGCTTCCCAAGCCGATGCGGGCGGCACCGAGCTTCCTCTCCGTGACGGTCCAGCCGACGCGTACGGCGAACATCCTGAACGTCGGCTTCGAGGTTCGGCGAACGACGGGCGGCACGGCGACGGAGCGCGTGTTCGTGGTGACTGAGGACGACGGCTCGTTCGGCGTTCACATGGAAGTCCAGCCTCAGTGGTACTGCTTCAGCTCCACGCCCCAATTGGGCTCTTACATGATGGATGTCTGTGCCAGCAGGTTCAACGAGATCGGCCTGCTCGCCGGCAAGAAGATGGAACCCGCGAAACTGAGCGAAGGCATCGCCAAGAGCAAGCTCGTGGCCGCTGAAGTGATCAGGCAGCTCAACGCGGTGACCGCCGAGCTGAACGATAAGACGATCAAGAATGCCAGTGCGTTTCATAAGCGCCTCGGCGAGGTCAATCGAGCGATCAACAGCTTCAAATCAGGGCAGAAAGGTGATGAAAAGAATGGCTGAGGTCCGTCGCGTCCAACCAGGTGTGATGGGGCGATGAATGTCAGCACCGGCACTTCAGGCTTCACTCAGCCGCCGGCTCCTCTTCCTCATCCTCATCATCCTCATCCGGCACCCACATCTCCAGACTCTGCCCCTTCTTGCCGAAGGTCTTGTACCACGTCCACGCCAGCGGCGCGCTCAAGCCATACAGCAGCAGGCAGGTGACGATCGTGACCTGTGGCTCGATCAGGAAGATCATGAAGCTGATGAGAATGAGCACGATGAAGTTAAGGTTCGCCTTGCCGCGGAAGTATTTGTTCATCACGTGTACGTAGCGCAGCCGGCTGACCATGGCGAGCGCCACGAGGAACATCACCGCGATCATGCCGATCTTGCTCAACCACAGCGGCCAGGGTTCGACGACGGTCTGGGCGGCCTTTTCCACGAGGCGGTGCTCGCGCATGAGCGGGGCGAGGAAGTGTTCGTGCAGGAGGACGAAGCTGACGACGGTGCCTGCCGCGCCGGGCGAAGGCAGGCCCTTGAAGTAGGTGTGATCGGAAACGGCCGGGCTCTTGATCTCAACATTAAACCGCGCCAGCCGCAGCGCGGCACACGCCACATACAACCCGCCCACCATCAGCACCGCGCGATTGATCAGCGTGTCATGGACAGTCGATTCGAGGAAGGGCACTTGCAGATCGATGAGCATGACCCCGATGAAGGCGGGCGCGACGCCGAAGGAAACCATGTCGGCAAAGGAGTCGAGCTGCTCGCCCAGTTCGCTGGTCTGGTTGGTGAGCCGGGCGATGCGGCCGTCGATCGCGTCAAACACCATGCCCAGGAACACCGCCATCGCGGCGAAGGTGAGCGGCGACCAACCGAAGGGCAGCGGCACCAGCGGATCGCGACTGGCGATGAAGATGGCGAAGAACCCGCACAGCAGGTTGCCCAGCGTGAACAGCGTGGGCAGCACCGCGATCGCCTTGAGCGCGGCCTTGCGCCGGCGCGTCATCCGCACGGGCTTCGGCTGGGCGAACCCTTCGGCATCACGTTCAGATTCAGGCATGCGGGAGACCATACTTCACCATTCGGCAAGGCGGTTGGAACGCTCAATCATATCAGGCTCAGGCAAGCGACCGGGGCGGCCGACTCCACCAACGACACAGGCGAACAGGCCTGGAAACCCGCCGGCTCGCGCCTGCCGCACCCACCCGAGGGTTTCCCCGTGGTAGACACATGTCTACCATACCCCCTACCCCCTGGTGGCCATTTGCATGTAACTGTTGTTTTCATAAGCAGTTCCAGAATGTCTACCTCGTGTCTACCCGGTGTCTACTAGACACGGCCAACGTCCTGCGGAAGGCACCTGCGGCGCAAACCGATCGCGCCGCCGCCGGGGGCGGATAAATGGTTAACGTTTACCGTACTTAATTTATTGCACGGGCGAACGCGCAGCAAGTAAGTCGGGCATCGCGCGTAAGGCGGGCTCTCGGCGATGCCCACCTCCCGGCGTGCGTGTGTCGAGGGCGGCGAGGAAACTCTTCGGGCGTCCGGCGGTAGGCTTTGCTGAGGTTCAGTTCGCCGTACGGTGTCGGCCCACCGTTGGCGACTGGTCCGTCGGCGCAGGAAATGGGCCACCTGCGTTTGACGGCGAGGTGACCCATGAAGGAGAAGGCTAAGCTAAAGCGAATCAGTTGAGTCGTCGTCGCCGCGCCATCAGGCCGCCGGCGGCGAGGGTGAGGAGCATGAGGCTGGCGGGTTCGGGGACATCCGTGGATGCCAGAAAGGCCGATGGACTCAATCGGCCCTCGGCGAGCGCGAGGATGTCGGCATCCGACAGGATGCCTGACCAAAGGGCCACGTCGTCGAGCAACCCGGTGAACGCGCGACCGCCGGCGTTCTCGGCGTGTCCGCCGATGATGAATTCACCTGCGATGTTGCCGATGGTGAACCCGTCGAAGACAGGATCCATAAGGAGGTATCCCGTCGATACGCCGTCAACGAAAGTCTGGGAGTAAGCGCCGCCATCGGTGCCGCCCGTATTGGACTGGACCAGGACCACGTGATGCCAGTCGGCCGTTTCGCCCGGATTGGCAATGGCGTTGGTTGCGTTGGGGCTGAACCAGTTTTTGCCCGTCCCGTTGTTCTGAATGCGCAGGTTCAATTTATCGCCGTTGCTGCCTCTGCCGAACCCTTCAATCTGCCAGTACGGAATGGTGTTGTTTGAATTGGGCGGCACGATCAGAGTGGTCATCAGGCGCGTGTTGTCAGCTTCCTGGTCCGCATCCGTTGCCTTGATCCAGAACGAAATGGTGAAGGCACTGGCATCGGGCCCCAGGTCCGTGGTGAACGATTCGGTGAACAACGCGCTGTTGCCGTCAAACGATGCAGACTGGGTTCCGACGAAGGCACCGGCGGTGTCGTTGGAGAATGCCGGGTTGAACTGGCCGGTCAGATCGTCAGCGAACGCGCCGGCCGGATCGTCAAAGCGATCGACACCCGCGCCTTCGAAGTCGTAGTAAGCCGTCAACGCGACGACACCTAAGGCATTTGACGGCATCAGGCATGCCGCCAGGGTCGCGACTGCAACAATCGAGAGAGCTCTATTGGAATTCATAACTGTCTCCTATTGACTGAGGGGGAGTGTGTGATCCTTCTGCTTTCGGCAACGAGCCGGTTGGCAGAAGCATGTTTGAGTTACGCTGAGAAACTGGCTTTCATCAACTGATGCGGCTCCCAGAAGGAACCTGTACACCGGCAGGGGTGTGTTACTCCTGCAGGTGAAGGGCCTGCGGAGGGTCGTCCTTGCGCAATCAATTGAGTGGTCGTCGCCGCGCCATCAGGCCGCCGGCGGCGAAGCGCAGGCGAACAAGGTCGAATTAAGAAACGTCTTCATGTTCCATCTCCAGTCAAGAGGGTTGAAAAAACGCGCGGGGATCACTCGATCGCAGCGTGCTCCATTGCAAGAGGAGCGTACGCGCTCGTGTGTCGGCTCAGAAAAGTCAGGCGACACTTCATCTGACAAGCTATCACGACATGAGGTATGATTTACGTCAAATTAGATCAAAGTTCCATCAACCCACGGGATTGCTTCCATGGCTGTTAAACGTCGCGTTGCTTTTATGCTGGAACTGAACTGGCCGCTTAACCGGCACATCGCGGTGTTTGAAGGCACGCAGCGGTACGCGGCTGAGCGCGGCAACTGGGAGTGCGTGGTGGACGAGTTTGCCGACCGCACGCTGCCGGCAAGCCGGCGGGGCCAGGTGCCTTACGACGGCATCATCGCCCGCGCCACCACGCTGCTGGCGCGGCGGGCGGAGACGTGGCGCATCGCGGTGGTGAATGTCTGGGCCAATTCACCGGCCCGGAATCTGCCTTCGGTGCTGCCGGATGTCAAGGCGGCCGGGCGGCTGTGCGCCGAGCATCTGCTCTCGCGCGGCTTTCGGCGATTCGCGTCCGTGTCGCGGCGCGACAGCGCCGAGATCACCCAGGCCCAGGCCTTTGCCGAGGTGGTGAACCGGGCCGGGTTTCCTTGTGATTCCATCTCGTTGCGTTCGCTGCATCTTGACACGCCGCGGGGGTGGCGAGGGATGCAGCAGCAGATCACGACCTGGATGAATGGATGGTCCGTGCCCATCGCCGTGCTTGCCGGTGCCGAGGAGCTGGGTCGATTTGTGGCCCAGCAGTGCGCCGCGCGCGGGCTGCGGATTCCGCTGGATGTGGCGATCATCGCGGGGACGAACGACCTGGTTTTCTGCGAGCACCCGCCGCCGAAGCTGACGAGTGTGGATATGGGCTATGAACGGCTGGGCTACGAGGCGGCGCGGCTGCTCGACGGTCTGATGAAAAGGCCGGCGCCCCGTGGACAGGTCAAGCCGATGCTGCTGCCGCCGATCGGGATTGTTTCGCGCGAGTCGTCGGACTTCTTCGCGGTGGAAGATGAGGATGTGGCGGCGGCGCTGCGATTTATCGGCGAGAACTGTCACATGCTGATTGATGTCAACGAGGTGGCTGATGCGATTCACGTGTCGCGGCCGACGCTGGAGCGGCGGTTTCGCCGGCACCTGGGCCGGCCGATCGCCACGGAGATTCGCCGGCTTCGAGTGGAGCGCGCCAAGCGCCAGTTGATCGACTCCAGCGAGCCGCTGAAGGTGATCGCGCGGGAGGTGGGCTTCGCCAACGTCGCGACGATGAATGCCGTCTTTCGCCGGGAACTGGGCATGTCGCCGGGGGAGTATCGCCGCCGGACGACGTTGTGAACCGGCGGCAAGGGACGCGGCGATCGTGAAGCGCCGCCTGGATTGTGTTGAAAGAGAATGATTGAAAAACGGCGCATATTGATGCTTTTTACACTTCGGCGACGGCTACATTTCTAATGCCCCGACGCGGATGCTTCTCCCGGGTTCGATTGTCGTTCCGGCCCGATTGGCTCGATTCCGCTGCCTGCCTGCCTGCCTGCCTGCTCGCGTTCATCACACCGAGGTTATTCGATGCGTCATACTCCCGCTTTCCGATCCGCTATTGGTTTCACGGTGCCCGAACTGCTTGCCGTGATCGCCATTGTCATGATCTTGCTGGCGATGCTGATGCCCAACATCGCCTCCATGCGCGAACATGCCCGGTTCATCCAGTGCCAGAACGTAATGCGGCAGACCGCCATCGCCAATCGCAGCTACTCGATCGATCACAACGGCTGGTTCATCTACAACACCTACGGCGGCAGCAATTACAAGGGCGTCAACTACACGCGATTCTGGTCGGTCGATCCGGACTTCACTCAGCGCCTGGGCCTGTCGGTTGAGACGGTGTCCAACAAGTGGCTTACGAACCCCGGCATCTACGGCTCAGGCTTCGCCGCCGGCTGCCAGTGGCCCGATTCCTTTGACTGTCCCAGCCAGGGTAAGCCCAAGTACTGTATGCAGAACGATTACTGGGGCCACGAAAGCGGCATCGCCTACAACCGCGAGAAGAGCGGCACCAGCCTGCGCTCCGGCGGCATCGTGTCGCCCTCGAGCAAGTTTCAATTCGCTGACGGCGACAACTGGTGGATGAACTCGGCCAATTCGGACTACAAGCGGTTCTTCGATCTGGGCATCATCGACAACGGCGGCTGGGGCGGGTTGCTCCCGCGACATCGCCGGGGCAACGACGATGTCGCCAACATCGCCTTCTACGATGCCCATGTCGAAGCGGTCAAGAAGGAAGAGACTTTCTATTACGGGACCGGGGCGGCGGACTTGAACAAGAAGCGGTGGGATCTGGCTTACTGATTTCCGGCGCTCGGGCTATGCGCTAAGCCGTGAGCGGCTCACTTCTTCGGCGCGATCTGTTTCATCATTTCGACGAGTTGGTCGCTGAGGATCACGGAGGCGTCTTCCTGGACGTAGTTGGTGCCCAGCCAGGTTTCGTAACCGCCCAGGCGGTGTTGCTCGGGGGTGGGGAGGTAGCCGTGGCGGCCGTTGGCGAGGCCGATGACCATGGTGCGGGCGAAGGGGCTGCGCTTTTTCAGATCGAGTCCGATCTCGACGAAGGTTTCAAACGGGATGCCGACGATGCAAAAGTCGCCGATGCGGATGGCCTGGATTGTGACGGTGACGCTGCCGGGGCGCTCGGCGGCGGTGAGGGTGCGGCGGGCGTAATGATCGGCGAGGCGGGGGAGCTTCGCGAGCTCGGCCTCGTCGGTGATCGCCAGCACTTCCTTCGCGTGCTTGATCTGCTGCTCGCTCGGCTTGCGGTAGCTGAGCGTGACTTCGCGCTCGACCATCGCAAGCTGCGCATCATTGCGATACTCCGCGCGGGCGGCGGCGAAGAAGGCGGCGTCGGCTGCCTTGCCGGCGACGATGCGAATCTGCTCGAACGGCTCGCGCGGCGGGCGGATCATCCCGAAGGCAATGTTGTTGATGTCACCCGATGCCCCGTTGGCCATCATGGCGATGAAGTCGCTGCCGGCGCGAAGGCGGTTGGGCATGAGGCGGGCGAACTCGCCGAAGTAGTCAGCCGAGACGGTCCCGGCCGGAACGCCGCCGACGTAATGCAGGGCGTAATTCGCGAAGAGGGCGAGCGGTTTATTCTTCGCGTCGCGAACGGAGATGACGGTGATGTCGGGATCGACAGGCCCGGCTGGGCGATCGAGCACATCCGGGCTGTTGCCGGGATTCATCTTGACCGTGTCCATCTGTCCGAATGGATTCGCCTGCATCTTGCCAGGCTTGAGGAACCAGCGCCGGTTGAAGACTTCTTCGGGCAGCGGTTGCACGCCGACGCCGAGGCTCGCGGGCTTGAGCGCGGCATGGGCTTTGGTGATCGCTTGGGCGATGCCTTCGATGAGGAGTTTGCGATAGGCGAGCGCGGGGCCTTGCGTGCCGTTGCTGACGGGGGCGCTGTGGGTGTGCGTCGAGGCGATGAGCATGTGGTCAGCGCGAAGGCCGGTGGCTTTGGCGGCGAGGGTCTTGGCTTCTTCGATGGTTTCGGGCGCGAGGCCGAGGTTATCGACGACGACGAGAGCGAGGGTGGTGGTGCCATCGGTAAGGACGAGGGCGCGGGCGTGGAGCGGGTCGGCTGCTTTGGTCGCTTCGTTGCCGCTGAATCCGCCGGGCAGGTTGAGGGGAAATTCTTGGGGCGTGATATCCACGACTGCGGCACCGGCGCGGAGAGTAGGCGCGGGGGCGGGGGCGGGGGCGGCGAGGGCGGGGGGCGTGAGCAGCGCGAGGAGCAGGGCGGCGAGGCAGCGTGCGAAGC
>JBBDXA010000045.1:43653-46264 GCA_040902585.1 Phycisphaeraceae bacterium
GGGGGGGGGGGGGGGGGGGAGTAGGGCGTGGAAAGGGACATGATGATCCTCCTGAGGGGAAGCGTTGAGTTTACCGCCGGGCCGTGGAGATTGGAAAGGGGGATGGGTGGAGGGCAGGGCGATTGCTTGCCTTTGGTTGACCGGGAGGATTCTTTGCGGAATGATTGCTGTTCCGCGGGCGATTGTGGTATCCTTTACCTGTCGATTCCGACACCTGATGCCTCGTTGTTGTGTCAGACGTATTCACATCCAAGTAAGGAGAATCTATGTCGCTGCGTCCCTTCCTCACTTTCGTTTCCATTCTCGCTTTCGCCGCGGCGGCTCAAGCGGTCACCATCACCGGCGTTCGCGTGGACCATGTGTCCAGTGAACTCGCTTTCAACGGGGCGTTCAACCGCCAGGCGTCTATGACGGTGGATGGCTCGGGGCTCAATGCCATCACCGGGACGCATTCGAATTTGCCGGACGGGACGATGTGGCTGAGTGCGACCAACGACGGCATCTGCTGCGGCGGTACGCGGTACGAAGGCGCGATCACGACGGGCGGCAGCCCGATTGATGCTTCGCCGGAGATCACCTTCGATCTGGGCGCGCTGTACAACATCAGCTCGATGAAGGTGTGGAACTACAACGAAGTGAATATCACGAATCGCGGCGTGCAGAACGCCACGCTTCTGGTTTCCAACGACGGCATCACCTACACCAACCTCGGCGTGATCGGGCTGAACCAGGCACCGGGCAATACGGCTTTGGATTTCTCGCAGATCGTCAACATGAACGTGACGGCCCGGTTCGTGAAGCTCGATAATCTCACCAACCACGGCGGCGGCAACGGTTTCACCGGCCTGAGCGAAGTGCGCTTCGACGGCAGTCACGTGCTGGGCTCGGGAGCGCTCATCACCGGTGTCACGGCGACGGCGTCGAGCGAACTGCTGGCTCCGTTTGATCGCGCCGCCAGCCACGTGGTGGATGGCTCAGGCTTCAATCCCGTGACTGGTCAGCACAGTGTCGGTCCCGAAGGCGTCTTCTGGCTCAATCGCGGCTCCAGCGGCGCGTTCGGCACGCCTGACCTCGATCCGCAGATCACCTTCGACCTGGGCACCAACCACTTCGTGGGCGATGTGCAGATCTGGAACTACAACGAGGGAGGTCAGAACCGCGCTCGCGGCATTGACCAGTTGACCATCCTCGCCTCCGAGGACGGCATCAACTTCACCGTGATCGGCACGACGAATCTCTTCGCCGCGCCGGGGGCCGCCAATCGCGACTTCCACCAGACGTTCAATCTCGGCGGCGTGCTGGCGCGGTTCATCCGCTTCGATGACCTGACCAACCACGGCGGCGACAACGGCTTCGTCGGCCTGAGCGAAGTGCGCTTCTTCGAGGCCGCCACGCCTGAGCCGGGCACGGCCCTTCTGGCGCTGGGCGGCCTGAGCGCCCTGGGCTTGCGCCGTCGCCGCGTGGCGAAGGCATGATAGAGCACGTTTTGGTGCCATGGGTAAGCGAGTCCGCGAGCTTACCCGTGCAGTGGGTTGCAGGCTCCCGACACGGGTAAGCTCGCCGACTCGCTTACCCATGGCACCCGGCAACCTCTGCCGGCGTCCGTTGGCGCGCCTCCCAACGGGACGGTGTTCCCGCTGCCGTTCGCTGTGGTACAATCCTGCGACCTGTCCCGGATCAGTCATCGATCAACCATCAGGATCGCATGCCATGCGACGTCTCCGATTCAGCCGCGCTTTCACGCTTGTGGAAATGCTGCTGGTCGTGGCGGTCATCGTGCTGCTGATCTCGCTGCTGCTGCCCGCGCTGGGCCGATCGAAAGAGATGGCCAAGCGTTCGGTCTGCGCCAACAACCTGCATCAGATTTATAGCGGGCTGGCGGCCTACATCCTCGACTCGCTGGGCAAGTACCCCGGCGGGAACGCGACGCTCATTCCCGGCAACGGCATCGACTCGACCTTCAACGTGTCCCAGCAGCAGCCGATGGGCCTGGCGTTTCTCATCACGCGCGGCTACGCCACCGATGCGAAGCTGTACTATTGCCCGAGCTGGAAGCATCCGTGGAATCAGTTCGATGTGGTGGACGTGGCGGGCGATGATCCGTGGTTCGCGCCGAATACGATGGGCGGCTGGCCGGCGGCGGGTAAGCCGGGGCCGACGAGTCATCGCGGGTTTGCGTATCACTACAGGAGCACGTTCGGGCCCGCGGTGAATCGGCCGCCCAGTCGCAAGCAGCCGGAGGCGGCGATCGTGGCGGATCACTGGACGCGGCGCGAGGTGCTGTACGGGCGCGACTTCGGTCACGGTGACGGCTACAACACGCTGTTCCTGGACGGGCGCGTGACGTGGAAGCGCGATGCGATGAGCCAGTACATGAACCTGTGGATGCCCGGCGATGGCGATCTTTCCAAGATCACCAACGGCAAGTGGGCCTTGCAGGAGTTTATCTGGCAGGATTTTTTCGAGCGGTGAGGCGTGGCGAAAGGTACCTTTCGCACGGGCTGGCTCGAACTCCCCTCCCTCCCAGGGAGGGGCAGGGGGAGGGTCGAGCGCACGATAATAAGCGTGCTTCGAATTCAACGTTCGTCGCACGATGATCACCGGGCTTTTT
>JBBDXA010000046.1:0-9119 GCA_040902585.1 Phycisphaeraceae bacterium
AGACTCGCCATCGGGCTTGGAAGGATTTGATCATGCGAACGCTCATCACCTGCCTCATCTTCCTCACCTCATTCGCGCCACCTTCGCTGGCCGCCGAGGTGAAACCCAACATCATCTACATCATGGTCGACGACGCGGGTCTGGGCGACTTCGGCCCCTACGGCGGCAAGGTCGTGCCCACGCCCAACGTCGACAAACTCGCGCGCGAAGGCATGCTCTTCACCAACGCGTACTCCGGCAGCGCGGTCTGCGCCCCGACGCGCTGCGTGCTCATGACCGGCATGCACACCGGTCACTGCACCCGCCGCGCCAACGCCAGCAAGAACGGCCTCATCGCCCTGCGCGCCGATCAGGTCACACTCGCCGAACCCCTGAAGAAGGCCGGCTATGCGACGGCGGGCTTCGGCAAGTGGGCACTGGGCAACCCCGGCACCACCGGCGTTCCCGAAGCGCATGGCTTCGATCTCTTTTACGGCTACTACGATCAGACGCACGCGCACAACTACTTTCCCGCCTTTCTCGTCCGCAACAGCAAAGAGGAAGCGCTCAAGGGCGGCAACGGCGTGTCGGGTAAAGCGGGAAAGAGCGACACGTATGCCGTGGACATGATCATGGATGAGATGATCGCGTTCATCGAGAAGAACAAGGGCAAGCCGTTCTTCGTGTACGGCTGCTGGACGTTGCCGCACGGTAACTTTGAGATTCCCAGTGATGAGCCGTTCTCGAACAAGCCCTGGCCGCAACCGGTGAAGAATCACGCGGCCATGATCGCCCGGCTCGACAGGGACTTGGGCACGGTGATGGCGAAGCTGAAGGAGCTCAAGCTCGATGAGAAGACGCTGGTGATTTTCTCCAGTGACAACGGGGCATCGGGGCCTGGCGTCAAGACGTTTAACAGTAGCGGCGACCTGCGCGGTCTCAAGCGATCGCTGTACGAAGGCGGGATTCGGATGCCTTTGATCGCCCGCTGGCCGGGGAAGGTGAAGGCGGGATCGACGAGCGACTTGCTTACGTCGCACGTCGATGCGTTTGCGACGCTGTGTGATCTGGCGGGCGCGCCGAAGCCGAAGAAGACCGATGGCATCAGCATCCTGCCGACGCTGCTGGGTGCGACGCAATCGACGAAGCACGAGTCGCTCTACTGGGAGATTTACGAAGGCCCGGCACCGTTCCAGCAGGCAGTGCGCATGGGCAACTGGAAGGGATATCGCACGGCATTGAAAGGGCCGCTGGAGTTGTATGACCTGTCGAAGGATGCGGCGGAAGCGAACGATGTGGCCAAGCAACATGCGGACGTGGTAAAAAGGATCGAAGCGATCATGGAAGCCGAGCACGTGACCAATCCGAACTGGGATCCGATCGTGAATCTCGGGGATAAGCGGAAGGGGAAGAAGTAGGCGGATGATGATGAATGAACCGGTGACCCTATGGCGGCGGGCTTGCTCGCTGTGCGCCTCAGTCGGGTGCCATGGGCAAGCGCAGTCCGCGAAGCTTGCCCGTGCGGAAGTCCAGAGGCGCTCGCACGGGTAAGCTCGGCAGACCTCGCTTACCCATGGCGCCCGAACCCGGCGTTAAAGTCGACCCACCGGACGCACGCCTTCGCCCTTGGTCTTCGTCGCGGTGTCGCCCAGTTCCTTTCGCATCTCATCCGCGAGTTTCTTCATCTTCTCAACGACATCCGGATGGGCATCCTTCACGTCTTTCGTTTCGCCGATGTCGTTCTTGAGGTCGAACAGTGACAAACCGATCTGCCCGTTGCTGTAGTTGTTGGGCTTACCGTCCTTGCCGCCGGGCCTGCCCGCCAGCGTGGGGTAGCCGTGCGGGAAATGCAGCTTCCACTGGCCCATGCGCACGGCGTGGAGCTGGCCGCCCCAGTAGAAGAAGTAAGCCTCATGTGGACTCTTCGCGCCATCCTTCCCCGCGATCAGCGGCCAGATGTTCTTGCCATCGATCTTCTTCTCAGGAAGCGGCGCATCGATCAGCTTCGCGATAGTCGGGAGAATGTCGATCGTCATCGCGGGCTCTTCGCAGGTCGTGTTCGCGGGAATCCTGCCGGGCCACCACATAATCGTCGACTCGCGGCAGCCGCCTTCGAACATCGTGCCCTTGCCTTCGCGCAGGGGCTCGGCACTGCCGGCGTGTTCGCCGTAGCTTAGCCAGGGACCGTTGTCGCTGGTGAAGATGACGAGCGTGTCCTTGTCGAGGTTGTTCTTGCGAAGAGTGTCCAGAATCTGACCGACGGACCAATCGACTTCCATCATCACATCGCCGAAGAGTCCGACGCCGCTCTTGCCTTTGAACTTGTCCGACACGTACAGCGGCACATGCACCATGCTGTGCGGTAGATACAGAAGGAAAGGTTTGTCCTTATTCTTCTCGATGAACTTCACAGCCCGCTCGGTGTACTGCGTGGTGAGCTGCTCCTGATCTTCGCCGGTCACCTGGGCGTTGATCACCTTGCTGCCCTCGATCAAGGGCAGGTGCGGCCAGCGCTTGAGGCGTTCTTCCATGGGCAGGTGCATGACGCCGGGGTGATAAGGCCACATGTCGTTGGAGTACGGCAAGCCGAAGTACTCGTCGAATCCCTGCGCCTGCGGAAGGAACTTGGTGTGATGCCCGAGATGCCACTTGCCGAAGCAGGCCGTCGCATAGCCTTTCTGCTTACAGACCTCGGCGATGGTCATCTCCTCCGGATTCAAGCCGAAGTTCGCGGCCGGCCCCAGCGCGCCCTGAATACCGACGCGCACGTTGTAGCAACCGGTGAGAAGTCCCGCGCGGCTGGCGGAGCAGACGGCCTGCGTGACGTAGAAGTCGGTGAACCGCCGGCCCTCCTTGGCCATGCGATCCAGGTGCGGCGTCTTGTAAGCCGTGGCGCCGAAGGGGCCGATGTCCGCGTAACCCATGTCATCGATGAAGATGACGACGATGTTCGGCGAGCGGTCCGCGGCGATGGCGGGGGTCGCCAGGAGCAGTGCGAGCGCGATGAGAATGGTGATCCGTTGCATGAGGGTCTCCTGTGTGAGAAGCTCATCGTAACCTATGCGCTGGAATTGCATGAAGTGTATAGCCCCCGGCGGAAGCCGGGGGTTGTCAACAGCTTGCGGAATCGACCGTTTCGGCAGGTATGCGAAAACCCCCGGCTTCCGCCGGGGGCTATGGTTGTTGTTGTTGCTAATGCGGATGTTGTTGACACTATTGCGTGTCGTGCAAATCGAAAAAGGCTCGACCTGGTCCACGAGGTCGAGCCCGGAGGCTGGCACTCATGCGGCCCGGGTTCCTAGCGGGCCGCAATTCAGATGAGAAGTGCCGAGTGTCAAACTGTACGAAACGAATGTGAAGGAATGGTTTCCTTCATCAATAGCTGAATCCGATGCCGAACTTCGCGAAGATCTCAGCAGTGTCACCGCCGGTGACAGCACCGCCGGCGATGGCCTTGGGATTGGTGCCCAGGACGATGACGTACACGCCTGCATGGAAGTCCCATGAGCCGAAGCGTGCGGGGATGAACGACAGGGGCACGCTGGCTTCCACGCCGAGCGTGACGTAGCCGAACGTGCTGTCGGTCGTGCCGACTTCGTAGTAGTCGTCAAGGCTCAGGCCCAGGACGATGGGGAAGCTGAGCGTGATCGGGTACTTCTCGATGAAGCCGAGTTCGATGCTGGGCTTGATGCCCAGTTCGAGATAGATGCCCTTGGAGGCGCCGTCGGCAGCACCGTCAAACTCGAAGGCGATCAGGGCCCACGGCTGGAGGCCGCCGAAGCCGCTGGACTCGCCGATCAGGCTCTTCCACAGGGCAGCGTCGTCGTATGAGACCTTGACGGCGATTTCCTGCGTGGTCGCGAAGAAACCGTTGGGGCTGGTGTAGGCGGTGTAGATCACGCCGGCGGTGAAGTCGAGAATGGTCGCGCTGATGCCGGCGTAGTAATCCATTTCATAGAGGAAGTTGCCGGGACCGCCGATGCCTGAACCGCTGGGGCCGCTGTGAAGGCTGCCCCAGATGCCGACGTTCAGATCGACGCTGCTGAGCGGGCCTTCTTCGGCCGAGTAAAGGTTGAAGCCTAAGTCCACGTAGGGTTGAACGATGGCGCCCTGGTTTTCCTGGGCGAGGCCGCGGAACCAGTACTGGCTGATGTAGTCAACGCCGGCCGTGACTGAAATCGCGCCCGTGTTGGGGTCAGCGGCAGCCGCCTCTTCCTGGGCCTGGGCCCGAATGCCGGGCAGAAGGGCCATGGCGGCGAGCACCGCGACTGCGGTCATGGTTTTGGTAATCCGTCCGATCATAGTGTGCGTCTCCTGATTCAATTCGAGGGGTGGGGGGAACCTGTGTAGGACCATCTGAGGCCACCAACACAGTGAGCCTCGGCCTTCGCGATGCAATCACAATGCCAGACGGGCAATGGCGTCGATTTCAGCCTGTTTTGCGTGTCCTTCTGGTTAGGTCCGCCCAAAAGGTGCGCATGTGCCTTAGCGGTATAGACAGGGATGCCTAATTAGTAAGCAGGTGTGAAAAGAGGGGAAACCAAGGGACCGGGGGACCGGGGACAGGAGACAGGATGCACGAGCTAAGAATCGAGAGAACGCACACGCATTTTTCCGTAAGCACCATTCTGACTCCAGACTCCTGACTCCTGCTCCTGTCCCCCGTCTCCTGTCCTCCTACGACGGCGTCATGCCGCGCTGAAGATCCTGCACGCGCTGGGCCTGTTGCCGGCGAATGCCTTCCAGCGTCAGGCGCGGAATCAGATAGTCCGCCTCGTCCTGCGAAACAGTCCGGCAATGTTCCTGGATCACCGCATACAGAAACTTGAACGCATCGCGCGGCTGATGCATCTGATCCAGCGCCTCCACCAATTGCTGCCGCGTCACATCCTGTGCGAACAGATCTCGCAGCGACCCGCCGCTTGCGGCTTCGCCTCCGCTTTCGGTCGATGCACCATTCGCCTTGCGGCAGGCGCGCAGGCGATTCGTACACATGTCGTACAAGGTCGCACCGGACCACGTGAGACGATCGACCATGTTCTGTTTGTCGAGGCGTGACTGCTGAAAGAAGTTCGTGTCTTCGCGATGCACGAGATGGCGCAGTTCGATGGGCAGCAGCAGCTTGAGGCCGACGCGATCCTGCTGAAGGAACTTGTGATCGAGCATGGGCCAGACGACGGGCTTCATGCACTCGGGCTTGCCCGCGACAAGCGAAGGTTCATCGACGCGATCGACGAGCACCATCATGCCGGTGTAGCCGAAATGCTGGAGGATGTTCATCAGCTTGTGCGTGAGTTGAAAGCGACTGTCATGCTCTCCCTGCACACCGGGCACAGGCCAGGGCTGCGGCGCGATGTCCGAGCCTTTCAGTTCCAGAAGCATGTTCATCAGGTCGCGCGTCTGCCGCTGGACGGCGTGTACATCCTTCTGAATGTTGTGGCACAGTTTCCAGAGGACGAATCGCGACCAGCCCCAGACGACCCAGCCGACGGCTGCGCCGATGCCGGTGATCCACGCCAGCGGCGCGAGCCAACCGGGCGGTCCGCCCTCGCCCCACGAGAAGACCGATGCGCTCAGCCAGCAGACGAGTGTGATAAGCGAGAGCGAAATGTTGGCGTAACGGAAGTAGGGGGCCGGCGGCAGGAAGCGAAGCTTGAGCTTGCGGCGAAGCTGCCCCCAGCGCGTGGCGACGGTGCCGCTACGGGGCTGGTCGTAAAGTGCCGCGAGCACCGCCAGATCGGTGCGAAGATCGCGCGGCATGGTCTTGACCTTCTTCTCCACATCCGCAGGCATCGCGGCTGAACCTTCACCGGTCGCGCCGAGCACGCCGTCAAGCAACCGCGTCACGGCGAGCGAAAGAATCGCATCCTGATGATCCGCCAGTCGCGTGTGGCTGAGAAGTTTCTCCGCTCCGGTGCGCGAGGCTTTGTTGAAACTCATGCCGCGCTGGTGTCTTTGAGCGATGCGATCGAGCACGGGGTTCAGGTCGTCATACGCGACGAGCAGCGTGCGCTGGTCGGGATGAGCCGTGTTGTACTCGGCGACGAGTTGAGCGATGCGCAGACGGATCGCGGTCTTGCCGCTGCCCTTTTCGCCGAAGACCACGGCTGTGCTGGGCCGGGCGATATCGCCGAGGATTTTGTCGAAGTCCTGATGCGTGGTGGACTTCGTCGTCAGGCGGTCGAAGACGGGATCGAATCGCGCTTCCTCAGCGGTGAAGGGATTCTCGCTCAGACCGTGATGGGCGATGAATTGGCTGATTTCCATGGGGTTTTCCGGACTCAGGGCGACTCGCGGCGGGCGGGACGAAAGAGCAACGCCGCGTCTATGAAGACTATATCGGCCATCGGCATGCCAGTGGCGATGCGGAGGTTATTGAGAACCGGCATCGACGCCATCGTTCAAGGTGCCGGTGCCGCCGCACGCCGATCGAACGTGGCGATGTGCTCCTTCAGCGCGCCCGCCAGATGCGCGGCAACAACTTCCGCGCCCTGCTCCGTGAAGTGACAATCGTCGTAAAAGCATTCCGTGTTCGGCGGCACCACGCGGGCCACGTCAATGCACTGCATGCCCTCGGCTTTGCAGAGGTCGCGCATCACCTGATTGAATTGATCCAGCGCCAAAGCCGAGTTCGCCTGCCACTGAAAGAAAATCTCGTCCGCGCCAAGAGCCTTCAAGTGCTCGCGAATGTCATCGGGCGGCTTCGCTGACCAGGACGTCGGCTGCGTCGCGAAGACGACGGTAATCTTCCTTGTGCGTGCTTCGGCAATGATCTGCTGAAGATAGCCGCGGTACCGCTGAAGATCTGCCGTGAAGTCTTTCGTCTCGGCTGTCGTGGTGGTGGCGATCAGATGCCGCAGGGTCTGCTCGACCCACTCGCCTTCGCGGTCCTGCGCCACCGCCCGGTTCGGATCGCTCATCTTTTCCTTGATGCGTTGAAAGACCTTTTCCATCAGGTGCCAGGTGTACAGATTGCGTTGCAGCGGGCGCTGGAGCGTGGAGGAGATGCCCGGCCTTCGGTAAGGAAAGGTGAGCTCGTAAGACCGGCGGATGCGATCGTCGGCGGTGCCGTGGCGGTACATGTTCAGATCGTTCACGCCGCAGAGTACCAGCCAGCAGTCGACCTTCCACGCCTCGGGCAGGTGCCGGACCAGCGTGAGATGATCGATGCAGTTCAGTCCGCTGCGGCCGGCGTTGCCGACCCAGACGCCGGGCTTGTCGGCATTCAGCTTCTGACCGAGAAGGGCCGGCCAGGTGCGCGTGTCGTCCAGGTAGAGACACTCGGTGGTGCTGCCGCCGATGCATAGGATGCGCACGCGATCCTCATCGGAAAACTCCGGCCCGCGCAGGCCCAGCGAGTTGGTGGTCATGACGGCCACGGGCGAGGCACCTTTGATCCGGCGAGGCTCCAGGACCCGGTGCAGGCCGGGCGGATTCACGAAGGAGTCGAACGGGCGCGCCTGCCGCGAGGCGATCGTGAGCGCGATCTCCAGCGGCAGGAGCACCAGCAGCGACGCGAACATCGCCAGCGCCAGCTTCTGCCGGGCCTTCTTTGCGAAGGCGGCGACGATCAGAAAGCCGCCCGCCACTGCGATGAAAAGGAAGTCGGTGCCTTTGGGTTTGCTCGGCCCGAAGAACTGGGCGAGCAGGTTGTCCAGGAGCAGCAGCGAGCAGAGGATAATCATCAACCAGAGCAGGGCGGCTGCGATGCGAGCGGGTGGGCGAACGGGCGGGGCCTTCGTTGGATTCATGGCAGTGCAGGCATTGTATCGATACGCGAAGGCTCGCCGCGGTGCCTACCCCAAGCGGGGGATTGGACCGACCCGCGCACGGCGGACTACACTATCGACCTATGAGCGACACGCCTGATAACAAGAATGAAACCGCCACGCTGCACGGCAAAGTCCCGCCGCTGGCCAGCGCGCAGGAGCGCAACGCCGCGCTGGATCTGGCGTTTGACTATCGCGGTGATGTGACGATCGAAACAACCGATGGCCGCGCGATCGAAGGCTATATCTTCGACCGTCGCAACGACATCGCTGAGCCCCTGGTGCGGATTCTGCCGAAAGATTCAGACCAGCGCGTGAGCGTGAAATACAGCGAGATCGCCCGGCTCATCTTCAGCGGTCGGGACACGGCCGCGGGCAAGAGCTGGGAGACGTGGGTGAAAAAGTACAACGAGAAAAAAGCCAAGGGCGAAGAGGCGAGCATTCACAGTGAACCGCTGGAGTAACGCCGCCTCCGGCTCCCCTCCCTCTTAGGGAGGGGCTGGGAGAGGGTCAGGCAAACGGCCCTCGCGCGCCCTGCAATTGTCCGAAACGTGCCGATGGAGATCTTTTGAAACCCCCTACCTCCCACCCTCCCCCAGCCCCTCCCTGGAAGGGAGGGGAGTAAGAACCGCTTGCCTCACGCCATTCCCGATTTCGAAACCTTTCAGCGACTCGCCACGCGCGGCAACCTCGTGCCCGTGTTTCGTCGCCTGCTCAGCGATCAACTCACGCCCGTGCTCGCCTACCGCAGGCTGGTGCGCCCTGATGATCGCCTCGCCGCGAGCTTTCTATTAGAGAGCGTCGAAGGCGGCGAGCGCGCGGGGCGGTACAGCTTTCTCGGTGCCCAGCCGGATGCTCAGTTCATCGCCCGCGGACATGAAGTGAATTTCATCGATCATCACGACAGCTCGCGCGATCGCACCTTCACCAGTGACGATCCGCTGCGCGAGATGGACAAGCTCACCAGCGGCTTGAAGCTCGTTCGTCTGACCGATGCCGATGTGCCCGGCATTCGCCGCACCGGTGACCTGCCTGATTTCACGGGTGGATGGGTCGGCATGGCCGGCTACGACACGGTGCGGTACCTCGAAGGTGAAAAGCTCCTCTCGCCGCCGAAGGATGATCGCGGGCTGCCTGATCTGCACATGGGGCTGTATCGCAGGATCGTCGCGTTCGACAACGTGCGCAAGACGGTGCTGGTCATTACCCACGCTTCGATTGAAGAAGGTGTCTCCGCCCGGCAGGCGTACGATCGAGCGCGGGCGGAACTGGATGATCTGGTTACGCGCATCGAAACGCCTGTGCCCTGGGTGGCTGGGGCAGAATCCGCGATGCCCCGGCCCGATGTCGCCGCGAGGCAACGGGCCGGGG
>JBBDXA010000046.1:9129-19791 GCA_040902585.1 Phycisphaeraceae bacterium
AGCCACCTCGGTGCGGAGCTTCTCATCGGCGAGATCGACCTCGACTCGCCGCCGCCCGCGCTCCCGCCGAGCAACATGGGCCAGGGCGGATATCAGAAGGCCGTCATCGCCGCGAAGGAGTACATCAAGGCCGGTGACGTTTTTCAGGTCGTGCCCAGTCAGCGTTTCGAGCTGCGCACGCACGCCGATCCCTTTCACATCTACCGCACGCTGCGCGTGGTGAACCCTTCGCCTTACATGTTCTATGTGCAGATCGAAGGGGCCATGCTCATCGGTTCGAGCCCGGAGATTCTCTGCCGCGTTCACGATGGGCAAGTCGTGAATCGCCCCCTGGCGGGCACGCGGCGGCGCGGCGTAGATGAAGCGGAAGATCAGGCGCTGGAAAAGGAACTGCTGGCCGACCCGAAGGAAATCTGCGAGCACGTAATGCTGGTGGATCTTGGGAGGAACGATGTGGGTCGGGTCGCGAGGGCGGGCACGATCGAACTGCCGCGGATCATGGAAGTGGAGCGGTACAGTCACGTGATGCACATCAGTTCCACGGTGACCGGAAGGCTGCGCGAAGGCTGCACGTGCTGGGATGCGCTTCAGGCGGCTCTTCCCGTGGGCACGGTCAGCGGCGCGCCGAAGGTGCGGGCGATGCAGATCATCGATGAACTCGAACCGACGAAGCGCGGGCCGTACGCGGGGGCCGTGGGTTACGCCGACTTTGCCGGGAACATGGACATGGCCATCGCGCTGCGCACGATGGTGGTGATGCCCGCGCTTAGCGGTAGCACCGAAGGTGCACCCGGCCCCCGTTCGTGGATCGTCCACATCCAGACCGGCGCGGGCATCGTCGCCGACAGCGTGCCGGACAGTGAGCATATGGAATGCGTGAACAAGGCGGCGGCGATGGCCAAGGCGGTGGACCTGGCGGAAAAGGCGTTCGGCTAAATCTCAAACGCCGCGCCCCGTTGTGCCGATAACGGTTCCATGCCGACGGAAGTGGACACCATTCTCAAGCTGGCCGTGCCGGTGATCGTGCAGATCGGCAAGCGGACGCTTTCGCTCCAGACGGTGCTGGCGCTGGGGCCGGGGGCGATTCTGGAACTTAACAAGCCTGCGGACGCGGCGTTGGAACTGCTCATCAACAACAAGCCGGTGGCGATGGGCTATGCCGTGAAGGTCGGTGAGAATTTCGGCCTGCGCGTCGAGTCGGTGGGTTCGCCGAAAGTGCGTGTCGAGGCGCTGCGCGAGTAGGGGCGCATCGGGCGCCGCGGGGGCACCTTCGGTGCGACCGCTAAACTTTGCTTTGTTCCTACGTTCCTTCTTCCTTCACTTTGATCTGCATGCCGTCGGCGGCGATGACGCGGACCTTCGCGCCGGCTCGGATCGCCCCCGAACTCGCCATGCAGTCCATGCGCTGGCCCTTGATCTTGCACGTGCCGACAGGCCGCAGGTCGGTGATCGCTTCGCCTTCCTCGCCCACGAGTGACTTCATCCGTTCCTTGCCCGCGGCCCCGGCGATGCCGTGCTCACCCAGGCCCGGGCGATCGACCGACTTGAGCAGCATCATCCGAAAGAACGGCGTACTCGGCAGAATCTTCAATCCCATCCCGATGAGAAACGGCAGGGCCGCCAGCGAGACGATCGCGCCGATCAGGCCGACCGTCGTGTCCACCTTGTAGAGAAACACCACGCCCGTCGCCAGCGACGCGAGAGAACACATCGCCAGGATCCCGCCGGAGGGAATGAACCACTCGACGACGAACAGCACCAGCGCGATGGCCAGGAACACGATGGCGAAAGTGAGATGTGCGTTGCCCATGTCAACAGTATAGGAACGCGGCCGCCGGTTAGCGGTCGGCCCGAGTCCGCGAGGGCCACCCGTTGTCGCCGGGCGCTCCATCGAGCGCCGGAGAAACGCGGGCCTCGCGGACTCGGCCACGCCGCTAACCACATGCGGATCAATCCACGATCTTCATTACGTGCTCGTTGCCGTTGGCCTTGAGTTCAGGCACGTAGATCGCGTAGAACTTCGTGGGCAGGGCGTGGAAGATGCCCGGCACCTCGGCCCGCAGTCTGTACCGCAGCAGGTGTTCGCCCTGATCGACATTGGCGATGAAGAGCACGACCTTTTCATCGCGCATTTCCATGTAGCTGTAAAAGCCTTCCTGGCGCTGGCCGCCGGAGTCCACCTTCACCGGTTCGCAGCCGGCCGGCTTCATGTCTTCCAGCGCGAGATACGTGTAGTTGTTGTCGCTGATCACCTTCAGCTCGACCTGAATCAGATCGCCGGACTTCACCGTGTCGCCGTTCTTCAAAGGAATCCGCTCGTAGCGCAGTCGCGGCTCCTTCACGGTTTTGCCGGTGGAGTCTTCCACATCCACCGTGTACTTGACCTGATCGAGCTTGAAGTACTGCCGCTCGACCTTCAGCTCATGTCCGGCGGCCTTGATGTCCTTCTCCTTCGTGAAGTAGGAGAGGTAGCTGTTGAAGTAGAGCGCGCCGGGGCCTTCCTTGGTGATCTTCAGCGTGTGCTTGCCGCTGCCCAGCGCCACGCCTTCGAGGACGAACTTGTTGTCGTAGGTGAAGAAGTTGTCCTTGTTGATCTTCACGGTCTTGACGGTCTTGCCGTTGTCAAAATCAAACGTGAGCGTCATGTCCGGCTTACCCTCGCCGCTGGCGACGACGAAGTCACTCATCGCCGAGAGCACCATGGTGGTGTCGCGCGTCGAGCGCCAGTAGTAGCCGTTCTTGCGGTTGTTGAGGAGCCACTTGACGACGCGCGGGCTGATGTCGCTCTTGGGTTCGAGCTTGGTCAGGGCCTTGAGCGCCCAGGCATTGGTCTCGATGTCATTGTTCCACCAGTACCACCAGCCGGCGTTGGGCGTGCGGAACCAGGAGACCTGCGTTTCGTCGTTGGTCTCCAGGAACTGCTTGATGTTGGCCAGCGCGGTGTTGGCGCGGTCGTTGTCCTTGAGGTTGGCCAGGGCGAGGCAGAGCAGGCTCTTGCCGTAGAGTTCGAGCTTGTCGCGACCGTCCCAGAGGCGGTTGATAAGGTTGCCGCCGCGCGGGTCGTTGGTCTTGAAATCGACCTTGTGATTGCGCATGCTCAGCACGTAGGCGACGAAGGCGTGCTGACTGTGGACGGACCAGTGCTTCTTCTGCATCTCCTGGGTTTCCCAGTTGATGAGGAACTGCATGCCGCGCAGGATGGCGTCCTCGGGGACGTTGACATCGCAAGCCGCGGCGGTGACCAGGGCGTGGAGGATGTAGCTGGTGAAGTACGGGCTGGACTCGCCGCCGCGCCACCAGCCCCAGCCGCCGTCGCCGTTCTGCATGCCCAGAATCTTGGCGCGACCCTTCTCGATGATGCGGCTCATTTCAGCCGAGTCGAAGATGGCGTGCTCGCCGTAGATCGTCGTGTTGCGATCCTTTTCGATCTTGCGGATCTCATCGAGCTTGCCGCGAATCTGCCTGACGTCTTCGAGGTTGATGCCCATGTTCTGCAAAGTCTTGAGCGTGAGCACGGCAGGCATGAACCGGCTGACGGTGTTCTCACTCGATTCGTACGGGTAGTAGAGCAGGTAGGGCAGTGCATCCATCATGGAGCCGACGAGGCTCGGCGCGTACTGCACTTCGAGGCGGGTGAGCTCGGGCCGACGTTCATCGGGGATGTTGATCTCGATGGTCGCGGTCTTCTTCAGTTCATCCGGGCGCATCGAGCCTGTGGTGGCGATCTGCTTGCTCATGCCGTGAACGAGGACCGGGAAGGTCATCGCCATGGCGTCGGATTCTTCGTTGGTCAGGCCCTTGATGGCGACGGTCGCGGTGCCTTCCTTGATGACCTTGACGCGCCAGTCCACACGGGCTTCACCGTTGGGCTGCACGAGCACCTTCTGCTCGCGCGGCGAATTGGCCATCAGCGCCAGATGTTCCTTGGGAATGTCGAGCGTGACGGTCACCTGCTTGGCCTGCGACAGGTAGTTGTTGACGTTGGCGCTCAGGACGACCTCGTCGTACTCCATGAAGAAGCGGGGGGCCTGGAGACGGACGATGAGGTTCTTGGTGGAGACCGCCATCGTGGAGGCCTGGCCGACGCGGGTTTCCTTGGTGGTGGCCCAGGCGTTGAGTTTCCATGTGGTGAGATTGTCAGGCATGGTGAACGACGCGGTGGCCTTGCCGGTGGCGTCGGTGGAAAGCGTGGTGAGCCAGAGCGCGGTGTCAGCGAACTGGGTTCGCATCTGAGCTTCGACATTTTCTTCGCCGCCGCCGTCGCCGCCACCTGCGCCGCCGCCGGCCTTGTCCTCGCCTTTGGCGTCGCCGAACGAAGCAGACTTGCGGGCGGCCATGGGCGCGCCGGGTGGCGCAGCCGCGCCGGATTCGTTGGCGGCCAACCCATCCGCGTTGCCGCGACGGTTCTGACCGGCCTGCTGGTCGAGCTGCCTCAACCCGCCGATACCGTTGCGGTCCTTGGCCTTCTCGAGTTCGCTGCCCCATTGCCTGTTGCCGCTGAGGCTGTCAATCTCGTCATCGCTGATGCCGCGCCAGTCGCTTACCATCGGGCCCCAGACACCCCACCACGCACCGGGGTACGGATGGAGCTGCTGGAACGGGCGATGCACGTAGCCCCACGTCGCGTACTGTTCGACGACATTGGTCTGAAGCAGCGGGTGGTGGTAACGCACGTTGCCGTGGAAGAACTGCGCGATCTGCGGCGTGGTCTCCGGTGAGATGTAAAGCACCGAACGATCGAACCCGCTCAGCGTAAACTGCGCCTGCGCGGGCTCGCCGTCGATGGTCCGGGCAGTCACTTCGACGATCGCCTTCTCACCGGGCTTGTACTCGGACTTATCCGTCTTGATGCTCACGTCGATCACACCCTTCTCCGGCGGAACGAGCATGTTGCGCACCTGGGTATGCGTGCGCGTGCCGTGTACCGTCGTCGCTTCGACGAAGAAGTTGGGCGCGTGGTTGGCCTTGATCGGAATGTCGAACACCATGCTTTTGCCCGGCAGGTGCAGCACGCGGTAGGAGAGGAGATGGTTGTTGTCCACATCATCAGCAAAGAGCACGTAGCTGTTGCTGTGCCTGGTGTTGATCATGACATGCGCGGTTTCGCCCGGCGCGTAGGTGCGCTTGTCGGTAATGACTTCAAGGTCATTGAAGCGATGGAGCTCACCGGTGAAGTCGCGGCCACAGACCCAGATCATCTGGAAGCCCGCGACCTGTCCGCCCCAGGAATCAGGGCTGGTGAAGACGAACTTGAGCTGGCCGCTCTTCTCGGAGCGGAACTGGACTTTCGCTTCGCCGTTCTCATCGAGCTTGACCTTCTCGGTGTGAAGCTGCGTCTCTTTGATCTGGGCGTTGTTGGGGCCGCCGAAGACGACTTCGCTGACCCGCAGAATGCCTTCGGTCGGCACCGGGCGATTGTCCGGCGTCAGGCTGCGGATGGTGACGAACATTTCTTCGCCGGGGCGGTAGTAGCCTTTGTCCGGCGTGATGAACGTGTAGTACGCCTGCCGCGTGACCTTCACCGCGCCGGAGCCTTCAATCGTCCGCCGACTGGCGTCGCGCACTTCCGCCTGCACGATGTACTGGTGATCCTTATCGCTGTGCAGCTTGGCGGCGTTGCTGGTGTCGATGGAAACGCGCAGCGTGCCGTCACCGCTGATGGGCTCTTCACCCTGCGAAACCAGTTCGCGCACCGGAGTCGCTGCGCCACCCCACCAGGGAGGAGCGATGCAACCGCCCTTCATCTGGCCCCACCACGGGAGGTAGTCGTAGTTGTAATACGCCCGGCCGTAGCCCTGACCGTAGAGCCAGTCCCAGCGGCCGGAGGCCCAGTAGTTGTGTGTATACTCTTCGCGGAAGACTTTGTACTTCACCGTGCCCTGTGAGACGGGGCCGCCGAAGTAGTAGGTCGCCTTGATAACCGCTTCGACCTTTTCGCCGAGCTTGGCGTGACTCTTGCCCGGTTCGACGGTGACTTCAAACTCAGGCTTTTTGTACTCTTCGACCTGGAAGGTCTGCCCGCCCATGTAAATGCCCTGGCGCGGGTTGTCACCATCTTGAATCTGGATGCGATAGACGCCGAGCATGGCTTCATCAGCGAGGGTGAGCATGCTGTCGACGCCGCCGTATTGATCGGTCTGGAGTTTGCCTTCGTGGACCTTGTCGCCGCGCGGGTTGAAGACGGTGATGTTGAGCTTGCGATCGGGGCGGTTTTCGAGGAGGCCGTTGTTGAACTGGCGAAGCCAGACTTTGTACTTGACCTGTTGTGCGGGGCGATAGACGGGGCGGTCGGTGATGGTGTACGCGTACATGCCGCTGCGCAGGCCGCTGGCGTGGTAGTTGCTCCAGTAGCTCATGCCGGTCCAGGCGAAGCGGTCGTCGCCTTTTTTGACCATGGCGTGAATCTGGCTGCCCTGGGGTCTGGCGCGGGGCTCGATGACCGCCAGGCCGTCCTTGTCTGTCTTGAGTTTGTGCAGGAACTTGTGATAGACCGAGCGGCGGGTGGCCTGGTCGTACGTGTTCCACACTTCAAGGGCTTCGATATCCGCCTCGGCCACAGGCGCGCCGCCGCGGGCTTCGGTGATCATGTACAGGTTGCCTTGCTTCACCTTCTTCTCGATGATCGCCAGATCAGTCAAACCGAAGATGGCCCGGCTGTTGCCGATGACCATCGCGTCCTTGCCCTTCTTTTCCGCTTCGTTCTTGGCGGGCTCATCGATGTACGCGTAAATCAGGTACGCCCCCGGATCCTTGAGCGGAGCCTGGAGGACGGAGTGCGTGTAGCGGTGCGAGCCGTCATGCTTGACATCATCGGACCAGCGGATGACTTCTTCGCCGATGTACTTGGCCGCGACGACCTGGGCCCAGTTCTGCGGGTGGTAGCCGTGGACGAAGTTGTAATGCCAGTTGCCCAGGGTGTAGAAGCCGCGAAAGCCGCGCTGGTCATCGGGATTGTCATCGCGCAGCTCGCGCATGAAGCCTTCGTGATTAACCTTGCGGGCGACGAACCAGATCTTGCCGGTGTTGCGATGGCTGATCTGAAGCTCGATGGGCGTGCCGGGCAGTTGCATGCTGCTGTTGGAGATGAGGACCTGCCTGGCGAGGATGCGCTCGATCTGTGACTTGGCGTGATCCTTGTCCGCCCAGATCGAGTCGGCGTACTTCTTGATCACCTGATCGTAAGTTTCCAGCGCAGTGGTGTACTGCTGGCGACTCTGGAAGTAGAGCCCCAGTGAGTAGTGAGCTTCATCGGCGACGCCGCTCTTGGCGTAGTCACCCACGACCGTGCGCAGGTTGGCGACGACATCCCACTCCTTGGGCAGGTCCACCACCATGATCTGTCCGCCGGCCAGCACCACAGCCTGCCCGTCCTTCAGCTCCCACGGATTGATCTCTTTGAGATCTTCCTGCAGCGGGTACTTGTTGCCTTCGTAGTACATCGAAGCGTACTGGCCCAGGCGATCCATGCCGAAGCGGGCGCGACTGAGCATCGCCTGGCGGTACCACGACAGGCCGGTGTATCGCTTGTTGTCCGTCGTATCGAGCTGCCGGGCTTCATCAAGCAGGAACAGGAGCTTCTGATCATCCTGAAGACTGCCTGCGTACTTCTTGGCGGCCGTGGCGAAGATGGGTTTGCCGTTGGCATCCAGGCGAAGGCCGATGGGTCGCTTGCGTCGCCACTGCCAGTCGCTGTTGTATTCATCGAAGTCTTCCTCACCGGCTGTGTTGGCGAGGAAGTCGTCGCGCTCAGCCCAGTGGCGGTGCCAGTAGACGTAGTTGTTTTCGTAGATGCCCCAGCGGCTGACGGTGCTGGCGAGGTCGAAGATGCATTCGACGCGTTCGTTATGCCAGCCTTTGCGATCTTCTTCGGAGAGGGATTCGAGGGCCTTGGCGTCGCCGTCAAACTTGGCATAGAGGTCGCGGGCTTTTTCGAGGTGACCGACGGCGATTTTCTTGTCGTGCCGCTCGGACTTCATCTGAATGCCCTGCTGCCACTTGCCGCGGAAGAACTCGCCGCCGGAGCGGGTGCCCCAGTGCGGGATAAGGGTCCACAGGTTGCCGACGAAGCGCTCGGCCCGGGCTTCCTGCGGCAGGCCCTTGGCGCGCTTCAGGTAGGCTTCGGCGGATTCAAGAGCATCATCAAAGAGCTGGAGCCGAAGCTGGCTCTGCACGATGCGTTTGGAGGCATGCTCCCACTTTTCGCTCTTGGGATCCGCCTTGAGCAGGGCGGTGTAGGCCTGGGCTGCGTCGCGGTAGTTCTTGTCATCAAAGGCTTTATCCGCCTTCTTGAGAAGATCGGCCGCGGTCTCGGCGGCGGTGAAGGCGAGCTGGGAAGTGGCGGCGATGAGGCCGACGAGAATCAGGCCGGTGACGAGGCGAAGCATGCCTTTGCGTGTCATGACGGGTCTCCAGAAACGGCAGAATGGACCGGTGCAATGCGATGGCCGGGCCCATCCGGTGGGCCCGATTGAGGGTTGGACGCGCGGGGTTCTTTATGGTTCCAAGTGGTTGGCGAGATTGGCGTCCAAGGTGACTGGATTTTAACGCAGTGGTCGCAGAGGCGCAGAGGACGCAGAGAGGGGAATTTGAATTGAATTAAAACTCCGACTCAGCGTACTCATCCGCCTCTGCGCCTCTGCGTTCAAATCGGATGACCTTAGTCAACCAGTCGAATCCGGAGCCGCCTCACTCCCTGGCGTGGCCATCGCCACTGCCAACGGTGACGGCTCCGCAAGCACATCAACCCCAACCTCGCCGCCTTCCCGTTCGCGATCATCCTTAAGCCGCATCGCCAGCAGCAGGCTCGGCAACATCACCACGCCGATGATCGCCAGCGCTCCGGCGTAACCGATCGACTCGCGCGACGCCAGCGCCCCGACCGCCCATTGACCCCAGCTTCCACACGCCCACGAAAGGCCCATCAGGATGCCGCTGATCGCGCTGGCGTGTTTCGGGGCCATGTGCTGACCGAGAGAAATGGTCACCGCGTTGGCGGTGTTGCAGAACGCGCCACTGGCTAGGCACAGAAAACAGAACACCGGCACCGGCACCGCAAACCACGTCGGCAAAAACACCCACGCATAGTGCGACACGATCGCCAGCGCCAGGAGCGCCACCAGCACGCGCTTGCGCCCGAAGCGATCCGCCAGCATCCCGGCCGGGACCATCACGATCACCGCGCCCAGAATGTAAAGCGAGAACGCACCGCCCACCGAAAGCCAGCGCGGGTAACCCACGCTTTCAGTGAATTCAGGAATCAGAAAGATCACACCCAGCATCGCCGCCGCCATGAGCGACTGCACGATGAACAGCGAAAACAGCGGCCCGCGCACTTCATGCAGCGCCTCTCCGATCTCGCGCCACTCGATGCGCCTGCGCGTCGCGGCATGCGTCGGCCGAAGCCAGATGATCGCGGCGATCACAATCAGCGCAGCTGGAATGAGCATCCAATGCGTACCGCCCTGAAACCAGTCATAGCTGGCGCTGAAAAGCAGATGGCTGAACGCGAAACCGAACAGCCCGGTGGCGACGAAGGCAGTAACCCAGGTGGCGCGCTTGTGCGGATTGAGATTGCCCGCCAGGCTCACACCCGGCGGATGAAAGAGCGCCTGCCCGATGCGCACGAGAAGCAGCAGGGCGAAGAGCGTGACATAACCGAGTGTGGTCCAGTTTGCGCCGTCGCCGGTGGAGTTGGCGAAGACAAGAGCGACCGAGCCGAAGAGGAAGCCGAGGGCGGACAGCGCGCCGCCGAGGATGACGAAGAGGCGCTGGTGTCCGTGGTCGGCCCAGATGCCGAAGAGGGGTTGGAGCGATGCTCCGATGAAGAGCGTGACAGTGGCGAGCATGCCGGCGATCTGGAGATCGAGCCCCGCGCGGAATTTGAAGATAGGCCAGACGCCGCCGAAGCAGTCCACGAGAGCGTGCGTCGCGGCGAGGGCGAGGAATGTGGTCTTGGTGCGGGACATTCGAGAAGAGAAGGGTATGCGCCGCGATGTCGTGTGACAAACTTCCAAAAGCTCAAGCCCGATGGCGAGGGTTGCCGAGCCGTCGGGGTATCAATCATTCGACGCGCTTACGAATCCAGGCTGGATCGCGCCGCTGATCGAGAACCGCGATGATACGAACGGTCTCGTCTTGGACTTCATAATAGACGCCGAATGGGAAACGCTTGCACATCATGCGCTGCTTGCCGAAGTAGACCGCGTGAATGCCCCCGAACAATTGCAAGGAATCGATGTCAGACATGACCGAGTCGAGAAAGTAATCGCCGAGACCGCGTTCCTGCCGTTCATAGAAGTGGAATCCGTCAATCAGATCCTGTTCAGCGTCGTCGAGGATGATGATCTTCATGATGTGGCATCGCGGATGCGCTTCTTGGCTTCATCCCAATCGCTGAAGGTCGCCTCCTTGGAATCAATTCGCGCCTGTCGCTGGGCCAGAACCTTCGCATGCCAGTCGGGGCTGCTCAAGTCGTCGGCTGATCGACAAAGATCATCCCAGATCGCTTCCATCAAGTGAAGCTTCTGGGCAACGGTCAGGCCTTCGATGGATACGGGGTTGCTCATTGCTCTAAACAATAGTCTGCTCGGTTCGGCGAAGCAATGGAAAAAGCAGCAATCCCGATGGCGAGGGTTGCCGCGCCCAGCGGGGCTAGGATGGGGT
>JBBDXA010000046.1:19801-45768 GCA_040902585.1 Phycisphaeraceae bacterium
CCCAATACCCCCACGGCTCGCGGACTCGCCATCGGGCTTGGTTTTATCTGACGGTGCCTATTTCTTGTTCTTCGCGACATACGCCTTCGCGATGCGCTCGAAGTCCGGCGACATCATGCCGACCGTCTTGGCCTCCGCCGTCGCTTCCTCCACGGTCGCGCCCTCATCCAGCACGCGGTACGCCAGCCACATCGCGCCGACGCGGTTGGCTGAAGAGCAGTGCATCAGGATGGGCCGCTCTGCTTCGCGCAGGAGTTTGCGGGCTTCGTCGAACTTGGCATCAGTCAGTTCATTCGGGCCGTTCCAGGGCACGTTGTGATACGCCAAGCCCAGATCGCCCACGACCTGCTTCTCGTTGAAGTCCTTGTTCTCGCTTTCGTGGCGCAGGTTGACGACGGTCTTCACGCCGCCTTTTTTCGCCTGCGCGAAGTCATCGGCCGAGGGCTGGCTCGCGAGGAAGACGCCTTTGTAGGTGTGCAGTTTCGCGACGTCGCCGCACTGGTAAGGTTCGAGTTTGTCCGTGGTGATCGCCTTGTGCTCTTGCTTCGACGTGGTCTGACAGCCGGCGATGATGGCCAGTAGCGAGGCGATTGACAGGAGGGTGATTCGTTTGGTCCAGATGTTCATGATTCGATCCTTTCGTGTTCAGTGGTTGTTCTTCGCAGCGGCGATCCCCAGTGGTCGCATGCATCAACCTAGAGACAGCCACCTGCATCAGGTTCCCAGCTTGCCTCGCGAATTCCCATCGGGAACGCCCCGATGCAGGCCTTCGTGGATGTGCCCGCTTCTGCCGGCTGGTACACTATTACCAACCGGCGGCGAGACATCGGCCCGATGCTCGCCGGCGCGCCCTTCACCTGGAGCCTCACCATGTCCGAATCCAACTGCCCGATGTGTGAAGATGATCGCCCTCGCTTCTCGCGCCGCGATGTCATGCGCGTTTTCGGCACCACAGCCGCGGCCCTGGCGCTGGGCGGCACCGCAGCCATCGCCGGCGCCGCCAATGCCGCGCCTGTGGCAAAGAAGACGCCCGAGACACTGGTGAAGGTCCTCTACGATTCTCTTCGCCCCGAGCAGAAGAAAGCCGTCTGCTTCGCGTGGGATCATGTGGACAAGAACAACGGCCTCCTGCGCACGCGCATCAGCAACAACTGGCGCATCACCCCGCAGCAGATCAAGAGCGCGTTCTACTCTGCCGATCAGCAGCAGCTCATCCGCGACATCTTCGAAGGCGTCGTCAACCCCGACTGGATCGAACGCTTCGACAAGCAGTTCAAGGATGACCTGGGTGGCTTCGGCAAAGCGCAGGGTATCGCCATCTTCGGCGAACCCGGCAGCGAGAAGTTTGAATTCGTCCTCACCGGGCGTCACGGCACCGTGCGCTGCGACGGCAACACGACCGACCACGTCGCCTTCGGCGGCCCCATCCTTTATGGTCATGCCGCCAGCGGTTACTTCGAGAAGGACACGCACCCCGGCAACGTCTTCTGGCACCAGGCGCTGGCCGCCAATAAGGTGTATCAGATGATGGACGGCAAGCAGCGCAAGATGGCGCTGGTTGATTCCTCGCCCGATGAAGCCTCGGTGGATTTCAAAGCGAAGGATGAAAAGTACGAAGGCATCCCGATCAAGGAACTCAGCAGCGACCAGCGCGAGCATGTGCAGAAAGTCCTTCAGCTTCTCATTGAGCCGTATCGGCAATCGGATCAGGATGAAGTCGTCGCGGCCTTGAAGAAGCAGGGCGGACTCGATGCCTGTCACCTCGCCTTCTATTCCGATGAAGACATGGGCAACGACCAGGTGTGGGACAACTGGCGACTCGAAGGCCCCGCGTTCGTCTGGCACTACCGCGGCGCGCCGCATGTGCATGTATGGATCAACGTGGCGGATGACCCGAGCGTGAAGCTCAACGCGAAGAACGTGAGCGGGCCGTTGCATCATAAAGAGACGAAGTGATTGCAGTTTGGTTCTAGCGCAGAGGTCGCAGAGTCGCAGAGAGCGCGGAGGGGAGAGAGGTTGGAATTGGGTGGCTGGGGCTGGAGTCCTCGTAAGCCCCGGCCCGGTGAACCTTGTGCTCCTTAAGGCCGGGGCTTCGCAGAGCCTCAGCCCCAGCCACCCAAACAAATTCATACAGAGTCTCTCCCACTCTCCGTTCCCCTCTTGTTTTCTCTGCGCTCTTTGCGCCTCTGCGTTAAACTCATTGATCTTGGTCCCCCGGCCCACACCCACGGAGTTCCCAATGCCCACTCGTCGCGACCTGCTCAAGACTTCCGCCGCCGCCGCCGCGGCCTTTGCGATTCCCGCTTTCGTGCCTTCCTCCGTCCTCGGCGATGACAAACAGGCCTCGGCCAACGAGCGCATGACGATGGGCTTCATCGGCACGGGCTATCAGTGCCGCGGTCACGTGGGCTGGGCGGCGAATCATCGGGAGATCGAAGTGCTGGCGGTGTGTGATGTGGACACGACCCGGCGTGAGAATGCAGCCGCGAGTGTCGAGGAGCGTGCGAAGAAGCTCAATCGCGACAACCCGCGCAAGCCGGACATATATGTGGACTACATGGAGATCATCAACCGCAAGGATATTGACGCGGTTTTGATCGCCTCGCCGGATCATCAGCACGCGGCCATGATCATCGCCGCCGCCAAGGCCGGTAAGCACATCTACTGCGAGAAGCCGCTGACGCTCACCATCCGCGAAGCGCAGCTGTGCATCGAAGCCGTGCGTAAATACAAAGTCACCTTCCAGACCGGCAGCCAGCAGCGCAACGAGTTCCGCGGCTGGTTCAAGAAGGCCGCCGCCTACGTCCGCGCGGGGCGCATCGGCAAGGTCGAAGTCGTCACCGTGGGCGTCGGCGGGCCGAGCAGGATGTGTGACCTCGGCGAAGAGAAAATGGAGCCGGGCCTGGACTGGGATCGCTGGCTCGGCCCCGCGCCGATGCGGCCCTATCACTCCGTCCTCAGCCCGCGCGGCATGCACAATCACTTCCCCGCCTGGCGCAACTATCGCGAGTACTCCGGCGGCGCCATGACCGACATCGGCGCGCATCACTTTGACATCGCCCAGTGGGGACTGGGCATGGACGGCTCCGGTCCCGTCGAAATTCATCCGCCCAGCGATCCCAAGCAGGGCCGGGGCGTGCGATACGTCTACGCCAGCGGCACGCAGATGTTCCACGGCGGACCCAGCGGCATCACCTTCGTCGGCACCGGCGGCACCATCCAGGTCGATCGCGATTTCATCCGCTGCACGCCCGATGCCATCTTCACCAAGCCCATCGGCGACAACGACGCGGAAGAGTTCAAGGATCGCAATCACAAACAGGACTGGTTCGACTGCATCAAATCCGGCAAGAGTCCCGCGGCTGATGTCCATATCGGCGCGGGCACCGTCACTGTTTGTCACCTGGGCAACCTCGCCTATTGGCATGGCCGCAGTCTGCGATGGGATCCGAAGAACTGGCAGTTCATCGACGGTCAGGGCGGCCTCGACAAGGAAGCGAACACCTGGCTCGATTACGAACGCCGCAAGGGTTACGAATTGCCCACCGTTTGAGCCGCTCGCGGCGTAGCATCGCTCACCCGCGATCTGAGGTGAGTATCATTGAATCGATGACCCAGGCTACCCCGCAGCAAGCCGCCGTCGTGAGCCGGAAGGTCGAGGCCGGCCAGGTCATGCTCCTCAATGCCTACGCGGGCACGGGGAAGACGACCGTGCTGGAACTGTTTGCCAGGGCGCATCCGCAGCTGCGATTTCTTTACCTGTGTTTTAACCGGGACAACGCGACCGAAGCGCGAAGTCGTTTTCCTCGCAACTGCGAGTGCAGCACGATTCACAGCAAAGCCTGGCACGCGGTGGGGCGAGAGTTCGGCAAGGTGAACAACCCTCGGCCTCGCGACGTGATGGATGCCTTCAAAATCGCCAAGCCGTTCCTGGCGGTTTTTGTCCTCGACACGCTCAACGCCTTTCTGCATTCAGCGGATGGGGAGATCAGCCTCAAGCACGTGTGTACCAGTCCCAACACGCCCGCGCGGATTGTGAATCAGGTCTTGTCCGTCGCGGGCAAACTGTGGGAGCGCATGCGGAAGACCGACGATGACAGCCTGCCCATGAGCCACGACGGCTACCTCAAACTCTGGGCCCTGCAAGAGCCGGCCATCCGCGGCTATGACATCATCTTTCTCGACGAAGCCCAGGATACGAACCCGGTCACGCTCCAGATTGTTCTCAAGCAAGTCGAAGAGAAACGGGCCGGGCTGGTTCTCGTCGGCGATACGCACCAGAGCATTTACAGTTGGCGTCACGCGGTCAACGCCATGCAGCAGGCGGACGCGGTCGCCACCTGTCGCCTGCCGCTGACCGAGAGCTTTCGCTTCGGCCCGGGCATCGCGCGCGACGCCAGTCTCCTGCTGAATCATCTGAAGAAAGATCCGGTGCAACTGGTCGGCCGGGGTAACTCCGCCGGCAAGCTCAGCAGCTTCGCCGTGCTGGGCCGCACCAACGCCGGGCTCATCGCCGCCGCGGTCGAAAAGGCGAGCCTGGGCATGAGCATTCACTTCGCCGCCACTTCCGAGCGCGACAACTGGGACCCGTTCATTCCTTATAAGTTTCAGATGACCCTTGACATTTATCATCTCTGGAGCGGCGAGCCGCGCAAGGTTCGTGATCCTTACATCAGCAAGTTCACAAGCTTCGCGGAGATCGAAGATCACGCCCAGGGCGAAGGCGAGGAAAGGCATGGCCGCGATGTTGAGCTGGCGCTTCAGGCCGAGCTGGTGAAGGAGCACGGACATGAAATCCCGAGGCTGCTGGAGATGTTGAAAAAGCAGAGCTGCGGTCCGGACCAGGCGGCGCTCGCCTTCAGCACGGTGCATCGCGCCAAAGGCAAGGAATGGGACGCCGTGCGCCTGCTCGATGACTTCATCGATATCAGTGATCAAGAACTGCTGAAGGAAACCGATCCGGCGGTCCTCAGCGAGGAGTTCAACATTCTGTACGTGGCGGTCACACGGGCGCGGAAGAAGTTGCTCTACCCGCCTTCGCTGTATGACTGGTTCGCCGAGATGGCGCCGGATGCTTCCGATGCCCATCGCATGAAGCCGCTGCGCGAGACTTCGCACACGACGGGCGCGGCCTTGGAACAGAAGCCGGCGAAGGTGAACCGGAAATCGAAAGAGAAACCTTCGAAGCGGCACACAGAAGATCCGTCCCCGGCCTCTTTGCTTGAGGATGTCGCCCAACAGATCGCCGCCATGCCGCTCCAGCGCACCCTTCGAAGCGACACGCGTATTCACATTCGCAATCGCTACGCGCGAGCCTACGAGTCCTGGTCCCCCGAGGAAGATCGCCTGCTGAGACAGGCGTGCCAGCACACGCAAGACCTGGCGGCGCTGGTCAGGATTTTCGCCCGTCAGCCCGAGGTGGTCCTGAACAGAATCCAAAAGCTGGGGCTGGATGTCGTGGACTAGGTATTGTTTGCCGGGCCTGCGCATCGACCTCATCATCGGCGATCCCGTCTCCCAGCCCGGCCATTGCCCCTCCTGCGGCTACGACCTGCGCGGCATCAAAAGCCAAGCATGTCCCGAATGCGGCGCGATCGCACGACTCTGTTCTTATAAGGAAAGCAGGAAAAGAGGAAAGGAGGAAAAGCAGTGAAAGTCAGCCTCCTTTTCCTTTTTTCCTCTTTTCCTGCTTTCCTTATAAAGTGATTGGGTCAGATTATTCAGTGGGTCCAAATGAAAAACCCCGGCGTAAACCGGGGTTGGAGGGAGATTCAGATTGTCGGATCAGCTTTTCACACCATGCGTCGACGCCGCCGCGCCAGGCCGGCCAGGCCCATGAGGCCCAGCAGGGCGGAGGCGGGTTCGGGGACGGAGAACTGTCCGATGACGCGCAGCTCATTGAGGCCGCCACCGTTGGCGGCGACGAGTCCGCCGGGCGGATCGACGAACGTCAGCATGTTGTAACGGACGAAGGCGATGTCGGTGAGGTTCGTCCCCGCTTCGATCTGGAATCCAGCCGTGTTGAACTGGAGCACGCGCGGCGAGACGGCTTCAAAGAAGACGCCGTTGACGCCCGCCACGTCAATGCTGAACGTGCCGGTGGCGCGATCGAGGAAAGTAGCGTTGCCGGTGTTGAGCAGTTCGAATTGGGTGATATCGAATTCGCCCTGCAAGTCGATGGTCACCGAGGCAGGCGCGACGCCGCTGACGGCAAGCCACTGAAAGCCCTGGGCGTCGTTGGTCTGACCGTCAACAATCTTGCCTGCCGCAAAAGTCCCGCTGAAGGTCGACGTCGCGGTGGCGGGCTTGCCCAGGGCCACGTTGCCTTCGAACGAATGCAGCGATCCCAGATTCTCCAGCGTCAGAGCGCTGAGCGTCGGGTTCAGGTCGGTTCCAAACCCTGTGGCACCGGGGCCGTCCAGGCGGATGGTCGCGGTGGTGCTGAACGCGGTGAAGCTGTGCGACACCACGGCACCGTTGGCCGGTGTGCTGTCGATGCCGCCCTGGACCATCTGAATGTTGAAGTTGTCGGCCACGATCTCGTCGGCGAAATGCACATCCATCGCGCGGTTGCAGCACGACTCGGTGAAGAGCAGTTGAAGCTGGTAATCCCTGCCGAGCTCCAGATTCGCCAGCGTGACGATGTGCTGGCCGCCGGGCGCGCCGTGTCGGATGGACTGCATGACCACTTCGAGGTTGTTGTCGTTGGTCGAGGCACCGAAGCTGGGATTGGCCCAGGCGGCGATCTGGGCACCGGCATTCTGGGCGTAGCCGGGGGTGGAGCCTTCCGCGGTAAAGAGGGCGTCGCCGACCTGAAGGCCGCCGGGGCCCTGGACGTTTACCGCGTAGCGGAAATCACCCTGGAGATCCAGGCCGTCGCCCGGATCGCCGCCGGTGAAGGTGCTGACGACCGCGTGGCTGCTCTGGGTCGCCAGAAACAGACCCGCGACAAGCGACAAAGCGCGGACGAATGAACTGAGGAATGGGCGCGACATGAACATGACAAGACTCCTTCGGGGTGAAAGGGAATGGGGATTCAATCTCATACCTAGAACGAAATGGCTCTTCGACGAGCCGGCATTCAGCACCATGGCGCTTCGAGTGAAGCGCCGTGGGGCCGACGAGATCATTCTACAACAACGGCACGTTCCTAACAAGGATTCCTTCCCTCCTCGTTCGAAAATAGGAACTCGGCCCGTCGTCCCACTGAGCCCGGTGGCTGGGCGCTTCGCCGCAATATAGCCGGCCACGAGGCGTTAGGCGTTTGTTCAGCTCATCGCCCGGCGATTGAGCGCGATGCATTTTCCGATCGGCCCTGTCATGTCTTTCCCCACTCTCAACCCCGTCCGTTCCCTGAATCCGGCCACGATGGGCCGCGCGGGCCGCGCGGGCGTGTCTACTAGACACGGGGTAGACACGGGGGTAGCCATTCGATTATCCCTTGTCGGTTCAAAGGTTATCGCCAAATGGCTACCAGGGGGTAGGGGGGTAGGTAGACATGTGTCTACCTCGGGTTTCCCCGCAGTCCGCTCGGCCCCGATCGCCCGAATCACCCCGGCTCGGACCGCGCCGTTCGTCACGCCGCCCGTCCCTTCGCTAAACTCTTGCCGCATGCTTGCCCAGGTTCACAGTTTCATCCTGCAAGGCATTGACCCGCTCGCCTGCGAGATCGAGGTCGATGTCGCCGACCGCGGCCTCGCTAAGACGATGATCGTCGGCCTGCCCGATGCCGCAGTGAAGGAATCCATCGAGCGCGTGCGTTCGGCGATCGGCAACAGCGGTTACCCGTTGCCTGATGCCCGCATGCTCGTGAACCTCGCGCCCGCTGACGTGCGCAAGGAAGGGCCGCTCTATGATCTGCCTATCGCCATCGGGCTCCTTCTCGCTCAGCAGGTGATCCAGTCGCAGCGACACAAGGGGTTGCTCTTCGCCGGTGAGCTCGCGCTGGATGGCCGGCTGCGCCCGATCAACGGCGCGATCAACATGGCGCTGCTCGCGCAGGCGATGGGTTTGGAAGGCATCATCGTTCCCATCGACAGTGCGAGCGAAGCGGCGGCGGTCGGGGGCATCGACGTCTTTCCCGCCGACACGCTGGCGAGCGTGGTGAGCTTCTTGAACGGTGTGCATGACATCGAGCCGCAGCCGCGCATCGATGTGGATGACGTCCTGGGCAGCGAGCCGGCGGCGATCGACTTCGTCGATGTGCGCGGCCAGGAAGCCGCCAAGCGGGCGATGATGCTGGCGGCGGCAGGGGCCCACAATCTCCTGATGCTCGGGCCGCCCGGCAGCGGTAAGACGATGATGGCCAAAGCTCTGCCCGGCATCCTTCCACCGCTCTCGCGTGAAGAGGCGCTGGAAGTGACGCGCATCTATTCGAGTGTTGGACAGATTCCCAAGGGCACGCCGCTCATGACGCGCAGGCCGGTGCGCATGCCGCATCACACGGCGTCGAGCATTTCCGTCATCGGCGGCGGCGCGATTCCCCGCCCCGGCGAAGTCAGCCTTTCACATCACGGCGTGCTCTTCCTCGACGAACTGCCCGAGTTTCCGCGCACCGTGCTGGAGACCTTGCGGCAACCATTGGAAGACGGCTGCGTCACCATCAGCCGCATTCACAGTTCGCTGAAGTTTCCCGCGCGTTTCATGCTGGTCGCGGCGATGAACCCGACGCCCAAGGGCACCAAGCCGACGGATGAATACAGTCAGCGGCAGATGGAGCAATATCTATCTCGCTTGAGCAAGCCGTTGATCGATCGCATTGACATTCACGTGGAAGTGCCGGCCGTGCCGCATCATCAGCTCACCGGCAAGGCTCCGCCGGGAACGGGCTCGGCGACGATGCGCGAGCAGGTGGCGCGTGCTCGAGCGGTGCAGTCGAAGCGCAACGGCGGGCCGATGAAGACGAACGCGACACTCAGCGGGCGCGAGCTGGACAAGTTTGCCGTGCTGGATGAAACCGGGCGCGAGGTGCTCAAGCAGGCGATGACGGAACTGGGCCTGAGCGCGCGGGCGTATGACAAGGTGCGCCGCGTAGGCCGGACGATTGCTGATCTGGAAGGCGTCGAGAAGGTGCAGTCGCATCACATCGCCGAGGCTGTGCAATATCGGTTGCTCGATCGGCAGTTGGGTTGAGCGTATTTCCTTTCAAGGGGTGATCGTGATCGAAACAGGGCCGACACTTCGCCGTTCCATTCGTACGAAGCTCGCGGTCTTCGTGAGCGTCCTCGTGGTGTTCACTGTGGTGCTGCTCGCAGGCGGCGGCTACGTCTTCGTGCGCGGGCTGCTGTATGAGGGGGCGCGTGAACGACTGACGGCCGACGCCCGCGGCCGCCGTGACCTGCTGCGGGCCTACATCAGTCAGCAGCACGAGCGTGCTTCGCTGGTCGCCAGCCGCACGCGCTTTCGTCAACTCCTGGCGGGTCACCTCGACGGAACGATCGTGACGGACACGTTCCGCAAAGATTCGCGGCTCATCCTCGAAGATGCCAAAGCGGGCACGCAGGGTTTCACCGCGATCTGGACCACCGATCCCAATGGCAAGGTGGTGACCGCGACCGACCCGGCCTACCTCGATCAGATTTACGTCAATCATCCTGCATACGAGCAAGGCCGGACGGAGCGGTTCATGTCCGTGCCGCTGGCGACGGAGCGCGGCTACGAGGCGATCGTGTCCGCACCGGCGAAGGACGAGCAGGGGCGATTGCTCGGCGTCGTGATGGTCGCGCTGAATGTGGATGCGATCAAGGGCATGCTGGCTGAGACGGGCGGCGAGTATGAAACGGGTGAGGTGCTTGTCGGGTATGTGGAAGGCGATCAGATTCGTTACTTCTTCTCGGTCAATGGTGAAAGCGCGGCGATGCAGTCGCCCATCGACGAGGTGCCGGCGATGATGCGGGCGGTGCGCGGCGAGAGCGGATTCATGCGGACGCGCGACTACTCGGGCACCTCCGTCCTGGCGACCTACGAACCCGTCGGCTATCGCTACTGGGGTCTGGTCACGAAGGTGAACGAGGCGGAGGCGTACGCCCCGGTGGCGCGACTGCGATGGATGGCGATCGGCATCGGGCTGGGCGTGCTGCTCTTGGCGCTGGCCGCGACGTGGGCCATCGCCCGCCGCTTCACCAGGCCGATCCTCGCGATGTCCCGGGTCGCCACGGCGGTGGCGGCAGGCAACTATTCCTCCCGCGCCCAGGTTCGCGGCGATGACGAACTGGGCGCGCTGGGCGCGGCGTTCAACCACATGGCCGCCGCGCTGGAGCGGCATCGCGATCACCTGGAAGTCCTCGTCGAACAGCGCACCGCCGAGCTGCGCGGGAGCCAGCAGATGTTCCGGGCGGTCACCGAGACGGCCCCCGATGCCATCGTCACCGCCGACCAGTCAGGCCATATCACGTTCTTCAACCGCGGCGCCCAGCATCTGCTGGGCTACAGCGAGGCCCAGGTCAAGGGCAAGCCGCTGGCCCTGTTGATGCCCGCGCGGTTCAGGGAAGCGCACAGCAACGGCATCGCGCGATTTCTCAAGACAGGCGCGGCGAAGGTCATCGGTCGAACCGTCGAACTGGCGGCTCTTCGCAAGGATGATACGGAAGTCCCGATCGAGCTCTCCCTTTCCGCATGGACCACGCCCGGCGGCGAGGCGGCGTTCACCGGCATCCTGCGCGACATCACCGAACGAAAAGAGGAGGAGCAGCTTCTCAAGAAGAGTTCCGAGGATCTGCGCCGTTCGGAGATGGAACTGCGCGAAGCCAAAAATGCCGCCGAGCAGGCCAACCGGATCAAGAGCGAGTTCCTCGCCAACATGAGTCACGAAATCCGCACGCCGATGAACGGCGTCATCGGCATGCTCGAACTGCTGCTGGGCACCGGCGCTTCGCCGCAGCAGCGGGAGTATCTCGGTGTTGCTCGGCAGTCGGCTGAGGCGCTCTTGAGGCTGCTCAACGACATTCTCGACTTCTCCAAGATCGAAGCCGGCAAGCTCGAACTGGAACACATCGGCTTCGAACTGCGCGATGTGCTGGGCGACACACTCCAGGCGCTGGCCGTTCGCGCAGCCGGGAAGAAACTTGAACTGGCGTTCGACATTCCCATCGATGTGCCCGATCAACTGATCGGCGATCCCGGCCGGCTCAGGCAGATCGTCATCAACCTCGTCGGCAACGCCATCAAGTTCACCGATGTCGGCGAAGTCGTGGTGAAGGTCGAGCTGGTTTCCGCCGCTGAAGAGGAAGCCACGCTTCACTTCCACGTGAAGGACACCGGCCCGGGCATCAGCGCCGAACACCAGGGCAACCTCTTTGAAGCGTTCTCGCAGGCGGACAGTTCCATGTCGCGTAAGTTCGGCGGCACCGGGCTGGGCCTGGCGATCTCCGCGCAGCTTGTCGCCCTGATGAACGGGCGCATCTGGGTGGCGAGCGAACTCGGCAGGGGCAGCACGTTTCACTTCACCGGCACCTTCGGCCGGCGCAGCGCCCAGACGCGGCGCGAGCCGCTATCGCTGCACGGGCTCTGCGTGCTGGTGGTGGATGACAACGAAACGAACCGCCGGATTCTCGCCACCATGCTGGCGAACTGGGGCATGAAGCCGAGCGTCGCTGACAGCGGCGCGGCGGCCCTGAAGCGCCTCGAAGCAACTGAAGTCGCGCGGGAGCCGATCGCCGTCATCCTGCTGGATGCGATGATGCCGGAAATGGATGGCTTCGAACTTGCCTCGCGCATCCGTCAGCGACCGGACCTGGCGCAGTTGCCCGTGCTGCTGCTTTCCTCCGGCGGCGGGCACGGGGATGCGGCTCGCTGCGTCTCACTGGGGATTCCGCGCCGACTGATCAAACCCGTCAAGCCTTCCACACTGCTGGATGCGATTGTCGATACCCTCGCGCACGGCGATTCAGCGCGCGGGATGACGGAGCAAGCCGCCCTCGATGAATTCGTCACGCCGCTGCATATCCTGCTCGCCGAGGACGGCGTGGTGAATCAGAAGGTCGCCACCAAGCTGCTGGAGCGCCGCGGTCACAGCGTGCTGATCGCCAACAACGGGCGCGAAGCGGTCGATGCCCTGGAGCGGGAGACCTTTGATGTGGTGCTGATGGATGTGCAGATGCCGGTGATGGATGGCTTCGAGGCGACCGCGGAGATTCGCCGGCGCGAAGCCGAGGGTAAGGCGAAGACGCGCATCATCGCCATGACGGCTCACGCGATGAAGGGCGATCGCGAGCGATGCCTTGACGCGGGCATGGATGACTACGTTTCCAAGCCCATTCGTCCCGATGCTCTGTATGCCGCGGTGGAGCGATTCCAGGAGTCTCCAAGTGTGCCGCCTGTAGCCGCTGCGCCCGCAACGGTGGCAGACGAGGTGTTCAATCGCGGCGAGGCGTTGGAGCAGATGGGCAACGATGCGAAGATCGCCCGCGAACTCGTCAGCATCTTCAACGCGGAGTGTCCCGCCTTGCTTGCCGCCGTTCGTGAAGCGATCCCCCGCGCCGATGCCCCCGCCCTTGCGAAGGCAGCGCACACCTTGAAGGGTTCCGTCGGCGTGTTTGGTGCCAGCCCGACCTGGAATGCAGCGCTACGGCTTGAAGAAGTCGGCCGCTCCGGTGATCTCGCAGGCGCGACTGCCGCCCTACAATCCCTTGAGAAGGAGATCGATCGACTTCTGCCGGCACTGGATCAATTCGCCCGCGATATGGAGGAAACATCCAATGACAATCGCCATGGTGGTTGATGACTCCAAGACCGACCAGCGGTTGGCGGGCCGGCTGCTGGAGACGCGGCTGGACATGACCGTGATCTACGCCGACAACGGCAAGGTCGCGCTCCAACTGCTCCTGGAGAACACGCCTGATGTCGTCGTGACCGACATGCAGATGCCCGAGGTCGATGGCATCGGCGTGGTCACCGCCGTGCGCCGCGACTATCCGACCGTCCCGGTCATCCTCATGACCGCGCACGGCAGCGAAGCCCTCGCCGCTGAGGCCCTGCGTCTGGGGGCTTCAGGCTATGTGCCCAAACGCCTGCTTTCCCGCGATCTGAGCCCGACGGTCGAGCGTTCCCTGGCGATCGCCGGTTCGCGCAAGAATCAGCAGCATGCCGTCGAGTGCCTCACCTCAACCGAAGCCCGCTTCCAGCTCGACAACGACACCTCGCGCATTCACCCTGTGATCAATTACCTGCGCCAGGACCTTGCCCCGCTGGGTCTGTGTGATGAGACAGCGCTCATGCGCATCGGCGTCGCGCTGGATGAAGCGCTGTCCAATGCCATCATTCACGGTAACCTCGGCGTGGACTCGACTCTCCGCAGCGCGGACTGCGAAGCCTACGCCCGCCTGATCGAGGAGCGCCGCGCCGACCCGGCCTTCGCCCAGCGGCGCGTCGAACTCACCGCCACGCTTTCGTCCACCGAAGCTGTTTACGTCGTCCACGATCAGGGCGAAGGTTTCGATCCCTCGGCTGTGCCTGATCCGACCGATCCGGGCAATATTGAAAAGTGCAGCGGCCGGGGCCTCCTGCTCATTCGCACCTTCATGGACGAAGTGCAGCACAACGAACGCGGCAACATGATCACCATGATTAAACGCCGTGATGGTTGAGCGGAAAGACATCATCTTGTCATTGCCCTCGGGTGGCTGGAGCTGGAGTCCGCGAAAGCCCCGGCCCGATGAACCTTCAGCGCACCGCCGCCGGGGCTTGGCCGAGCCCCCCGTCCGACAACCGTTCACTTCACCTTGCCATGTCAAATATCTTCATGTTCGCTTAATAGTGTTGAAAATCTTCATTGACAGGCTGAACCGACCCCGTTAATCTCGAAGGTTTGTTGAGAACGATTGTTTCCATTTCAGGTTCGGATGAGGCAACAAGGGATTGTCATGCCGCCAGGGTATTGCTGACGGATTGGTCGGGAAAGATGTTGTGTGAGTCTTTCCAGCCGGGCTGCCTGTGACGGGTTCGGCGCGAAGTGTCCCCGGTGCGTCGGGTGGCGCTTCGAGTTCCGCAGGAACATCATTAGGAGGCATGCACCATGGTGCGAATCGTATCACCTCTCCCTTCACTCCCTCCCCATCGCGGTTGGCGGTCATTCGGGTTGAGCCTTGGCAGGGGGCTTGCGGTGCTGCTCGTCGTCGTGACATCGATGAGCAACTTCACCGTGCAGGCCGCGGACACGGTCGATGTCGGGCCGTTTGCGGTGACGGAGCTGAAGTTCAGCTATGAGACGCAGGACGCGAATCAGCCTTCGCTGGAAGGGCTGATGGATGTGCAGGTGGGTCTGCTCTCGACGCCGACGGGCTACAAGGCCGCGGGCGGCGGACAGGCGACGCACACGGTCTCGCTTCGCAATATCGGCAAGCTGCAGAACCCGAAGCTGTATGCCTCGGCCATTCTTTCGATCCTCAACGCCACGCGCGACTATCTGACGGGGCAGGGCCTGGCCGGTGTGATTGTGCAGCCTGATGCGCGGGATATCGATCCGCTGGAATTGAAGGATCTGCGGCCGGCGGGCAATCAGACGCTGCGCATCGTCATCAAGGCGGCCCGGATCGGCGCGATCCGCGTCCTTCCTGCCGGCGAACAGAAGGAAACGAATCCAACGGTCGCTAGTCGCATCACCAGCCGTTCGCCGCTCCAGACAGGCGAAGCGTTTCGGCTGGGTGACCTGGACAACTACCTGCACCGCCTGAACCGGCACCCGGGTCGGCGCGTGGATGTGGCCGTGGCCCCGGGTGATGCGGTGGGCTCGCTGACCGTGGACTACCTGCTCAACGAGAACAAGGCGTGGTTCGTTTTCTTTCAACTCTCCAACACGGGCACGCCCAGCACGAACGAGTGGCGCGAGCGGTTCGGCTTCGTCCATAATCAGCTCACGGGTCACGATGACATTCTTTCGGTCGATTACGTCACGGCCGGCTTCACTTCTTCGCACGCGGTCATCGCTTCCTACGAAGCGCCCTTCCCGGGCCTGGACCGCGTTCGCTGGAAAGTCGACGGCACCTGGGGCACCTTCGATGCCTCGGAAGTGGGACAGGCGGATGAAGAATTCAACGGCGATCAATGGGACGCGGCAGCGCAGATCATCGTGAACGTATTCCAGTATCGCAGTCTCTTCATTGATGTCTTCGCAGGAGCGCGGGTGCAGTACGTGCGGGTGGAGAATGAAACACTCGCCACGATCGGCAAGGACTACTTCGTGCTGCCGTTCATCGGCGTGTCGCTGGAGCAGTACACCGAGCTGTCGAGCACGAACCTGTCCGTCAGCATCGAAGGCAATCTCTCCGGTCTGGCGGGCACGGACAACACGGAGATTCAAAAGCTCGGGCGGTCGGCTGTCGAGGAAGACTTTCTGATCCTGCGCTGGAACATGTCGCACTCGGTTTATCTGGAGCCGCTGTTTCAAAGCCTGTTCGGCGATGCGGAAGCGCTGTCGCCCACGGCGAGCCTGGCGCACGAGCTGATGTTTTCCTTCCGCGGGCAGTACACCTTCGACGCCCGCGTGGTCCCGCAACTGGAGCAGGTGGCCGGCGGCAGGTACTCGGTGCGCGGGTACGACGAATCGGTCGCCGCGGGCGATACGGCGCTGATTCTGAGTCTGGAATACCGGTTTCACTTCCCGCGCGTTCTCGCGCCGCAGCGCGAGCCGATGAACACGCCCTTCGGGCCGTTCAAGTACCGCCCGCAGGAGGCATACGGCCGACCGGACTGGGATCTGGTCCTGCGGACATTCGTGGACGTAGGCCGAACGATGAACGCCGGTCGGCTTTCCTTCGAGCGCGACGAAACGCTGGTGGGCATCGGTCTGGGTATGGAACTGCTCATCAAGAAGAACGTGAGTATCCAGTTGGACTGGGGCATCGCCCTGAACGACGCGGGTGTGGGCAGTTCGCGGGTGAGCGCCGGTGACAGCCGGGTGCATCTTGTGTTTACGCTTCTCTATTGATTTGAATCTGAACGGACCAGGCCTTCGCGACGGCGCGCGGGCCACTAACCAGGGAGCCTGTGATGTTGGCACGAAGCAGCAAACGAGCCGAGTCGATGTTGTGGAACTGGGCGATTGCGATCGTGATGGGCTGCTGGGGAGCCCTGAGCGTGACGACGCCCGCCGTCGCCGCGCCGCAGGGCGAGACGGTGATCCGCGGCAACGTCAACTTTTCCCAGCAGGGCAATACGACGGTCATCACCGCCGGCCACAACAGCATCATCCAGTACCAGAGCTTCAATATCGGCGCCGCCGAGCGCGTGCAGTTCGTTCAGCCCGGCGTCAATGCCCGTGTGCTCAACCGCATCAGCGGTGTGATGCCGACGCTGATCGAAGGTCAGCTCCTGGCCAACGGGCAGGTGTACCTGGTCAATCCTTCGGGCATCACGTTCGGTCCGAACTCGGTCATCAACGTCGGCGGCCTTTACGCCGCGGCAGGCAATCTCAGCGATGCCGACTTCCTCGCCAACGTGGATCACTTCACGAATCTCACGGGCAGCGTGATGAACTACGGCGTGATCAACGCCCAGTCCGTCGCGCTCGTCGGGCAGCATGTCGCCAATCACGGCTCGATCACCGCGTCCAGCTACATCACCCTGGCCGTGGGCAATGATGTGCTCGTCAGCGAATCGGGCAGTCACGTTTATCTGAGGCTCGAAGGCCAAGCCCCCACGGCGCTGGCGGCCGATCAGGTGGCCCTGACCAACACCGGCTCACTCGCGGCTCCGAAGGTGAGCCTCGTGGCGACTGATCTCGTCGGCGCGGCGATCCACCAGAAGGGACAGATCAAGGCGAATGATATTCAGGTCGCCGGCGGCGCGGGCGCGGTGAAAGTTTCCGGTTCGCTCGATGCTTCCAATGCCAGCGGCAAGGGCGGACGCATCGAAGTCTCCGGCAACACGGTGCATGTCACGGGTGCGACGATCGATGCCTCCGGTTCGGCCGGCGGCGGCGATGTGCGCATCGGTGGCGATGTGATGGGCAAAGGCAGCATTCCCAACTCCACGGCCACCACCGTCTCGGCGGACAGTTCCATCCGCGCCGATGCCCTCGATACCGGCAACGGCGGGTCCATCGTCGTCTGGTCCGATGGTGTGACTTACATTGCCGGCTCACTCTCAGCCCGCGGCGGAGCGCAGGGCGGCAACGGCGGCTTCATCGAAACCTCCGGCAAGCTGCTGGTCGCACTCACCGTGCCTGATCTGGCGGCGACGAGCGGACTGGGCGGCACCTGGCTCCTGGACCCGGAAGATGTCGAGATCAACGCGGTTGACTCCAACATCACCCAGGGCGGGGCCGGCGATCCGGGACCGATCACTTTCTCTCCGACCCTCGATGACACGGTCACGATTATCGACGTCGCCAACATCAACGCGGCTCTGGACGGCGGCAGCAACGTCGTGATTGTGACCGCCAGCGGCGGCGCGACGACGAACGGTACGATCACGGTCAACGCCCCCATTCTCAAGAGCGCCGACGGCGGTAACGCCGACGGCTCCTCGCTGACCTTCATCGCTGATGAGGGCATCGTCGTAAACTCGTCGATCACCTCCACCACCGGCACGTTGAACATCGACTTCCAGGCCACGCTGAATGTCGACATCAACGCCGCCATCGACACCAACGGCGGCACCTTCTCCAGCAGCGGCGTCGGCTTCGACAATACCGGCGGCACCATCAGCGCCAGTGACATCACGCTGACCCACACCGGCTTCGCGACCATCGGCGCGAAGCTCACGGGCACCGGCGCGATTGCCATCACGGGCGGGACCGGCGTCGCGATCAATGCCGCGATCGATCCGGTGACCGTCGTGGCGCAGAGCAACAATGACGTGGACATCGCCGCGAACATCACCGCCAGCACCTCGATCACTATCCACGCGGGCATGGACGGCACCGGTGCGGTCCAGTTCACCGCCGGCGGCGTGACGTTGTCATCGGAGATCATCAGCCTGCCCGCCGGTGACGGCACGGGCGGCGGCGGAGCCCTGTCGTTTATCGATGTCAACACCAACGCCCCGACCTTTCAGAACGCCGCCGGCACCGGCGCGCCCGACACGTGGAACTACCGCGAGGATGTAGGCATCGCCGACTTCGAGTTGCCGCTCGCTGCCCAGTTCACCGGCGGCGTGTTCCCGGCGATCTACAATCTTCAGTCCGATGACGGTGGCGTCGCCATCAACTCGGGCGCGACCTCCAAAATTGTGGGCTCAGCGCTCACCATCACGACAGGCAGCGGCAACAACAGCATCCTCATCACCGGTAGCGGCGCCCAGGCGGCTGGCAGCATTATGATCGATGCCGGCGGCGGCAACGATACATTCACACTCGCCGATGGCGGCGGCAACCCCGTCCCGGTCGGAGGACTGAGCTTTGATGGCGGCACGGGCACTGATACCGTCATCGCTACGGATACCGCCAACACCTGGACCATCAACGCCGCTGACGGCGGCACTGTCGCGGGAGCCCATCCCTTCACGTTCTCCAACACCGAGAACCTGACCGGCGGTTCCAATACCGACGATTTCATCCTCAACGGCGGCACGCTCAGCGGCGCGATCAACGGCGGCGCCGGAACCAACTCCCTCACCGGCGATAGCCTGCCCAACACCTTCACCATCACCGGGCCCAACTCCGGCACCGCCACCGGCCTGGGCATGGGGTTCTCCAACCTCGAGAATCTCATCGGGAATGCCAACACGGATGAGTTCGCTTTCACGGGTCCAGGCTCCCTCGACGGGACCGTCGATGGCCTCGGCAGCCCGGACGTGCTGAACTTCCTCAACTCCAACAGTTCATCCGTGGTGGTCCTCACCGCCCTGGGCGGCACCGACGGCTTCAACGGCACCGAACCGCTCATCGGAGGCGGATTCAGCAACATTGATGCCATCGCCGGCAGCAACGCCGCCAATGATTCACTGCAGGGCATCAATGCGATGGCGGTCTGGATCATCGATGGTCTGAACACCTACACGAGCACCAACGTCCTTGCCTTCGGAGGCTTTGAATCGCTCATCGGCGGCAACGATGTCGATACGTTCAACATCGATTTCACGATCAATCCGATTCCCGCCGGCGGCCTGACCATCAACGGCGGCGCGGGCGCTGACCTCATCACCCTCGTCAACGGCGCCGCCACCAACGTCACGCACAACCTCAACTCTCCATCCACAGGCAACATCAACCGCGACGGCTCCATCATCACCTACTCGAATATGGAAGCCATCACGGATGATCTGCCCACGACCAACCGCATCTTCATCTTCAACGGCGGCGGCAACGACGTGATCACCATCGACACCGACGGCGCCCGCGGCCGCATCCAGAGCGTCGCCTCCAGCGTGCCCGTCAGCTTCGCCGCGCCGACCACCGGCCTGACGGTCCGCACTCTCGGCGGCAACGACGCGATCACCATCAACATGCTCCCGGGCACGTTCGACGCCCTCACGCTCAATACGATCTCCAACAACAGTCTCACCGCCACAGCCAACACCAACATCGGGCTCGACTTTACCTTCGGCGCGTCCGGCGCGGGCTTTGAAATCTTCACCGGCAACGCCATCACCGCCGACGCACTCGCGATCCGGGGCACCGGCGGCGATGACCTGATCAACCTCACCGGGCCGGTCGTCGCCACCGCAGGCAATGTGAGCGTCGATCAGGTGCTCAACACCATCGCCGGCAGCGTCACCGCCACCGGCGATATCTTTCTGCGTCACGGCGCAGGTCTGGATCAGACCATCCTCGGCCTCGATCCGACCAACCTCCCGCTGGGCAGGCTCACGCTCAACGGCCCGCTCACCGGCGCCAATATCTTCCTGGGGCCCGATGCCGGCGTCAGCGGTATTCCCAGCACCGCCACGATCATCGCGCCGGGCAGCCTGACTATTAACGCTTCCGCGTCCTTCGTCATGCGCCCCAACAGCAAGCTGGCCGTGCAGGCCGGCGACTTCAACGTCACCTCGCCTGTCACGGTGCTGACGGAGGCCTTCGTCAACGGGAACATCCTGGTCACCTCGGCGAACATCACCATCACCTCCCGTGGCCCAAGCCGGGTGTTCGACGCCTTCTCCCAGCCGTTCCTCGACAAGGGTGCTGACTTCTTCGCCCTCAATATCAACTTCACCAGCCCACCGACGGTCGCCGGCGGCAACCGCGTCTTCTTCGTGCTGCCCTCGGGCGGCGTCACCAGCCCGGCGCTGGCGAATGTGCCCAATCTTTCGATCACCACCTCATCCGTCTCGCCGCAGTTCGTCGGCCTGTCAGGCCAGGTCAGCGGTCTCGCGCTGGACTTCTTCGACCCTGCCCTGGCCACGCGGCAGAACCTGTCCGAATCCCTGGCCACGGCCCTGCCCGAGCAGTTACCCGATATCGCGCAGAGCACCGGCATCGGACAGGATGCCCGCGAGAAGCTGCGATCGATGGACATTCCCGCCGAGTTCCTCAGTGCCGAAGAACTGGCGAGCATGGTCCGCGCCGGCAGGCGCGGCTATGACGACGTGGGCGTGGCCCGTTCGCAAAACATCATCGGCCTGGGCAAACGCGTTTCAGCCAACCGCCTGCGATCCGATGCGGTGCTGAGTGCCATCGATACATACGACGATCTCCTGGGCACGGATGCCAAGCGCGCCAAGGTCAAGAGTGACCTGGAGAGTGCTGTGAAGGCTTACCTGGTTGGTAAGCCGGTATTTAATGCCGCGGACTTCCGCCAGTCGCTGCCTGCGGACAGTCCGGCTCGCGGGCACATGGACAAGCTCCATGCCCTGTTCGCGTCACTGGCGGGAACCAATCTCGCGCCGTCCGAGTTGGCCGGTGCCAAGGCCAAGATCGTGGCGGACATCGCCCCGCCCGGCATTACCGTCGAACAGTTCCTCGCAGCAGTCGCGGCGAAAGGCAACTGAGCCTCGCCGGCAATCAGGCTCACGGGGCCGGAGTGAGCTCGATCGAGTTGGCGTCGGTGAAACGGGTTTCGTCCTGGGCGATCAAAGCGTCCAGCCGGAACGCCGCGATGCCGTAGTCATCAGCGGAGACCAGCCGCGACGGTGCCCACGGAGCCGGCTGCTCGCTGTCGGCAGCAGGCGTCGAAGCGGGCGTACCGGGGGCGGGAGTCGATGACAGACTTGAGCAGCCTGCCGCGCTCAGGCAAAGCGCCATCAGTGCAAGGCCGAGGAACCGGCTGCTGATACGTGCGAAGGGGTTGCCCATGTGAAAATCTCCTGTGCGATTGAAATTGCATGTCGTCATCACGACGGTCACCCGCGCGTTCGCGGCTCCGGCGTCATTCGGGTGTCGGTCGAGGCACCATCTACCTCTAATTTCGTACGGAAAAACGCCTGCATTCAACGGCGGCCGCATCGGCTGATTCATTTCAACCGTTTCGTGGCGGCGCAATCGTTACAAGCGGCACAGACTGAAAGGACGATATGCCTCGCCGCGACCCGCGAGAATAGGAACGGGCCTGATCGAGAGGTAGGCACGAACCCGCCGGAAGGTGACGGCACTTGGAACAAGCCCACATGGATTCGAACCATGACTCTCAGGACCAAAACCTGATGTGCTACCGTTACACCATGGGCTTAAGACATGCGAAGTGTAGACGGCGATGAATGGGTGTCAAGAACCAGGGCCGCGCGGCGGTGGGCCGGGGCAGTTGGCGTTCCTGCAGAACGGCGAAGATCGGCGGGTAAGCGGTTCACCATCCGCCCAGGTGAAGCTGCTGCTCGGGGCTTTCAGGCTGTCCGGTGCGGGCGCTGAGCAGGGCTGCCTGGCAGCAGGCGAGGGCCGCGGCCGCGTGGTGACGAGCCCGCGGGTCTTCGCGCGGCGGGCGGCGAAGCAGATTGTCCAGGGCCGTGATGATCAGTTCCGCGAAGCCCGGCGGCAGAGCGCCGGGCGCGGAGCGGTCGATGAGTTTGCCCGTCTGATCGAACAGTTCGTAGTCGTGATCCGTCACGCGCAGCCGGCCGGCCTGACCGGTGATGTGAAGAAAGCGGTCGCAGCCGCCGGGCGATGGCGCTTCTAACTTACGGGCGGCGGAGGGATTGGGCTGCGCTGAGGCGCTGTCGGATAATTGCATCACGATGCCGGCGGCGTCGGACCAGCGGCCGTGCGCGGTGAGGCTCCCGGTGATGGCGCGGAAGTCGGCCTGCGACTCGCTCGGGGTCGCGACGAGTGAAGCGTTGATCGACTCGGGCATGTGACACTGCTCAACGACGAAGCGCCAGGCTTCATACAGCCGACTGAAGAGAGAACACTCGTGGGCATGGAAGAATGCCAGCCACGTAAGGGACTCGACGGGGCCGATGACGCCCAGCGGGTCAGCGGCACCGGCCCAGCCGGGCATCGCGGTAAGCGCGGGGATGTCGATGATGCGGCTGAACTTCACGGCCTTGTCGCTGAAGCCGCGAAGCTGGCGAAGGTCGGCTGCGACGGGTTCGATGGTGAGCAAAGTGGTGCCCTGCGACAGGGCGCTGAGGATGACCGGTTGCGGGAACTGTTCGATGTCGGCGGCGAAGGTGAACGCGGCAGGGTGCTCGACGATGAGCCGGCGCGGGTCATCGTAATGAGGAATCGAGCGGGCCTCGGCGAAGCGGTTGATCCCCGCCTCGGGCGGCCCGCCGATGGCGATAAGCTTCACCCGGCCCTGCAGCCGATCGATGACCTGCTGAACCAGCGCCAGACGAGGGCGATGCGTCCAGACCACGATCTCGGGCACGTATCCCGCGTCAGGCATGGGGAGATTCTAACGAACCATTGAAGGCAAAGCCCGGTGACTCGCCGCTTGCTATGATCACCTCGTGGCGTGGACGCGGCGATCGCTCGCGATGGCAACATCGCGGGAGGAAAGTCCGAACACGACAGGACACGGTGGTGGGTAACGCCCACCGGCGGCGCTGGCGACGGCGTCGTCAGGGACAGCGCCACAGAAAACAAACCGCTGGCGAGCTATGAGTTGTGAGCTATGAGCCACGAGCCAGAGTTGAAGCAATCGCCTTCTTCCTCTGGCCCATCGCTCATAGCTCAAAGCTCATAGCTCCCAGTAAGGGTGAAAAGGTGCGGTAAGAGCGCACCGCTTCGGTGGTGACATCGAAGGCACGGCAAGCCCCACCGCGTGCAAGGCCAAGCAGCGCTGACGAGCGGCAACGCTCGACCCCTGGTCCGGGGGAGTCTCCTTCGGGAGCACGGCGCGGGTAGGCTGCTTGAGGGCGTCGGTAACGGCGCTCCTAGAGGAATGGTCGCCTCCGTCCGGTTCGCTTCGGCGATGCGGGCGGAAACAGAATTCGGCTTACGGTTCACGCCACAATGAACCACCATCAGGCCGCCGGGCGAAAGCTCGGCGGCCTGTCCTTTTCCGAGCGATGAGCTTGAAGCTGTCAGCGATCAGCTTTCAGCCAGGAGCAAAGGCGGGCGATGCCGCGCATGCTGCGAGCAACTGGCGCGGCCGTGCAGCTTGCGATGGGCACAGCAGAATCCCTTGGGCAGCGAGAACTCGCGCTGAAACCAGTCGATCAACCGAATGCCCGCCGCTGCCAACATCGCTGCCTCTCGCAAGAGTGGATCGCGCCGCATCAAAGGCAGCGGCAGGCGGCTGCAAATCAAACAGGCAGGCGCCCTGGATGACGCCTGCCTGGTGGGATTCTCAAGTTGTCGCAGCGAATCACTTCACGATGAAGTCGACCACCTTCGAGGTGGGCTGGGCCAGAGCACCGTAGGCACGGGCCGCGGCGATCGCGAGCTGGCCCTGGGCGGTGTCGACGAGTTGGTGCAGGTTCTCAAGTTGAATGTTGCTGATGCGGACGCCGAAGTGCGTCGCCGATTCGGCGAGGCTGCCCAGCAGGCTGATGCGCGTGTCTTCGGGGCGGTTCTCATCGAGCGCCGCCGCCGCCAGCGTCTTCTGGGCATCGGGCTGATCGAGCACCGCCAGAACGCCGCCCGCCTGTTTGACGATCTCCTGCCGGCTGTCCTTGTTGACCGCTTCGGTCAGCGCGGGAAGGGCATCGAGCACGCTGTATACCTCGGCGCGGCTGATGGAAAGCTCACGCAGCAGCGCCAGCGATGTGCTGGCATACTTGGCGGCTTCATCGGCGGCAATCTCCTTGCCGGCGTAGCTGGAGCGGGCCAGCTCGGCCGCGCCTTTCAGTTGGTCACCCTCGGCTGTCGCTTCGGTCACCAGCACGCGACGGTTGCCGTCGAAGGTGCGGCCGAGCCCGGGCGCATCCACCTTGCGGGCCATGACCACGAACGGAACCGCCGCAAGCTTGTAGTCCACAATCGTCTTCTCATACAGGTCCGACACGCCCGCCGGATCGAGGTTCGTAATCAGCAGATCGACACCGGGCTTGAGCGTCAGCTCATCCACCGCCTGTTCGAGAGACAGGGCACCGAAGGACTGGTAGCCCTCCTTGTCCAGCGCGACCTTGATCTTGCTGAGCTCTTCCTCGGAGCTGGCGATCACCAGGGCGTAACGGTTTTCCGTCTGCCGCACCGCTTCGGCAAGAACGGGCACGACGCGGAAGCTGCCCGTGTACTTCTCCTTCGGACGGGCGTTGGTCAGGGCGAAGGCGACTTCATATCGCACGCGGCGGTCCGGGTACGACAGGCCCTTGAGCATGGGCTGAATGGTGCCGCTTTCGTTGATCAGTTCGATGGTGCCCGCGATGTCCTGCAAGGCGTTGATCGCGTCCCGCGCCAGGTCCGGGTCGCCATCGAGCAGGGCCCGTTCGAGTACATCGTGCGATCGCCTGGGATGCGAAGCTTTCAGATAGAAGATCGGCGGGTGCCACGACGGCGGATAGCTCGAGTCCTTGTCGCCGCCCAGACGATTCTCCCGGCGAAGGTTCGCCGCCAGCCAGACGCTCAGGGCCGCGTCCATATCGGGCTGAAGCTGAAGGGCGTTGCGGGCGGCGCGGTGAGCAAGCACATCGCCGAAGACCTGCGGCGGAACGTGAACGTCGTGAAGATGCTTGTCCAGCGTGCTGTAGGTCCAGATCACGCCGGTGTTATCCACTTCATCGATGCCGTAGAGCGAAGCATTGGGATTGGTCACCGCCGTGTAGTAACGCTGGGCCTGGAGCAGGAACAGTTCCGCGGCGGTGATATTCTCCGGCAGGGCGGCGGACTTGAGAATGCGGTTGTAAGCCAGGGTCACGATCGAGCGTGCGTGGGAATCGACTGTCGAGCTTTCCATCACCCGTTTGAGGTACGGAAGGGCGAGCGGGTAGCCGATCTGTCCGAGTACCTCGGCGACCTGCCCCATGGGCACGGGTTCGAGATCAGCAAGCGCTTCGGAAAGGGGATAGACCATGCCGCGACCGATGGTCACCATCGCCGCCAGCACGTAGGGATGCAGTTTGGTTTCATCGCCGTTGAGCAGTGTGCTGAGAAGCTCCTTGGAAGCGAACTGCCCCGCGACGCGAAGACGGTCCAGCGCCAGACCGCGGGCGCGTTCGCCCTGGGCGAGCTTCTGAATGTCCTGCTTGATGCGCTCCGCTTCGCGTGCCAGCTTGAACCGGGCATCCTGAATCTTCTTGGCCAGCTTGGTCGCCGCGTCCTTGAGCGTCTCCGTCTTGGCGGCCCGCTCAAGCACCTGGAGATAGGTCTCCGCGACGCGACTGTTCTCCACAGCAGCGAGCAGCTCGGCTTCGCTTGCCTGCTGGAGCAGGAACGTCGCCTCAGCCAGCGCCAGGTCGGGCTTGGCGATGCGCACGTAATGCACGAAATTTTCCCAATGGGCGGCGACGGTTTTGCCGTCCTGGGCGGCGGCCGGCGTTGACAGCAGGCTCAACATGCCCAGCGAAATCGACAAGACGGCGGCAGGGCCAATGCGCATGAGCGTAACTCCGTAATCGATAGGGGAACTGGGTCTAAGCTACAGGCAGGACCACGTTTGTGTGAATGTAACTGCAAAGGGGGCAGGGCGTCAAATAGCGGTTCACTTTGAACAGGGCCAGCGGCGCACTCCCCTCCCTCCCAGGGAGGGGCCGGGGGAGGGTCGAGCCGACAGCCCCCA
>JBBDXA010000047.1:0-2650 GCA_040902585.1 Phycisphaeraceae bacterium
CCGTAGGTCACATAAGGCTCATCGGGCCGGGGCTTGCGAGGACTCCAGCCCCAGCCACCCAAAACCCATTCATACGAACCCTCTACCGAAATCGGAGAATCTCCCTTTCCACGGGTGCGTGCGAATGGTAATATTTTGCGATCGGGGCAAGTCACATGGTGGGATTTGCCAGTCTTCATGTCATCCATCGCACAGGCCGGCGGGATGACGAACTTCTACAGGCCGATGGAGGCGTTCATCATGTCTACGTGGAAACGATTGCGATGTCTGGGCGCGGCGATCGTGGTGCTCTTCGCGGCCATGCCGATGCAGGCTGCTGACGAAGCGAAGCCCGTGGAGAAAGCGAAGGCGGACGCCACCGGCCTGCGCGGGTACTACGCGGTCATGGCCAAGGAATTGAAGCTGACGGATGATCAGAAGAAGCAGCTTGTAGTCGCGGCCGCGGCGCGAACCGAGGCCTTGGCCAAGTGGGACGAAGCGAACGGCGCGAAGCTGGCGGAGCTGACCGCCGCGTCGAAGAAGGCGAAGGACGCCGGCGACACGGATGCCTCGAAGAAGACTGGCGCCGATGCCAAGGCCCTGCGCGATGCACGCGGCGCGCTGAGTGACAGCGTGACGGACAAACTCAAGAGCATGCTCACGGAAGAACAGAAGCAGAGCTACGAGGGATACAACCTGTATGTCGGCGCGACGGTCCGGTTCGCAGCCGCGAAAATGGACAAGCAGCAGAAAGCCAAGGCCAAGGAGCTGGCGTTCGCGGCGGCGAAAGGCGTGACGCCTGATCTCAAGGCCAAGGCGCTGACCGCGCTGAAGGATGAACTGGCGGCGAAGGTCAGCGCGGAAGTGCTCACCGCCGAGCAGCGCGAAGCGGTCGCGAAGGCGGCTGCGGACAAGACCAAGAGCAAGGCGAAGCCTGACGACGCTGCGCCGGCGGCGAAGCCGGAGTGAGCGGATCGCGCGGGCGTTCGACAGGAAAAAATGACCTGATGACAAAGTCCCATGCACGGGAGTGCATGGGCTTTTTTTATTTGCGGGTCTAACGCTGATCTAACGCAGATTCACCTCGGCTTCACACATCGGCAACACCGGTCTTACACAGGGGGTTTAACTTCCGCACCAGATCAACGCATCAGCCGCGCGGCGACTACGTCGCGACCTTCGGCTGAGACGCGATGCGATTGAGGTGCCTTGGAGCATCAGCCTTCAGCGCACCGGCGAAACCCTCTTTCAGGAGACTTATCGATGACCAAGGTTCCAGTATGGTTCGTGGCCGGCGTGCTGCTGGCGTCCAGTGCCATGGCGCAGACCGCCCGCGAGGCGGAGCTTCAGGCCCGCGTCGATCGACTCGAGCAGCGCCTGTCGGACGTCGAAGGCAAGAGCGACGAGAACTGGCTCAACGAGCGGCGGGCGGAGGAGATCAAGGGCCTGGTTCGCGAGGTGATCAACGATGCCGACACCCGCGCCAGCCTGCTCGCCGACGGCGCGACGGCTGGTCACGACGGCAAAGCCCTTTTCATCGGCTCAGCCGGCGGCGAGTTCCTGCTGAAGGTCGGCGGACAGATCCAGTTCCGCTACCTGTTCAACGGGCACAACGGCAACGCCGGCGACCGCGAAGATGAAGGCTTCCAGATGCGCCGCGCCAAGCTCGCTTTCAGCGGCCACGTCACGGCAGGCCCCAAGTGGAGCTACGACGTGGTCCTGGCGGTCAACCGCACCAACGGCGCGCTGGATGCCGAGGATGTGATCGTCGGCACCGCGCTGGCCGAGGGCGTGGAGATTCAGTTCGGCAAATTCAAAATCCCGTTCCTGCGCGAAGAGCTCAACAGCTCCAAGCGACTGCTGGCGGTCGAACGCGGTCAGGCGACCGAGTTCTTCACGCTCGATCGAGCCGAGCAGATTCAGATCAGCTACGAGGGCGACATGTTCCGCGCCTGGGCGTCGATCAACGACGGTGCCGACAGCGAGTTCACCACCATCGGCTCGGACAACGTCGAGCTGGCCGTGGCCGCCCGCATCGAAGTGAAGATCATGGGCAACTGGAAGCAGATCGATGACATCGGTCTGGCGTGGATGGGCGAAGAGACGGGGCTGATCGTCGGCGGCGCGGTGACCTTCCAGCTCGGCGACGGACCCAACGCCGGTGCCGCGGCGGGTCTGGGCGGCGGCGGCGGACAGGGCGCAGCCTACTCCAACTCCGATTACTTCGGCTGGACCGTGGACGCCAACTTCGAAACCAACAACATCGGCCTCTTCGCCGCGCTCATGGGCGGACACATCAATGCCGACGGCACCGGCGGCACCCGCAATATGTACGGCGTCATGGCGCAGGCCAGCTACAACATCAACGACCAGTTCAATCCCTTCCTCCGATTCGAATGGGTCGACGGCGGCGGCGCGACCAAGGATCTCTACGCCATCACCTTCGGTATGAACTACTTCTTCAAGAAGCACAACGCCAAGCTCACCGTCGATGTGAAGTGGGAACTCAGCGGCGCCACCTTCGCGGGCAACACCTTCGGCAACGCCACCGTCAGCGACGGCTTCGGCCAGTCCCTCGGTGACACCCACGGCAAGGACAGCTTCGTCATCCGCATTCAGTTCCAGCTTCTGTTCTAAAGCTGGGCACACAACTTGGACCATCTTCGGGGGG
>JBBDXA010000047.1:2660-7646 GCA_040902585.1 Phycisphaeraceae bacterium
GTTCGATCGCCTTTTCTTTCACTCGGCGGCTCGCTTGGCCGTGCGGTTCCAGTAAACCTTCAAGTTCTTCGTCGCCCTGCCCGCGGCGATGATGTCGAGCTTGCCGTCGCCGTCCAGGTCGGCGACCTGTAAATCCTCGCAGGCCATTTTGTCGTCGAGCACGTGGACATCGAACTTCTCGTAGGCCGCGTCGTGGGGGACGTAGATCTTGATGCCGACCTTCACTTCTTTGTTGGGATTGCGCCAGCCGGCGATGACCTGCGGGTGGCCCGCGCCGACGACGTCCGCCAGCGCCAGCGCGTGGCCCTGATTGAAGGTGTCATCGAGCACGCGGCGTTTGGGCTCGGGTTCGCGGTTGTAGCCGTAGTAGAGGACGACGGAGTTGCCGTGCATGGGTTCGATGGTGGCGATGTAGTTCATGTCCTCGGGGCCGGTGGCCACCTGGCCGCGGACTTCGCCGATCGGATTCTTGAAGAAATCCTGCACCTTGCTCGGCTCGCTCTTCCACTGGCCGCCATCCATCATGGCGAAGCGCAGGCCTTCCTTGCCGCCCAGCAGCAGACCGGCCATCGGGCGTACCTCGCCGGGCCTGCCGGGAATATCCATCACTTCAAAGTTGTGCGTGGCGTGCAGTTCATCGTTCACCAGTGTGGTCGTCCATTCGCCTTGAGGATCAGCGGGCACGTTGTAAGCGAGAATCTTCACGCCATCGCCCGCTTCGTTCTTGTTGCCCTTGCCATGCAGCGGCACGACCACGAGTTGAAACTTCCCATCGCCGATGTCCACCCAGCGCATGCGATGCGTGGTCACTTCATGATGCAGCTTCACCGCTTCCCACTTCTGAGTCGGGTCCTGCGGGCGGATGAGATAGAACACCGCGCCGCTCTTGGTGTCATCGTTCGTCTCGCCGGGGTTCCACATCGCGCCGACGGCGACTTCGACTTTGCCATCGCCATCGATGTCGCGGGCGGCGATGCAGACGTTGTCCAGGGCCGTGAGCTTCTCGGCGATGATGTGTTTCTTCCACGCTTCGCCCGCCTTACCGGGGTTGGCGTACCAGACGATCTGCTTGGCGTCGGCGAGGAGGATGTCCTGCTTCTTGTCGCCGTCGACATCGCCGATCACCAGGCCGTAACCGATCTGGATCTTGTCGATCTCCTGATGTTCGAACTTCGGCGCGGGCGGGTCGGCGGCGAGCGCGCACGCGGAGAATGTCAAGGATGCAATGAGTGAAACAGCGAGAGCGGCACGAAGATTCATGGTCAACCTCCTAAGGGGATTAACAGCGGTTTACAGGAGGTACATGATATCATTAGATGAGGAAGTCCCGAGCGTAAAGGAATCCGCATGCATCTGGCGAACAAGAGAAATGGCCGGAAGCCTGTCACACAGAAGCAGCCGCCGATGCTGAGCTGGAAGAAAATCTGCGAACAGTATCCATCCACGTGGGTGCTGCTCGCAGAGCCGAAGACGAACAAGTGGCAGAAGGTGACGCGAGGGCGCGTGGTAGCACATGGGCAACGCGATGAGACTTGTCGCATGATCTCGGCTCTCGGATTGAAGTCGTCAGCGATTCTCTACACCGGATCGATCAAACTCCCGCCCAAGACGGCATTCATGCTTTCGATTTATTGCCCGTCCTATGGCAGCGTGCGAGCAATCGCCGCCTCACCATCGACATGATCAAAGGGACCCTCCGCCTCAAGTAATTCACCCCGCAGCGCAACCGCCTGTTGGACTATTGCCCTTATCCCTGCTAAGCTACCCGCGTCCAGTAGTCGATAAGACCACCAGACAGCCCGCCGATTGATGACTTTTAGCGAACGCATTGAGTGTTCGACATCTTCTCCACGGGCACTCAAACCCACAGGTATCCATGAAGTTTTCCGACCTTCGGCTCGCTGAGCCGATCCTCCGCGCCGTCGCCTCCGAGGGCTACGACGTCCCCACCCCCATTCAAACCCAGGCCATTCCGCACGTCCTTGACGGGCGCGATCTGCTCGGCTGTGCCCAGACCGGCACCGGCAAGACCGCCGCGTTCGCCCTGCCGATTCTCACCCGGCTGCTCGAACAGGATGGCCAGACGGCCGCCGAGCCCGAGCTCGTCGGCGCTGCGTCTAATCAAGTGTCACAGCCTTCGCAAGGCTACGACTCCGGTCGCGGCCGCTCGCAGCGCGGCAACCACCGAGGTCAGCGCGGCAACTCGCGCTCGAATCAGAACAGCGGCCCCCGTCGGCCCATCCGCACCCTTGTTCTCTCCCCCACCCGCGAACTGGCCGCCCAGATTCACGAGAGCTTCACCACCTACGGCAAGTTCACCGACCTGCGATCCACCGTGGTCTACGGCGGCGTCAGCCAGGGGGCCCAGACGCAGGCCCTGTCCCGCGGCGTGGATATCCTCGTCGCCACGCCCGGTCGCCTGCTCGACCTGATCAACCAGGGCTACATCAAGCTCGACACCGTCAACTGCCTGGTCCTCGATGAAGCGGACCGCATGCTCGACATGGGCTTCATTCACGACATCCGCAAGATCGTCGCCATGGTGCCCTCCAAGCGACAGACGCTGTTCTTCAGCGCCACGATGCCCGGCGAAATCCGCCAGTTGTCCAAGGCGATCCTGACCAACCCGATCAACATCGAAGTTGCTCGCATGTCCGCCACGGCTGACAACGTGGACCAGACGGTGTACCACACCTCGCGCCAGGCCAAGCCGCAGCTTCTGGCGCACTTCCTGTCGTCCACCTCCGTCACCCGCGCCATCGTGTTCACGCGAACGAAGCACGGCGCGGATAACGTCACGAAGTTTCTCTCCCGCGCCGGCCTTCGCGCTGAGGCGATTCACGGTGACAAGTCGCAGAGCCAGCGCATGCGGGCCCTGGCGAACTTCAAAGCCAGCAAGACGCCGATCCTCGTGGCCACGGACATCGCCGCCCGCGGGTTGGATGTGGACAACATTTCACACGTGGTGAACTTCGATCTGCCCTTCGAGCCGGAGACGTATGTGCATCGCATCGGCCGCACCGCTCGCGCGGGCGCGGCGGGCGAAGCGGTTTCGTTCTGCACGCCGGAAGTCCGGTCGCTGCTGCGAGCCATCGAGCGTCTGACGCGCTCGCCGCTGCGTGTGGTGGACGATCATCCGTTCCCCGATGACGGCCAGGAAGTCGCTCTGCCCGCCAAGCGCCAGCGTCACCGCAAAGGCCCGGGCGGACAGCATCAGAACCAGTCCGGCTCACAGCCGGTCTCCGCGCAGGGCGGCACCGCGACGGCGCAACTGACCCGCGTCAGCCGCAAGGCATTCCAGGGCGATCAGCCCCAGGGCCCCAAGAGCGGCGGTGCGAACCGCGGCGGCAACAGCGCCAAGCCCTGGCAGCGCAACACGACCAAGAGCTGGTCGCGTAAGAGCAGCGGTCGCTGATGAGGCGAATGTCTTACGCGTGAATCAAAGAATCAAAGAGCGCCCCGCGGATTACCGTGGGGCGTTTTCATTTTTTGATCCGTTATCGACGCGCACCCTATTGGCTCGCAGTGAACAACACATAGCGACCGGCATGCGCGGCACGCAAATACAGATCACGTACATCCTGAAAATAACGCCACGTGTACTCATAATCGTCTTGATTGATGGGAAACCCGCAGTCGTCAGGATCGATTTGGAAATAATTACGCCGGAATTCATCGCCTTTCACGTTCGTCAACGCGGCGGCGATTTCAGTGACTTCCTTGGGCGTTTTTAAGACGATGATGTAGTCGTCAAACCGATATAGGCTTTGGCCACCCATGATGACATGACTCAATGGAAAAGTACCATTGTCCCATCCCATTCTTCCATCCGTGAGGCTTCTGTGAATAGCATCCCACGCCTTGTCCGACTGGGCCAACCAATGGGGCTGACTTTCAAAGTAATCCTCTTCCAAATCATTCGACAGGTGTTCCAGACGTGCCTCATCGCTCGAAAGTGAAGTAAGGCGTAAGACTTCTTTTTCATCGAGCGCGAAGTGTACTCCCAAGCAACCCATTCGAGCACTCCTGAATGATGCACTGACCCACCGGAAGTTTTTCAAACTGCCATCGTCCTCACCCGCCCCGCTATCATACCCGCCTTATGCCCGACCGCCCCATCCTCATTACTGGCACCGCCGGCTTCATCGGTTCGCACCTGACCGAACGTATCCTGCGCGACGGGCACTGCGTCGTCGGCATGGACAACTTCTGCGACTTCTACAGTGAAGCGGTCAAACGCAACAACATCGCCACCGCCATGGCGCATGAAAAGTTCGAGCTGATCGAGGCGGATATCCGCGATCGCAGCGCGGTGCTCGAGGCCTTCGCGCGCACGCGCCCCGCAGCCGTGATTCACCTGGCCGCGATGGCGGGTGTGCGTCCTTCGATCGAGCGGCCGGACTACTACACACAAGTCAACATCAACGGCACGGTCAACCTGCTCGACGCCGCCGTCGCCGCGAACTGCGAAAAGTTTCTCTTCACCTCCAGCTCCAGCGTCTACGGCAACAACGACAAGGTGCCCTTCTCCGAAGATGACCCGGTCGATCATCCCATCAGTCCCTACGCGGCGACGAAAAAGGCAGGCGAGCTTTTGTGTCACACCTACCACCATCTGCACGGCCTGCCCATTTCCTGTCTGCGCCTGTTCACCGTGTTCGGACCGAGGCAGCGCCCGGACCTGGCGATTCACAAGTTCCTCAGGCTGGTGCGCGACGGCGAAGCGATTCCCATGTTCGGCGACGGCTCCACCAGCCGGGATTACACGTATGTCGATGACATTGTCAACGGCTACTGCGCGGCTCTCTCGCGCTGCGGGTCGAAGGAGCTGCCGGGCTATCGGGTTTACAACCTGGGCGGGAATCACCCCATGAGCCTGAAGGAGTTGATCGAGTTGATCGGCACCGTGTCAGGCAAGCGCGTGGTGGTGGACCGCAAGCCGATGCAGCCGGGCGATGTGGGGCGGACGTGGGCGGACCTGACGCG
>JBBDXA010000048.1:0-4278 GCA_040902585.1 Phycisphaeraceae bacterium
CCCCGCGCCCCATGCCGTGTGCCTGAAACTTCGTTACTTCAATGCGATCAGCAGGGTGACGACGACGCCGAACAGCGCGACGCCTTCGATGAGCGCACAGGACAGAAGCATGGCACCGGATACCTGGCCGCCGGCCTCGGGCTGACGGGCGATCGACTCGACAGCGGAGCTGCCGATGCTGCCGATGCCGCGCGCCGCGCCCATGACGACGAGGCCCGCGCCGAGAGCCGCACCGAGGTACGCAGCCGCGTTACCCGTCGGGAACACCCACGACGTGTGCTCCTTGTTCTCGACCTGACCTTTGCGGATGGTCTCTTCCTTGGTCAGCTTTTCTTCCTGCGCCATCGCGGGAGCCGCGAACAGGCCGATCAGGCCCAGCACGCCAATCAATGCAAACTTGTTCATGTTGAACACTCCAAACAGTTCGATGCGGCAAGGAACGCATCTGTGGTTACCCCATCCCTCGCGGGCACGGCCGAACGCCTCACTCGTACGGCAGGGGTGGATTTTCGAAAGCACAAAAGCAGAAAAGCAGAAAAGCAAAACAGGAAACGATCACCTGCGTCTTGGCTTGATTTTTTGCTTTTTTGCTTTCATGCTTTTGTGCTGTTCCTCAATGCGCCGCCGCGTGTCCTTCACCGTGTCCGTGTCCGTGCTCTTCGTGTTCGTGCTCATGCTCATGATCATCGTGACCGTGATGCACGACGAGCTGACTGAGGAACAAGGCGGAGAGGAAGGTGAAGATGTACGCCTGGATGAAGGCGACGAGCAGTTCGAGCATGTAGATGGCGATGGTGCCGGCCAGCGGGATCAGGCCCATGCCGTGGCCGAAGATGCCGCCCATGCCGTGCGCCAGGCCGACGACGAAGCTGAGCAGGGTGGCGACGATGATGTGTCCGCCGGTCATGTTGGCGAACAGTCGCAGGGCCAGGGCGATGGGCTTGACGAAGGTGCCGATGATTTCGACGATGACCATGACTGGCCACATGAACATCGGCGCGCCGCCAGTGAGGTGCTTGGCGTAGCCCTTGGGGTCTTTGAGAATCGCGACGCCGTTGAACCAGATGAAGCTGATGGCGGCGAGTGTGCCGGTGACCCAGATGGACTGCGTGGCAGTGCCGCCGAAGCCGTAGTAGTGCCCGTGACCGTGGGCGTCGATCACGGCTTTGCCGGTGGCCGGGTCGATGGCCTGATTCAGGCCGAGCAGGGCGGTGATATCCAGCAGCGGCACCAGCCCCAACAGGTTGTTAATAAGGATGAAGAAGAAGAACGTCCAGAGCATGGGGCAGAAGCGATCGGTCTGGTCGCCGAGCATGGGCTTGAACACATCGTTGCGCAGGTAGACGCAGACGGTTTCGACCATGTTGGCCTTGATGCCCCGGCCCTTGATGGAGCCGCCCTTGCGGTAGCCCGCGGCAATGCGCTGGGCGGCAGGCACGATGAGCCAGAGCGTGATGATGCCTGAGAGCAGGAGCATCAGCGTGACGTTGCTGAAGTACCACTGCCCGTAGATGGGCTTGTCGGTGACGTGACCGACGGGGTTGGCGGCGGCGAGTGAAAGCAGAAAGTCGTTCACGCCAGAGCCTCCGAGCAGCGAGCGTTGGGGTTGTCTTGAGCCGCTTGCGGCTTAGCAGCGTCCGTACTGCCTTCTTCGTCCGCCTTCGCCTTCGTTCCGCCAAAGGGCGGCACCGGCACCTGCTTGACGTAGCCGACGATCAGCCGGGTCTCGACGAAGAGCACGGGCAGGTAAGTCATCATGAGCGAGACGGCGACAGGACCGGGCGGCAGATGGAGCGACTTGATCGCAAAGGCGAGCATCAGCACCGCCGCCAGCACGCGCACGCCCATGCCGATGAAGAAGGCTTTGACGACGCCCAGCGGTCCCTTCGCGCCGGATCGGGCGACCGGCAGCAGGCTGATCATGCCGGTGACCCACACCAGCGCGACCATGAGCAGCACGGCCTGCGTTCCGCCCGTGGGATAACCAAAGAGCTTGGGCACCAGCCACAGTTCCAGCGCAAGCATCGCCGCGATGATGATCGTGACGATCAACATCGAACGGCGGAGCGGGAAGGGCGGGGTGGAGAGCATGGGTTTATGGTTCAGGGTTCCGGGTTCCGGGTTCAGAGTTCAGGGTTCAGGGTTCAAGGTTCAAGGTTCAGAGTCGTACAAGTATTTTGTTTTCCCTTGGCCCTTGGCCCTCCGCCCTTGGCCCTCCTCCCCTGCGTCAATTTGCCGCGTGGTTATTTCTTCTTGGCGAACCATTTTGCGTTGAGTCGCCACATCTTGTAGAGCGAACCGAGGGTGCCGATGAGGACGCCGGTCAGGAGCATCCACGGGCTGCTGTTCCACTGCGAGTCGAGCCACCAGCCCAGGAGGGCGAGGACTGCGACGGTCAGGCCCAGTTCCATCCCTGTCGAGGCCAGTTGTCCGAGGCTGAGCCAGCCGGTGACGGAGAACTTTGGTCTGAATTTGCCCTGAGAATCCGTCGTTTTTGACGTGTTTTCAGGTTTGCGGCGCTGCGGCTGGTCCGCCGGCCCGCCGCGGTCGGAAGGCTTTGGGGGGTCGCTTGGCATCCGGTGGACTTCCCGTGGTTCCGTTTCATTTTTCGAAGCGACACCTGTCGGACAGGCACGCCCTCGCTTCACAAACATTGCGGTTTTGGCGAGAGGCAAAAGGTAGCGGCGAGGGTTGGAAGTGTCAAAGAGGAAGGAACGGAGGGACGAAGGGACGAAGGGACGGAGGGACCGAGGGAACAAGAGACGAAACGACCAAGGGAAACGGCGCACGCCAAACTGCGTTGCCTTGATCTGTCTTTCCCTCCGTCCCTTCGTCCCTCCGTCCCTCCGTTCCTTCCCCCTCCGTTCCTTCCCCTCACGTTCGCAGCGCCAGGATCAGTTCAATCTTGCCGACGTGCTCGTTCAGCTTCTGGGCGATGTCGTGTGGTGCCAGGCCCTGATCCGCGAGGCGATAGACCGCCTTCGCAACCGGATCAGTCGTTTCGCTTTCCACTTTTGTGGCTGTCTCAGTGGCTGTGCGGGTTGAAGCCGCGGTGCGTGAAGGACTCGCGGTCTCGCTGATGTCTCGTGGTGAAGTTTCCTGGCGCGGGCTGCTGTGACTGTTGCCGCCCAGGGCTTTAAGTTCCTGTGCCTTTCGCTCCGCCTGTTTCAGCAGCGTCTCAAGCTGAATCGCTTTGGCGTCGAGCTGGGCACCCAGTCGCTTGGCGAACTGTTCGATCTCGACCATCAGCTCTTCCAGGTCGCCGCGCATGCCGCGGAGCTGCTTGTTGCGTTCGAGCTGTTCCTGCGGCGCGAGCTGCGGGTTGGCGGCTTCATTCTTGCGGCGCTTTCGCAACATGCTGAACATCGCCATGACGATCAGCATCACGCCCGCGGCCGGCAGCATCGACATCATGTCGAACGCGGCGAGCAGGGGCAAAACGGGTTGGAAGATCTCGGCGGGCATGAGCAGTGTCAGGTTCGCGGCTGCGAGAATCGAAGCCTTCGCAACATACTGTAGTGGATTCGCCGGTTCGATTCCTTCGTGCCGGCACGATCGAGCCACTATCGCCAGTGCGTCGGTTTGAATTGGGTGGCTGGGGCTGGAGTCCGCGCAAGCCCCGGCCCGATCAACCTTGTGCGTCCCACGGGCCGGGGCATCGCAAAGCCTCTGCCCCAGCCACCCAAGCCAATTCAAATGGCCCAGCCGATCTACAATCCCGGCATGGCGTCCCCGCAATCCGCTCCATCGGCGCACCGGCATCCGTTCGTGCAGAACGTGGCGATGGGTCTGAAGCAGTGCCGGGTGAAGACCGATGAATCGCTCCTCATCGCGGTCAGCGGCGGGGCGGATTCGCTGGCCCTGCTGCGGGCGCTGGCGGTGCTGGCACCGCGCAAGGAATGGAGGTTGAAGCTGGCGGTCGGGCATGTGCAGCATCACCTGCGCGAGGAGGCGGAAGAGGACGCCCGCTTCGTCGAGGCCCTGGCGAAGGAGATGAAACTGCCGTTTCTTCGCGCGGACCTGGATCTGGCAGACAAAGTCAAACGCAAAGGCAACCTCGAAGCCCAGGCTCGCCGGTCGCGTTACGACGCGCTCACGGTGATGTCCCGCGCGGCCGGCGCAGGCACGATCGTCACCGCCCATCACGGCGACGATCAACTCGAAACGCTCCTGATGCGCCTCCTGCGCGGCACAGGCGTCCGCGGCCTGCGCGGCATCGCGTGGCGGAGAAGGGTTGCGGGTGGGGGGGGGGGGGGGGGGGGGGGGGGGGGGGGGGGG
>JBBDXA010000048.1:4288-7617 GCA_040902585.1 Phycisphaeraceae bacterium
TCCGAATCCGTCAACCCGGAACCCGGAACCCGGAACCCGCAACAGAGAATCGTCCTGCTCCGCCCCATGCTCAACACGTCCCGCGCCCAGGTTCTCGCTTATCTCGCCGACCTGAATCAGCCTTGGCGCGAGGATCACACCAACCGCGACACGTCGCGCTGGCGGGCAAGGCTTCGCAAGGATGTGTTGCCGCATCTGCATGAGCTTCGTCCGGAGGCGGGGCTGCGGGCGACGGGGCTGGCCGATCACGTCAGGCAGGTCAGTCGCGTGCTCGATGATGCGGTGGAGGCGATGCGTGATCGCGTCGTGGTGGAAGGGGAAGAAAGGATCGTCGATCGGACGGATGCTAGGTCGCAGCGCGGGGTGGTGTTAAGTGGATTGCTGCGAACACTGCTGATCGAGAAAGGGGTCGGGGCGGATCGTCTGACGTGGCGTACGCTCAGGCCGGTGGTGCGGGCGATTCGCGATACGACCGGCGGCAAGCGGACCTTCGAATTCGCCGGCGGCGTCGTAGTGAAGGTGACGCGGGCGGCGGTGATGATTCGCTGAGATCAAGATTCTGGAGCACCATCCCGGCAGGGTGGTGCGCTTGGGTGCTCAGTTCCCATCTAACGCACCGCCCTGCCGGGACGGTGCTCCAATCACTCCGCCTTCGCTTCCACTTTCGGCTTGCCCTTCGTGAACGCCACATCGCGGCCCACAGGCATCACATCCGGGAACAGCGTCTTGGGCGGCTGCTTCGGATCCTTGAAGATCACGCCCATCCAGCCCAGCGCCATGATGAGCACGCACACGCCGATCAGGCCCACGAACATGAGCATGAAGACGATCTGCACGAACCACTGAATGCCTGACTTGGAGCCGAGCAGATGTCCCGCGCGGGTGATGACCGTGCCGCCGGTGAGTTGGATCGAGCCTGCCCGCAGCGCGGCATCCGCAGGCGTTGCCTTCGCGTCGCCTGCCCAATCGGCCTTGAAAGAAAGTCCCTGGCTGAACTGCTTGAGCGTGATTGTTTCACCGGCCTTCAGTGCGATCTGTTTCTGGTCTTTACCTTCAATGCGGAAGAGCGTGCCGCCTTCGATCTTGCCGATCTGAATCGACTCCACCTTCGCGCCACCTCCGGTCAGGGGGCCCATGTTGATCGCGAGTTTGTTCTCACCTGATTCACTGAGCTTGAAGTGGTAAGGCACGGCCAGAGGCGTCGTCGCCACGAAGCCCGGACCCGCCTGCGGTACCAGCGCGATCCAGAACGCAGTGCCTAATAGCGTCACGATGCTCAAAGGCAACAACACCTTCACGCAGGTGTGCAGCACCTGGTCAATACGAATGCGCGGCAGCGTCCAGCGCAGCCACAACTGAATCCAGATCACGATCATGGCCTTGGCGGTGAACCAGAACACGCTGTAGAGGTTGATGATGAGCAGCCCGACGCCGGTCAGTCCGCCGCCGCCTGCCGCGTTAATCGCTTCCGCCTTGCCGTCGAAGGTGTTGGCGGCGGTGATCGCCCCGCTGAAGTAGGCGCTTCCCGCGGCCACGGGGTCGTAGCCGAGCATGTTGTAGATCGGATCGATCGGCCCCAGCGGACTGTTCCATCCACCCATAAAGAGCGACGCCTGAATTGCGCCGACGATGAACATGCCCGCATACTCGGCGAAGAAGAAGAAGCTGAAGCGCAGGCCGGAGTATTCGGTGTGGTAACCCGCGACGAGTTCGCTTTCGGACTCGGGCAGGTCGAACGGAGCGCGTTTGTTGGATGCGAGGCTGGCGATGAAGTAGAGCAGGAAGGAAGCGAAGATGAACGGGTTGTGGAAGATGAACCAGTCCCACAGGCCGCCGCCCTGGAGGTAACCCAGTTCAACCATGTTGAGGGTGCCGGCGACGAGCACGCCGGTGATGATGGAAAGCCCGAGCGGGATTTCATAGCTGACCATCTGGCAGGCTTCGCGCATCGCGCCGTAGATGGCCCACTTGGAGTTGGAGCCCCAGCCGGCCATGATCACGCTCATGATCTCGACGCTGAGCACCGCCAGCACGTAGAGCACGCCGATGTTCAGCCCGGCCTCATAAACAAACTGCGGCCCGAAGGGCAAAGCAAGGAACGCGGCGAAGACCGGGGCAAACGCCATGTACGGCGCGAGACGGAAGAGGAACGAATCCGCCCCGCGCGGGATGAGGTCTTCCTTGAAGATGAGCTTGACGCCGTCGGCGATGGACTGGGCCCAGCCGTGCCAGCCGCCGACGTGCATCGGCCCGACGCGCGACTGGATGTGGCCGGCGACTTTGCGTTCCCACCAGATGCTGAACATGGCGATGACGCTGATGGCGGGAAGAAAGACCATCGCCACGATCGCGACCTTGATCGCGATGAACAGCCACATGTTGCCGCCTGCCAGGTGTTCGATCATGTCAGCCGTGTCCTTACAGATGGATCGCGGGCCTCGCGCCCGTGTGCGGGGCGGATTGTAGCAACAGAATGAAAGGCGTCACAAGCGGGAGGTTGGGCGAGTGAATCGGTGTCCCCCGGTTAGCGGCGCGGCCGATCCCCCGGGTCCGCGAGGCCCGCGTGCGGACGCCTGATGCGCCGTGTACGCAACGCGGCACGGGTGGGCCTCGCGGACTCGGCCCGACCGCTAAACGGGGGGCGTTCCGCTAACCGGGGGACTGCGGGATTCGCATGGTCACCAGCGCACTGCCGCACTCGGGGCACTTCGTCGCCGGGCCGCGCGGGTCGTAACCGCAGCGAGGGCAAAGGCCGGCGGCAGCGCGCCGAAATCTACGGTTGTGACGTCGGCGATGAAGTATCCAGAGGCACGGGAGAATCGACGCGACCAGCGCGACGAACCAGTGTGGAAGCGCAATCACCAGGCTTGACCCCATGACGTCCCCACCCGATCGCGAACTCATGTCACGATGGGGGAACTTGAAGTAACCAAATCCCCCAAACTGATACCAGATCGGGGACCAATCCACCTCCCGGTGCGATTCGTACCACTCCCACTGTGTCTGCGAGCCGGGTGGACTTGGGGTGGCATCGAGTGTGACCAGCGGGACCTTTCTTGTGCTCACGTTCGCTGGCTCATCGTCTTCGTCGATCCACGCGCACCAGTCGAGAAAAAACGTGCCAGAGTCGCTGATCAAGGCAAACTGAACACCTGTGCCGGGATTAAGACTGACTTCATCGAGGATGCGTGAACTGCGTACCCAAGACGCAAGCGTCAGCACCAGCAGGGCGTGCGAAACGATCGCGGCAAAAGTGAAGAGCCAGCGCCACATGGGAATGATGATATCACCCTGTCGCTCTGTTTAGCGGCGCGGGCCGCGCCCCCCGG
>JBBDXA010000049.1:0-27590 GCA_040902585.1 Phycisphaeraceae bacterium
GGATTCAGCCGCGACGCGGCGGGACCAGCGTAGCCCGCGGCGTGAGCCGGGGGTGGACGGCGACGCGCGGAAACCGAGCCTCAAAGAGGCGACACGCACCGGCGGTCGGCCTGTGTCGCCCCATTGGGGCTCGGACCCATCACACCGCCGTTCACCCCGGACTCACGTCCGGGGCTACTCAACTGCCGCCGCGTTGCGGCTGAATCCATGGCATTCGATCAACCCCCGGAAGTCTTGGCGGACCCCTCCGCAATCAGAGCAGAGATTTACCTTGCTTTTGAACGGCTGCGCGGTCATACTATCGGTGACGGTCACAACCCGCTCATTTTCCTTTCACGCGGAAATTCACACCAGGTTCTTCAACCGCATTCAGGAGATGGAAATGTCGACACGGTCTTTCATACCTTCACTGGCATTCATTCTGGCGCTGTGCTTCGGGCACTCGGCGGCGCAGGCGGTGCTGCACATCGTGGCGGCGCCGGGTTACACGATTACGTGGAACGGCAATGACGGGGCGAACTTCAGTCCCGCCAATCCCGCGCTGGTACCGGCGAATCTGGCGACCGGCGCGACGCCGATCGCCAACAGCCAGTTCGGGGCGAATCACTTGATCGTCAAGATTAACGATGGTCACTACGGCAACTTCGACAGTTGGATCGCCAACGCGGTGGACGTGAATAATCCCAATCCGGGTATCGGCGTGGTGTTCGCAGGTCTACAGAATGTGACGTCAGTCGCGTGGGGCCGAGACAACGGCAACGCGGTGACCGATCCCACCAGCGGCGGCCAGCCTGTCGGGCAGTTGTCCGATCGTTCGCTGGGAACTTATACGTTGCAACGTACGACCCTGGCTGCTCCCAGTGCCGCCACCGCGGTGACGGGAAATGCGACGACAGGTTGGGAGACCATCGGCACGTTCGCCTACAACGGCTCAGTTGACAATCCGCCCGGCGGCGGATTCACCGCGTTCCTCCGCCACGAGTATCAGATCGCTTTCCTCGGCGGTGCGGTCGACGCCACCGCCATCCGCATCACCGCACCCAACGGCAACGCGATCGATGAAATCGAAGCCTACTCCGGCTCCATCCAGACCGGCATTCGACTGGTCAGCATCTCCGCGCCCGTAACCGTCGCCGACAACCTTGCTCTGTCCAGCCGCGGTTCGGTTGCCTTCGCCAAGGATTTGATCGGCAACGGCAGCCTCGCTCCCACGCACACCATCGCGAACCTGAATGACGGGATCTACGGCAACAGCAACAGTTGGATCGGCAATTCGAACCCGACCTTTGCCGGTGTCGCCCTCGGTTCGCCGACGCTCATCGGCGCGATCGCCTTCGGCCGCGACAGCGATGGCGTGGTCAGCTTCGCCGATCGCGCCGCGGGCGTCTACATCCTTCAGTACACCACCGTGCTCAACCCCGATGCGACCACGCCCGACAGCGACTGGATCACGCTCGGCAGCACGACATACGCCACCAACGATCCGCTTCGCTTCATCCGCCATCAGTATGCGTTTGATCCGGTCTTCGCCACCGGCATCCGCATCGTCACGCAGAACGGCGAAGGCCAGATCGCCATCGATGAAATCGAAGTCATCGGCGTGCCCGAACCGGCGACGGCGAGCCTGCTGGTGCTCGGCGTGGCGGGGCTGGTGGCCCGCCGCCGACGGGTGCAGTAATACTTAATCCATCGGCCCGATGCCCGTGATATCGCGGGCATCGGGTTCTTGTTTCTGTTTCCTGCTCTGGCGGCTAGAATCAGACCCGGCGGATGAGGGAGTGGAGTCTTCACGCTCCTTTTTTCAGGACGCGGCCCATGCCTCACATGTCCTTCAGGTTCCACCGCCCGCCAAATCGAGCCTTCACCATCGTCGAACTGCTCTTGGTGATCAGCCTGATCGTGCTGCTGATTTCAATGACGCTGCCTTCGCTCGGCCAGGCCAAGGAAACCGCCCGCCGCGCCGTCTGCGCCGCCAACAGTCGCAGCCAGGTGCAGGCCTGCGATGTCTATTCCAACGACAACAGCGGCTTCTTTCCCTCCTCGTTCGACAAGGACGGCACGTGGGCTTACTCGTTTGACCTGCGCACGAGCAGCACGGCAGTGCGCAAGCCGCTGGGTGTAGGCGCGTGTATTCCCGGCAGGTACATCGGCATGGAGCCGAAGGTGTTTCACTGCCCCAGCATGGATACTTCCGGCGCGACGCAGTGGAACACGCCGTACCACAGCATGGATGTCGATATTCCCAACTGGTGGAGTTCGATCGGTGCTTCATGGTGGAGCGATCCTCTTCAGGCGAGCAAGCGCATCACCATTGCCTACTCCTACCGCGCGCCTTCGTGGTATCTCAACTCGACCTCGAAGCACATCCGTCACGGCCAGATGAACCCCGGCTTCGTGGTCAACGTCGACATCATGGACCCGCGCTTCGGCAAGTGGTACACCCACAAGCAGGGCTTCACCTTCACCCGCATGGACGAGAGCACCAGCTTTCGCGGCGATCGAAACGATGAATTCGAAACGCTGTCCATCAGCATGGGCGTGAATACGGATGGCATCAACGGCTCGCTCAAGGACGAACTGCTCTTCAAGAAACTCGAGACAGGGCAGTAGCGCAACACTTCGCCGATATTCAAGGACTGGCCAGGAACCTTACACGATGAAACGATACGCAGTTGCTCTCGTTGCCGTGATGATGCTGATCGGGATGGCAGGCAGTCCCCGCGCAAGTGGCGCTGACGCTGCGGCCGCGCCGCTGCCCGCGCCGTTGGATCGCGCGATTGACTTCACCAAGGATGTGCAGCCGGTGCTGGCGAAACATTGTGTTTCGTGTCACGGGCCTGAGAAGCAGAAGTCCGGGCTGCGACTGGACCAGAGCGCGAGCGTGAAGAAGGGCGGCAACTCGGGGGAGCCGGTGTATGTCGTGGGCAAGAGCGCGGAGAGTCACATCATCAAGCTCGTCGCGGGATTGATCGAAGATGAAATCATGCCGCCCAAGGGGGCGCGGCTGAGCGCTGAAGAGATCGGCATCCTGCGCGCTTGGATCGATCAGGGGGCGAAGTGGCCTGACGACGGTGGTGCGGGAACAGGGCCGGTGAAGCTGACGCACTGGTCGTTTCAGCCGGTGAGAAGGGTGGAGCCGGCGGATGCAAAGGCGCAAGCGTTGCGCGCGTGGGTCAGGAACCCGATCGATGCGTTCATCGCGGCGAAACTGGAAGAAAAGGGGTTGCAACCTTCGAAGGAGGCGGACAAGGAAACGCTCGTTCGCCGGGCGTATCTATTGATCACGGGCCTCGCGCCGACGCCGGCGCAGCGGCAGGCGTTTCTCGATGACTCGCGCGGCGATGCGTTCGAGCGGCTGGTGGATGGACTGCTCGCCAGCCCGCGCTACGGCGAGCGCTGGGCCCGGCACTGGATGGATGTCGCACGCTTCGCTGAGACGAATGGCTTCGAGACCAACACGCCCCGGCCCACCGCGTGGCACTATCGTGATTACGTCATTCGAGCCTTCAACGAGAACACGCCTTACGATCGCTTCGTGCAGGAACAGATCGCCGGCGACTCGCTCGGCGAGGACGCGGCAACAGGCTTTCTCGTGGGCGGGGCGTATGACGTGGTGAAAAGCCCTGACCCGGTGCTCACTGCGAACCAGCGCGCGGATGAAATTCACGACATGATCAACACGACGAGCACAGCCTTCCTGGGCGTGACCGTCGCCTGCGCCCGCTGTCACAATCACAAGTTCGACCCCGTCTCGCAGAAGGATTACTTCGCCTTCGCGGCAGTGTTCGCAGGCGTGAATCACGGCGAGCGCGCGATCAAATCAACAGGCGATGCGGAAAAGGAGAGGCAGATCGCGGACCTTCTCGGAAAGATTGCAGGACACCGCGCGGAGCTGGCGAAGTTTGAGACGCCGCCGCAGCCGGTGGTGGGTGAGCCGGCGCGCACGATTGTGATTGATGATGAGCAGACCAGCGGCGTGGCGAGCGTTGCCTATCTCATCAAGCCGCAGCCCTCACCGGGGATGAATCCGAGCGGCGCGCTGCGTGGTTACCGCGATGATGCGGGTGATGTGGATCGTCTGCCGAACCTTTCGGGCGGAAGGTATGCGTGGTGGACGCACGATGAATCCGGCGCGGGCAAGGATTACATCGCGTATCACCCGAATGCGGCAGGGCGATTCCGCCTGTGGCTCTCCTGGGGCTGCGGCTGGCACACGCATTGCGCCGACACGCAGTACCTCGTCGATGTCGATGGCGACCTGAGTACGAAGGACGATCAGAAGCCCATCGCCACGATCGATCAGCAGCGCTTCGGCGACGGCACCGGCGAACCCGTAAGCAAGCCGCTGTGGAGCGGCCTGAGCGATGTGGGCGTGGTCGAGTTGAAGGAAACCTCGCGCATCGTCATGCGCGGCGGTAAAACAGGCAGCGCGATCACGGCTGACATCATCGTACTCCAAGAAGTCAAAACGACTCAAGACCCAGGACCCAAGACTCAGGACGCGCTCGCCCACCAACCTCGCCTGCGCGAACCCGCCAATGCGAAGCTTAACGAAGAACGCTTCGCCCCACAGAAGGCAAAGTTCGTTCGCTTCAACATCGCTACGACCAACGGCGGCGAACCCTGCATCGATGAACTGGAAATTTTCTCCGTCGCTTCCGACGCGAAGCCTTCGACCAACATCGCCCTCGCCTCGCTCGGCAGCAAGCTCACTTCCAGCGGCGACTACGTCGGCAACCCCAAGCACAAGCTCGAACACCTGAACGATGGCAAGCTGAGCAACGATTTCAGTTGGATCTCCAACACGCCCGGCAAAGGCTGGGTCACCGTCGAACTCGCTGAGCCCGCGTGGATCGAACGCATCAACTGGGGTCGTGACCGCACGGAAGGTTTTAAGGATCGCACCGCTACGAGTTATCGCTTTGAAGTTTCTGATGATGGACAGAAGTGGATGACGGTCGCGTCTTCGAGCGATCGCCTGCCCTTTGGCATGAAGGTCGAGGACATCACCGCGTATCGCTTCGTCGGTCTGACCGGCGAGCAGGCGAAGCGCGCCCGACAGATTATCGATGAACTGAAGGCATGGGATGCCCAGCTCGGCGTGATTTCGCAGATGCCGCGTGCTTATGCGGGGACTTTTGCGCAGCCCGCGCCGACGCGAAGGTTTTATCGCGGCGATCCGATGGAGCCGCGTGAAGTGGTGGAGCCGGGCGCGATTGAATCACTGGGTCGATCGCTTGATATTGACACGAAGACCCCCGAGCGCGAACGCCGCGCTGCCCTTGCCAAGTGGATCACCAGCAAAGACAACCCGCTGACCGCGCGGGTGATGGTCAACCGCATCTGGCATTGGCACTTCGGCGAAGGGCTGGTCTCGACGCCGAGTGACTTCGGAAAGATGGGCAGCACGCCGACGCATCCGGAGCTGCTCGACTGGCTGGCGGATGAGTTCATGAAGAGCGGCTGGAACGTGAAGCACATGCAGAAGCTCATCGTCACCAGCACCACATGGCGACAGGACAGCGCTCCGAGTCAGGGCCAAGGGCCAAGGGCCAAGGGCCAACGGGCGGAGCAAGGCATTCCGCAATCCGCAACACCGGGGGGCCGCGATCCGCAATCGCTTGATCCCCAATCCATCGACGCCGACTCCCGCTACCTCTGGCGCTTCCCCCCGCGCCGCCTCGAAGCCGAGGCCATCCGCGACGGCCTGCTCCAGGTCGCCGGTTCGCTCGATCTGACCATGGGCGGCCCCGGCTGGAACGCCTTCAAAGACAACTCGAATTACGTCCGCGTCTACACCCCCAAGGATGACTGGGACAAGAGCGATTGGCGACGCATGATCTATATGTACAAGGTTCGCGTGGAACACGATGCGACCTTCGGCGTCTTCGACTGCCCCGACGCCGGCCAGCCCACCGACAAACGCGGGCGCAGCACCACCGCGCTTCAGGCGCTGAATCTCTTGAACAGCGGTTTTGTGCTGGAGCAGGCGGAGCTGTTTGCCGCGCGTCTTGAAAAGGAATCGCCCAAGGATGTGCCGGCGCAGGTTCGCCGGGCGTTTTTGCTTTGCTTCGGTCGCGAGGCGACGCAGGCGGAAGTGGATGGCGCGCAGTCGCTGGTGAGTGAGTATGGTTTGAAGGCATTGTGCCGTGCTATGATTAATGCGAACGAATTCTTGTTCGTGCAGTGAGTGATTTTGTGGAGTCCGTTTATGTCCGCTATTCCACAATCCGGTCCTCGATTGTTGACGGCTGAGGAGTATGCCGGTCTTCCGGACGATGGTTGCCGCACTGAACTTGTGCGGGGGAGGATTGTTTACTTGAACATGCCCATGCCAACGCACGGCTATATCTGCGCGCGGATTGTGCGGCTCGTAGGCAACTACGTGGATGACCATGATCTGGGACGCGTGTTCTCGAACGATTCGGGCATCATCACCGAGCGGCATCCCGATTCCGTGCGGGGCGCGGATGTCGCGTTCTACAGCTACAACCGGCTGCCGCGCGGTCCGCTGCCTGATGCGTATCCGCCGCTCGCGCCCGAAGTCGTGTTTGAGGTGAAGTCACCGAGCGATTCGGTGAAGCAGATGACTGTGAAAGCAGGGGAGTATCTTGACGCGGGCGTGCTTCAGGTTTGCCTCGTTGACCCGTCCATCCAGCGCGTCTCCGTCCTCTCAGTCAATGCGGAGCCATTTTCTCTGAAGGAAAAAGAGTTGCTGACGTTTCCGGGCACGATCCCCGGCCTGGAGATTCCGATTCTCAAAATATTCTTGTAAGGCGATTGCCTAATGCTCTCTTACCCCGCCCGCGACCTCCTCGACCGCCGCCGCTTCCTCGGCCAGACCGGCTCCGCGCTCGGCGCGATCGGCCTGACGCAACTGCTTGCCGGCGAAGGCTTACTTGCCGCTGACGACGAACCAGCGCGCACGCCGATCCGTCCGCAGATCGACGCCGAAGCGCCCTTCAAGGCCCGCGATTCGCACTTCCCCGCCCGCGCCAAACGCATCGTCATGATCTTCTGCACCGGTGCCTGCTCGCATGTGGACACCTGGGACTACAAGCCGCAGCTCATCAAACGCGACGGTCAGCCCATGCCCGGCTCCGACAAGCTCATCACCTTCCAGGGGGCGCAGGGCAACCTTCAAAAGAGCCCGTACGTCTTCCGCCCGCGCGGCAAGAGCGGCAAGTACATTTCCGATCTCGTCCCCAATCTCGCAAGCATGGCCGATGACATGTGCTTCATCCACTCCATGACCACCAAGACCAACACGCACGGCCCCGGTGAGAATGTCATGTCCACCGGCTTCGTCGTCGATGGCTTCCCTTCGATGGGCGCGTGGACGACGTATGCCCTCGGCTCATCGAATGACAACCTGCCCGCCTATGTGGCGATACCCGATCCGCGCGGCGTACCGCAGGCTTCGACGCGCAACTGGGGCAGCGGCTTTCTTCCAGCCGTGTTCCAGGGCACACCGCTGAATGCGAACCAACCCGTGCGCAACCTCGCCCGGCCGGCGAACATCACCGCTCAAGAGGATCGCGCGACGCGGGCCTTTCTCGATCGCCTGAACAGGCAGCATCAGAAGGATTTCCCCGGCGACACCGAGCTTGCCGCCCGCATCGCCAGCTACGAACTCGCGGCCCGGATGCAGCTATCCGTGCCGGAGGTGAGTGACCTTTCCACCGAGAGCGCATCGACGCTCGCCATGTACGGCGCGGATGATCCCAATCCGGTGCGCGCCGGCTTCGCCCGCAACTGCATCCTCGCGCGAAGGCTCTGCGAGCAGGGTGTGCGCATGGTGCAGGTTTTCAACGGCGCGTACGCGATGGGCGAAGGCGTCGGCAACTGGGACGGGCACAAGACGCTCAAGCAGCAGTACGACATCCACGGGCCGATCCTCGACAAGCCCGCGGCCGCACTGCTCCGCGACCTGAAGCAGCGCGGCCTCCTTGAAGACACGCTGTTCGTGTGGACCACTGAGTTCGGGCGCATGCCGACGTTTCAGAAGGGCGCGAGCGGTCGCGATCACAATCCCAGCGGCTTCACGACATGGATGGCCGGCGCGGGTGTGAAGGCGCCGTTCACTTACGGTGCGACGGATGAGTTCGGCTACAAGGCCGCGGAGAATGTGACGAGCGTTCACGACTTCCACGCGACGGTGCTGCATCTCTTAGGTCTGAATCACGCGCGATTGTCGTTCTATCACAACGGCATCGAGCGCAGGCTGACGGATGTACACGGGCATGTGATTCGCGATGTGCTGGCGTGATTTCCATCGAGCGCAACCGGCGAAAGCCCAGGGATAGCTATCCCTGGGCTTTCGCCTGCGATGTCCTTCACGCGCGGGTGAGCCTTCGATACTTCAGCCGGTGCGGCTGCTCCGCGGCGGCCCCCAGGCGCTTCTTGCGATCCTCTTCGTACGCCGTCCAGTTGCCGTTGAAGAAGCGCACCTGGCTGTCGCCTTCGAAGGCGAGGATGTGGGTCGCGACGCGGTCGAGGAACCAGCGATCGTGGCTGATGATCACGGCACAGCCGGCGAAGCTTTCCAGGGCTTCTTCCATCGCGCGGATGGTGTTCACATCCAGGTCGTTGGTCGGTTCGTCGACGAGCAGGACGTTGCAGCCGGATTTGAGCATGCGGGCCAGGTGAACGCGGTTGCGTTCGCCGCCGGAGAGGACGCCGACGGCTTTCTGCTGGGCATCGCCGGTGAAGCCGAAGCGGGCGACGTAGGCCCGGCTGTTGACGCGCTGCGTGCCGAGCATGATGAACTCTTCGCCGCCGGAGATCACCTGCCAGACGTTTTCTTTATCCGGCAGGTCGCGCGATTGATCGACGTAGGCAAGCTGCACGGTTTCGCCGACGCGTAGTTCGCCGCTGTCCGGCTTCTCGCTGCCGGTGATCATGCGGAAGAGGGTGGTCTTGCCCGCGCCGTTGGGGCCGATGATGCCCACGATACCACCGGGCGGAAGGGAGAAATCCACGCCGTCGAGCAGCAGCTTGTCGCCGAAGGCTTTGGTCAGGCCCTTGGCTTCGATGACCACGGTGCCCAGGCGCGGGCCGGGCGGGATGTAAATCTCAAGCTCCTGCACTTTCTCCTGCTGGCTCTGCTGGACGAGCTTGTCGTAGGCCGAGACGCGGGCCTTGTTCTTGGCCTGGCGACCCTGCGGGCTTTTGCCGATCCATTCCAATTCCCGCTTCAAAGTCTTCTGCCGCTGACTTTCGACTTTCTCTTCAATCGCCAGTCGTCTCGACTTCTGATCGAGCCAGGAAGAGTAGTTGCCCTTCCACGGAATGCCCACGCCGCGATCGAGTTCGAGAATCCAACCCGCCACGTTGTCCAGAAAATAACGATCGTGCGTCACAGCTATCACCGTGCCTTCGTACGCGCCAAGATGATGCTCCAGCCAGGCGACGCTTTCAGCATCAAGATGATTCGTCGGCTCATCGAGCAGCAGAATGTCCGGCCTCTGCAACAGCAGACGACACAGCGCGACGCGACGCTTCTCACCACCTGACAGCGGCCCGATCTTCGCGTCGCTCGGCGGACAACGCAGGGCATCCATCGCCATCTCAAGCTGCGAGTCGATCTCCCAGGCCTTGAGATGGTCCAGCTTTTCCTGAAGCTCGCCTTGGCGGTTGAGCAGCCGGGTCATCTCCTCATCATCCATCGGCTCCGAAAATTTTTCGTTGACCTTATCGAACTCCGCGAGCAGGTCGTACACGGGCTTGGCGCCTTCGCGGACGACATCGATGACGGTGACCGAGTCATCGAACTTCGGTTCCTGCTGGAGGAAGCCGATGGTGTAGTTCTGGGCGCGGGTGATCTTACCGTCGAAGTTGGTATCGACGCCGGCGATGATGCGGAGGAGGGTGGATTTGCCCGCGCCGTTGAGGCCGAGCACGCCGATCTTCGCGCCGTAGTAGAAGCCGAGGGTGATGTCTTTGAGGATGGTCTTCTTCTCGGCCATCTTGGTGACGCCGTGCATGGAGAAGATGATCTGTGTGTCGTTAGCCATATCGAAGTCCTGAGTCCTGAGTCCTGAGTAATGGGTTGAATGAGTGGGGGGAGTCGATCAGGGTAGGGGCCGGCGGCAGGAATGTCCACGAACGCCATGCGTTGGCGTGATTGCGGTACGATTCGCAGCTATATGAACGTGCTTCGCCGCATCCTGTCGCACTGGTTCGGCCCGGTGAACTACGCCCGCCGCGGCGAGAAGCTGGCTGCGAAATTCCTGAAAAAGAAAGGCTACCGCATCCTCGCCCGCAACCTGCGGCTGAAGCACGGCGAGATCGATCTTCTCGCCGAGGCCCCGGACGGAAGGACGATCGTGGTGGTCGAGGTAAAGAGCAGCACGCCTGATGCCAAGGCCGGCAACCCCCGGCCGGAGACGCATGTGAACGCCGCGAAGGAGCGACAACTGGCGATGCTGGCGATGCAGGTGGTCAAGCTCCATCGATTGCAGGATCGCCCGGTGCGGTTCGATGTGATCGGTGTCGATATGCGAAGCGATGGCAGCGTGGAGATCAGGCACCATGAGAGTGCGTTTGAATCAAAATGGTAGGCGAAAGCCCACCCACTCCTGTGGGTGGGTTCTGATGTTCATCGACAATCACTCGCCCCCAAACAACCCATCTTCATCCTTCGCTTTCCACTTCAGCCCCATATGCTCCGCCCCCGCCTTCGTGAGTTGCCTGCCCTTGCGCGTGCGCGCCAGGAAGCCGAGTTGCAGCAGGTACGGTTCGACCATGTCTTCGAGCGTGCCGGAATCATCGCCCATCGTCGCAGCCACGGCTTCGAGACCGACGGGGCCGCCGTCGTAGACATCGCCGATGGTGCGAAGGTATTTGCGGTCGAACTCATCGAGCCCCAGCGCGTCGATGCCTTCGAGGCGCAGGGCTTCATCGACGAGTGAGTCGGTGATCGCGCCATCGCTCTTGACCTGCGCGTAGTCGCGCACGCGACGGAGCAGGCGGTTGGCGATGCGCGGGGTGCCGCGGGAGCGGGAGGCGATCGTGTGCAAAGGGGTGGCGGACCCACCCACGGGAGTGGGTGGGCTTTGTTTTTTGTTGCCGTGACTGACGCCCAGCAGGGCGGCGTTGCGCGTCAGGATGTGGAGCAGATCTTTGACGCTGTAAAACTCCAGGCTGTGCGTGATGCCGAAGCGCGAACGCATCGGGCCTGAGATCAGCCCGGCCCGCGTGGTCGCTCCGATGAGCGTGAACGCTTTCAGCGGCAGCGTGATCGTCTTGGCGTGCATGCCTGAATCGATCTGCACATCGATCTTGAAATCTTCCATCGCGGAGTAGAGATATTCTTCCAGGGCGATAGGCAGGCGATGGATTTCATCGATGAAGAGCACATCGCCGTGACCGAGCTTCGTGAGCAGGCCGACGAGATCGCCGGGTTTGGTCATGGCGGGCCCGCTGGTGACGGTGAGGCGGGTGCCCATCTCGAGGGCGATGATGTGGGCGAGGGTGGTTTTGCCGAGACCGGGCGGGCCGTGGAGGAGAACGTGTTCCATCGCCTCATCGCGCTGTTTCACGGCTTGAAGGGTGATGGAAAGTTTCTCGACGAGGCGCGGCTGACCGACGTAGTCGTTGAGCTTCGTCGGGCGCAGCGATTGATTGAAGCGTTCTTCGCTTTCGCCGGTCGAGGCTGCGGATATGATGCGGTCGGTGGGCATCCTAGAATGGTAATCGGACTCCTCGTCCGCGTCGCTGAAAGGCCCTTTCCGTGCGATGGCAACAGTCAAACGGTGCAGCCGCAAGCAGAGGGACTGTGTATGGTCAAGAAGCGCGTTGAGTTCGTGGTCTTGGTGCTCGTATGGATGTCGCTCGCGATGATCGCTACGGTCAGCGCGTTTGCAATTCGGTCAGTCTTTGAAGGCAAGTCAAACTCCTGGAAGTTTCTGCTGTTTGCTGCTTTATTAAATGCGCCGATCGTCTTCGGATTCCGGCGAATCCTTCGAGCCGAGGCCGATCGGGAGTATCTGGGGTTCAGGCGAACCGCGTTCGCGATACTGTTGGCGGCGCCTTACATGATCGTGTTCCTCTACATAGTCTTTTGGCACTGAAAGGTCAGACGGCTTAATCACACCGCACTCGCCCCCGTCTCCGCCGCGATCAGGTCATCATAGGTCTCACGCCTGCGGATGATCGTCGCCTTGTCGCCGCTGACGAGGATTTCCGCCGGCAGGGGCATCGCGTTGTAGTGGCTGGCCATGACCATGCCGTACGCGCCGGCGGTGAACACCGCCAACAGGTTCCCGCGCGCGACAGGCGGCAGCAGCCGGTCCTTCGCGAGGAAATCCCCGCTTTCGCAGATCGGGCCGACGACATCGCACTTCTCCAGCCCGGGCATTTCCATCTCCGCCTTGCGATGCTGAGGCACGTGCATCGGCGCGACATCCGCCGGCCAGATGAAGTGAAACGCCTCATACAGCGTGGGCCTGATCAGGTGATGCATGCCGCTGTCGATGATGACGAACTTCTTGGAGCCGCCCATCTTGATGTACTGCACGCGCGTCAGCAGCACGCCCGCATTCGCGGCGATCGTGCGACCCGGCTCAATAATGATGCGACCGCCCGCCTGCTTAAAAGGCTTCAGCAGCGGGACGATCTTGTTGGCATAGTCCGCGGCCAGCGGGCTTTTGTCGGATTCGTAGTCAGCCGCGAATCCGCCGCCGATGTCGATGGTGTTGATCGTGAAACCCTTCTGCTTCAGTTCCGCGATGAGTACGAGGGCTTTGTCAATCGCCTGCACGTAGGGATCAGCCGAGTAAATGGGCGAACCGATGTGCAGGTGAATCGCGCTGAGCTTGAGATTGGGGTTGTTGCCGTAGCGATCGAAGAAGCGTTTGGCGCGGTCGATGTCGACGCCGAATTTCGTTTCCTTCTTGCCCGTCGAAGTTTTAACGTGTGTTCGCGGGTCGTAGGTGTCGGGGTTGACGCGGAGGGCACCGTTGGTGACCGCACCCATGGAGCGGGCGATGGAAGCGATGTTCTCGAACTCGGCTTCGGATTCGATGTTGAACCAGCCGATCTTCGCCTCGATGGCTTGCCTGATTTCGCTGTCGGTTTTGCCGACCCCTGCGTAGACGACCTTGCTCATGGTTGCGCCGGCCTTTTGAGCGCGGAAGAGTTCACCGCCGGAGACGACATCCATGCCGCTGCCGCGGTCCGCCAGCAGCTTGCAGATGTGGATGTTGCCGCAGCTCTTGATCGAGTAGCAGATGATCGGATCGAGCTCGGCGAAGGCGGCGGCGAGGCGATCGTAATGTTCCTCGAAGGTGGCGCGCGAGTAGATGTACGCGGGGGTGCCGACCTTGGAGGCGAGGTCGTTCAGGTCCATGCCTTCGCAGTGAAGGCGTCCGTTGCGGTAGTGGAAATGGTCCATGGGGGAAGAGCTTTCAGCGGTCAGCTTTGTCAGTTTGGGTGCCACGGATCGACGAGGGCCGCCGAGGAGACCCGTGCGATGGCCGTGTGATGCGGGTGAATCGGCACGGGTCTCGTCGCAGAGCCTCCGCGACCCGTGGCACCCATCGTTTCGCGGCAGATGATAATGAGGATCGCTTGTTGCGTCATTTTTTGTCAGTCGTCAGCCGAAGCATCTCGCGCATCGGCGAATCGAGAGGCAACAGGTCGCGACAGATCGCCGCGATGGCGTTGCGCTGGCCCGGCCAGGTGAAGGCGCGGTCGGCGTGATCGCGGCGGACCCAGCGTGAAGCGTCGTGTTCTTCATTCAACACGGGCTCGCTATCGGGCGCGACTTCGACGGCAAAGCAGGCGCTGAGCACGATGCTGTCATGCGAGGCGAGGAAAAAGGTGTTGACCTCTTCGAGCTGCCAGAAGCCGAGCAGCGGGGCAGCGGGGGAGCCGAAGCCGGTTTCTTCTTGCAGTTCGCGCAGGGCGGTTTGGGCGCCGGTTTCGCCATTGTGAACGTGACCCATGATGGTCTGCCAGGTGCCTTGGAGCGCTCCGGTGGCGCGGTGCAGTTGCAGGAACTCGATGCCTGATGAAGCGCCGTGGGGGTGGGCATCGCGGCGGAAGACGTAGACATCAATGATGTCGGTGCGTATGGAAGGCATGAGTGAAGTGTAGCGGACCGGCGGTTAGCGGTCGGGCCGAGTCCGCGTGGCCCACCGGTGCACCTGCGGTGCTACCGCTAAACGTTTGGGATGGCACTACAATCAACGCATGGATGTGATTTACCTGGACAACAATGCGACCACGCAGCCGGCGCCGCAGGTCGTCGCGGCGATGCAGGAAGTCAACACGCGGCTATGGGCGAATCCGTCGAGCGTGCATCGCTTCGGGCAGCAGGTGCGGCAGCGCGTCGAGTTGGCGCGGGCGGCGGTTGCGAAGCTTATCGGCGCGAAGGATCGGGAACTGATCTTCACATCAGGCGGGACGGAGGCGAATAATCTGGCGCTGCGGGGAGTGCTGGCGGAAGGGATGAAGGAACGGAGGGACGAAGGGACGAAGGACGGATGCGAAGCCGCAAGCGGCAAGCGTGTTCTCATCACGACGAAGATTGAACACAGCGCGGTGCGCGAGCCTGCGAAGTTGCTGGGCGAGTGGGGAGGGCAGGTCGTGTACCTGCCGGTGGATCAGAGCGGCTTTGTCGAACCGGTGGCGCTGCGTGATGCCTTGGAGATCAACGTCCGTGCGGCGGACACGGCCGTCGTCAGCGTGCAGTGGGCGAACAACGAGACAGGCGTGTTACAGGCGATTGGGGACCTTGCGGCTGTGATCGAAGGACATCGAGTCAAGTTGCGGGAGTGCGAAGCCGCCAGCGGCAGGGGAAGGCTGCTGTTTCACGTCGATGCGACGCAGGCAGTGGGCAAGATGGCGGTGAACGTACATGGCGCGGGCATTGACCTGATGACCTTCGCGGCCCACAAGTTTCACGGGCCCAAGGGTGTCGGCGCGTTGTACGTGCGCAGTGGCGTGCGTCTGAAGCCGCAGAATCTGGGCGGGCCGCAGGAGCGCGATCGTCGCGGCGGGACGGAGAACACGCCGGGCATCATCGGCATGGGCGTGGCGGCGGAGCTGGCGCAGGCGTTCGTGCAGGATGGCGCTGCGATCGCTCGCCTTAGTGCGCTTCGCGATCGCTTCGAACAGACCCTCACGCACGCCCTGCCGGATGCGGTGATCAACAGCGTCAGCCGCCCGCGCCTGTGGAATACGAGCAACCTCGGCTTCCCGCGCCTCGAAGCCGAGGCCATCCTGTTGGGCCTGAGCGAGCGCGGCGTGTGCGCCTCGGCGGGTGCGGCCTGCTCCAGCGGTTCGCTCGAACCCTCGCCCGTCCTGCTGGCGATGGGCATTCCCGAGTCAATCGCCCACGGCGCGGTGCGATTCAGCCTGTGCCGATTCACGACGGAAGAGGAGATCGGCGAAGCGTCGCGCGTAGTGATCGAAGTGGTGAAGAAGCTTTCCAGGACGCTGCCCGTGGCCAGCGCCGGGTGATGCGAACGCTTCGCGTCGAGGGCGCGGGTGACTGGGGTTTTGCGCACCATCTTGGCTCAGGCCCGCCGTTTGGTGCGCCAGTGATCTGTGAGCGTGCATTGCGATGCGATAGGATGTGGGGCACAATGTTTGTTCTCCCCGGGCCGCTTTTGAGGCACTCTCGATGCAGTTGATGAGTTGGATCCTTGCGCGATTGGGAAGTCGGTTCTCGCTGTTGTTCGAGCCGCATCAGCGACGTATTCGTCAATCCGCGCTGGGGCGGTTCCTCGATGAGCCGGTGGACCTGATGGTGGGCCTCGTTGAACCCGACGGCACCGAGCGCGTGCTCCCCTTTTCCAGACGCGGGACGCTGCTGAACAACTGCGAGCAGTTCGAGCGGCTCAATTCCATCACCTTCCGCGGTTTCAGCGAGAAGTATCGTCTTCGCTACGAGTTCAATATTCACAGCGTGTTCTATCCGCAGGATGAATCGCTTTGCACGATGCCGGCGTTCTACCTGGAGATTCGCCTGACCGATTCGCCTGCGGTGCGCCTTGCCAAGCCTGTCGGGCGAAGGCCCAAGAAGATCAAGCTGTTCATCCGCCTGACTCGGCCGGGTACGGAGATCACCGCCTCGATCAATGAAGCCGGCAACGGCCGCATCGATCTCGCGTATCAGGCACCGATCGTGCCTCGGCCTGACGAAGGCGTCGGTGTCCACGGCCCGGACCTTCCTCCCGACGCTCGCCGCGTTCAAGTCCACGAGCGTATTCACAGCGTGACCCCGGGCTGCGTCGTCGATCCCGACGGCAAAGGCCTGACGCTCGAACTGCCTGTCACCGAAGAGGGCAGCGGCGTGAAGTGGCGACTCGTCTGGGGCGCGCACTGCGGCGACCCGGTCATGACCGTCAGGCAAGGCGACACGACGCGGCAAGCCCGGTTCAAATACGCATCGACGCTCCCCAGTATTGACGAAGTCATGAAGCTGGCCGTCGAGCAGCGCGACGATCGCCTTGCGCACTCGCGCCGATTTGAAAAGCTGATGGATGTCGCGTCGCTCACCGCTTCGCAGCGGCACCTGATCAATCAGACCTTTCACGCTTTTCTTTCCAACACCTACTGGCTGCAACTGGATGACGGCGCGGGCAACGCCACCGACAACGAGTGGTTCAGCGTGATGGAAGGCAACTCCTTTTATCACTCCACGCTCGATGATGAATACAACACATCGCTCTTTTATCTCTCGATCTGGCCTGGCCTGCTGGCGATGCAACTGGAGCAGTGGCCCTTGCTGGAGCGGTCGCACAAACAGTCGGGCGGGGCGTTTCTCAGTCATGACATGGGCCGGGGTGCCGCGGTCGGGGCGCAGGCGTACGACCATGACATGCCCGTCGAGGAGAACTGCAATTACTTCCTGCTGCTCCAGGCTTATGCGCACTGGACAGGTGATTTATCCATCGTTCAGTCGCGCGCGGACCTGCTCGAACGGTTGGCGAAGTACCTGATCTGGACCGATGCCGACGGCAGCGGCTTCCCTTCCGAAGGCACGCCCAACACCATCGACGACGCAGGGCCCGCTTCGCAGGTGGCGCGCAAGCAGACCTACCTGGCGGTGAAACGACTGGCGGCGCTGGCGGCTGCGGGCGATCTGCTCCAGCGCGTCGGACGCGCGGCGACGGCGGAACTTTGCCTCAAGACCGTCGAGTGCGATGTGCCCAAGGTCGAGCGGGCCGCCTGGCTGGGCGATCATTATGCCGTGTGCGTGGATAAGTCTTCCACCGGCGTGATCGACATCCGCACCGGCGAGTCGCTGCCCTATGACGAAGTGCCCGGGTGGGATGCGTACTCCATCTACACCGCCAACGGCCTGCTGCTGCCCCTGATGTGCGGCCAGCCCGCGCTCTTCGATCTCACCCGCCTGCGCAGCGACATCTACAACGCCATGCGCGAAACGCTCAGCCCCTACGGCTGCGGACACAACTCGCTGGAACGCGACAACGTCTGGGTCAGCCAGAACCTCTGGCGCGATCACCTGGGCCAGTACCTGGGCCTGTCCTGGCCCGTGCTGCTTTCCCCGCGCTACTGGGACTTGCAGGTGATGAGCAACACCCACGAGCAGAGCCTGGGTTACGTCGATACCTACATCGGCAACAACCTCTCCTTCTTCCCGCGCGGTGTCACCAGCATCGGTTACCTCTTCGGCCACACGCGGCTGGTCATCGACCGCCTCGCCGAGGGCGGCCCGCGCATCACCGTGCAGCCTGACCGCAACATGAACCAGCGCTACCCGCTGCTGCCGCTGGCGGACTGGAAGGCGGGGAAAATTCCCACCTGCGTCGTGGATACGAACGGCCGCGTGTCGATCGAGAGTGCGATTGATGAGGTGGTGGTGGAAGGCGGGGGCGGCGACGAATGAGACTACCACAGGCACGTCACGCCGTATCTGGCGAAAAACGCGTCCGCTGTCACGATCGTAAGTTTCTCGACGATGGCCTGAGCAATGAGAATCCGGTCGAAAGGATCGCGATGATGATGCGGCATCGCGATCAGTGCGGTGGTGTGAGCCAACTCGATTGGAAGTATTCGAAAGTGACTCGCACTAATGGCTCGAGGGATCAGCACCTCGAACGGCTCAGTCAACTGAAGCTTGCCGATCGATGCCTTGATCGCGATCTCCCAATGGCTCGCCGCACTGAACAGAACCGGTTCCGCACTCGTTTCGATGGCGTCTTTGGCGCGACGTGATAACGAAGGGTTATCGAGACCGAACCAGAGAAAGGTATGAGTATCAAGGAGCAGCGGCATCACATGTACTCTTTGAAATCATCGAGCGGCGCGTCGAAATCCTCAGCCATGATAACCTTTCCTTTGATGCTGCCCGCACGTCGGACGCGCGGCAGTTCACCGGTAGCTTCCGCCGGCACCAGCTTCATCGCTGGGTGATCATCGCTGGTGATGATCACCTCCTCGCCATGCGCCGCCTTGGCGATCAGTTCGCTCAGTTGCTCCTGTGCTTCTTTGCTTGTCACCTGCGTCATGCTGCGACTCCGGGGTGTGAATGATTCTAGCACGCTCTCAGGCAATGCGGCTTCCGCCTTCCTGCGTTATCGTAATGCCCGCATGGAACCCGCTCCCGCCCATCCTCCCGATCTCTTCGACCAGCCCGGCATTGCGCCGATCCGTGAGATCCTGCTCGATCCCGAAGTCACCGAGATCATGATCAACGGGCAGCAGCAGATCTACGTCGAGCGCCGAGGGAAGATGGAGCTCTGGCCGCACAAATTCGCTAATGCCCGGGCCCTGGAGTTTCTCATCGAATCGCTGCTGCGGCCGAGCAATCGCAGTGTCGATGTCTCCAAGCCCTTCGTCGATTTCCGTCTGCCCGATGGCTCGCGCGTCAATGTCATCATTCCGCCCATCGCCATCGACGGCGCGACCATCACCATCCGCAAGTTCACCCAGACGCTTGGCACCATGGCCGACCTGATGAAGATCGGCACCATCTCCGAGCGCATGGCGCGGCTGCTCTACGTCGCCATCCTCGGTCGGCTCAACATTCTCTTCTGCGGCGCGACGGGCACCGGCAAGACCACCACGCTCAATATTCTCTCGCGCTATATTCCCGATCACGAGCGCATCATCACCATCGAGGACACGGCTGAACTCGACTTGCAGAAGCCGCATGTCGTGCGACTGGAGTGTCGTCCGCCCAATATCGAAGGCTCCGGCCGGGTGACGCTGGCGGACCTTCTGCGCAACTCGCTGCGCATGAGGCCGACGCGGATCATCGTCGGTGAAATCCGCGGTGATGAAGCGATCGAAATGCTCGCGGCGATCTCATCAGGCCACGAGGGCTGTCTTGCCGTGCTGCACTCCTCTTCACCGCGCGACGCCATGGCGCGGCTGGAGATGATGGTGCTTTCGCGCGGCCTGGCGATGCCCCTGTGGGCGATTCACAAGCAGATCGCCGGCGCGGTGGACCTGGTCGTGCAGCACGAGCTGCTCATCGACGGCAGCAGGAAGGTGACCAGCATCTGCGAAGTCGCCGACTCGGATGATCAGCAGGTCGAATTGCGCGAGCTGTTCGGCTTTCAAAGCGAGAGCGTGGACAGCGACGGGAAGGTGATCGGCAAGTGGGTGTGCAGCGGCGTGGAGCCGCATTTTCTCGTGAAGCTGGATAAGCGGAACGTGGAGTTGCCCAAGGGGTTGTTCAAGCAGGGGAATGAGGGGGCCGAGGTTTAAAGTGGTGGCATTGGCAAGCACAGTCCGCGGAGCTTGCCCGTGTGTGTGCCCTTGTTCGGCAATGCTCAATAGTGATACCGGCACGCAAGAATGCGAACCTTCTCTTTCGTGACCTGATAGACAAGTCGATGTTCGTGATCGATTCGCCTTGACCAGCAGCCGGCCAGTTCATGCTTGAGCGGTTCGGGCTTGCCGATGCCCTCGAATGGAGTCTTGTGTGACTCTTCGATCAGACGAATGACGCGCAAGGCCGTCTTGCGGTCGCGTTGGACCCACCACGCCAGATCGTCAAGAGCATGGAGGTCAAATTCCAAGCTTCTCACGAGCCTGCTCCAGTGAAATGCCTTCGTTACGATTCATTGCTTCAAGCAGGCGCTGCCGCATCGTGTCACTTTTGAGCAGATGGGCCGTCTCACGCTCGGACTCGATCTCTCGCCAAAGTTCAATCGGGACAATGGCGGCGATCTGTTTACCTGATTCGTCAGAAATGTATTCAATCGGTTTCATCGACAGAATTCTAGGATGGTTGCTGCGCGAATGTAAAGGTCAAGAGTCGCTTACTTCTTCGCCGCATCTTCCTCTTCGCTCTGCCCGATGATGCTCACCGTGATGGTGCCCAGCTTTTCCGAGTAGTTTGCCAGCTCGTCGACTTGTTCGTCGATGCGTTCGATGGCCTTGTCGAGCAGGATTTCCTTTTTCTTCAAGAGTTCGATGTGTTCGGTGTAGCGGTAGAAGCCGCGGGCGATGTCCACGTTCATCGCCAGTTGTCGCTGATAAACCTCCCGACGGGTGTTCAGTTCATCCATGTCCTTCTGGAGTGACTTGAGCCGCTCTTCGGGGCGAAGTGTTTCCAGTTCCTGCACGCGTTCGATCCAGCGCAGTTTGGCGTCGAGCATGCGGGCCTCGGCTGCGTCGCGGTCGTCTTCATCGGTGCCGGGGTTGTTGGCGCCCTCGAGCTGCCGGGCCCGGACGCGCACGAGCTTTTCCAATTCCTCCGCCAGCGGATCGGTCTTGAGCGTGTCAGCGGTGTTGAGCGTGTTGAGCTCCTGCTTGACGTGATTCATCCGCGTCTCGCGCAGAGCCAGCTCCACTTCGACATCCATCAGCTTCTCGTCCAGGTCACCGATGACGGTGCGTTTGCCTTCGATGGAGCGTTCCGCCAGGCCCGCGTCCTCGGCGATCTTCACGCGGTTGGACCAGACTTCGACGTATTTCTTTTCGAGGTAGGTCTTGCGGTTCAGGAGCATGTCCTGCCGCTTCTCGATGCCTTTGCGGTCGAGGTTGATGGTTTTTTCTAGCGTGACTTGAAGGTGGCCGCGCAGGGAATCGACGTAGGCGTTGACAGCGGGCACGGGGACGCGCCCGTCGGCGCGCATGGTGAACTCGACCTTGGCGATGATGTAACCCAGCTTCTCGCTCGCCTCCGCTTTGACGCGGACGTAGGTGCTGTACTCGTCCATGCTGAGGTTGAACGTGTCCTTGGCGGCGGCACCGGCGACGGCGGGACTGTTGAGCACGGTCGTCAGCGTCGTCGAGTCGAAAGGCATCACTTCCGGATCGACCGCGATCCGCAGCACCCGCTCGAACCGCTGGTCGAACTTCACCCGCCCTTTGAAAGGGACGTTCCACTTGTTGTCGCTGTTGCGCGGGAGTTGAAGCTGGGCGGCTGCCGGGCTGACAAACGCGGCCAGCAGCAGCGCGAGGGACAGGTGAGATGCGAATCGCATGGGAATCTCCTCAAAATAACGAACGACGGTTTCCTGCTCAGGGCGAGTGGGTCGCCTTCATCTTCCTTAGCTCTAATTGTCGCACAAAAGAGAGGCGGGTCAACCCTTGACAGGTATTCCGGGGCAAAACCGGCTTGATTTGCAGGGATTTCATGCCTGAAAACGGGCGGAATCATCATCGGTCAACAATGCAAAGCCCACCCACTCCCGTGGGTGGGTCGAATCTCACTCAACCCCAAACCTCCTCAAACACACCCGCATCGTACCCCACCGTATGCTTTTTCCCATCCGTCACGATCGGCCGCTTGATCAGCTTGCCGCTGGCCGCGAGCAGCTTGATCGCCTCCGCCTCGCTCAAGCCCGGCAGCTTCGTCTTCATATTCATCGAACGATACAGTTCGCCCGAACGATTGAAGAGCCGGCCGAGCGTGTAATCGCCTGATTTGAGAATGGCCTTGAGCACATAGGCCGGCGGCGGCGACTGCGTGATGTCGATGTCCTCGAACGTCACGCCCGCCTTCATCAGATGCTGCTTGGCCTGGCGACAGGTGGAGCACTTGCCGTATCCATAGAAGCGGATCATCACTTGCTCCCGCCCGACGTGCCGCTCGCGGCTTCGCGCGCCTTCCGCGCCGCGATGAACGAACGCACGCTGAAAATGACATGCACGATGCACAGGGCCGCCATCAGGAACGTCGCGATGACCGGCGCGCTGATTCCGCCCTTGATCATCGCGGGGATACCGCGGCCCAGGCCGGCCAGGGCACCGAGCAGCGTGAGCATGACGGCGATGTGGGCGGCGTGCTTGCGAGCCTTATCGCTTCCGCAGCAGGCAATGCCGCCGAGGATCGCCACCGGCAGGCCGACGAACGCGGGGATAAGGGCGGTGACGTGCGTCGATCCGGTTCCGAAAAAGAAGCCGGCTCCCAGTGCAATGAGGGCGACGCCGATGGTGATGGTGATCTTGGACATCATGTTGAAACTCCTGTCTGTTTGCTGTCATTCCGCCACAACCGCATCAAACTCCATCTCCACCAGCCAGGCGGGATCGATCAGGGCCGCGATTTGCACGAAAGTGCAGGCCGGGCGGATCTCGCTGAACGCTTCGCCGTGAGCTTTGGCGGCGGCCTGCCAGTCGGTGATATTCGTCAGCATGACGCGCGAGCGCACCACGTCCTTCAGCGACGCGCCGGCCTTCTCCAGAGCGCCGGCCGCGATCTCGATGCAGCGCTTCGTCTGACGATAGGCATCGCGGGGCCCGGCGACGTTGCCATCGGTTCCGATGGGCGCGGTGCCGCTGACGGTGATGATGTTGCCCACGCGCACGGCGCGGGAGAAGCCGATGATGGGCTCGAACTTCGAACCTGAGGTAATATTCTGACGGTGGGGCATGGTGCTTTCCTTGGGAAGCGGGGCGGGCATTCTATCGAAAGGGCGAAGGTGACGGCGGCGGCGACCGCGCGGGCTGCGATGCAGGCCTATTCACCGTGCTATGGACAGGTCAGCGATTCAAGCTAGCGTATCGGCGGGCGGCGTGGCAGGCGGCGGCGGCGGCGCACGCGCGGCCGGCTTGTCCGTCACGCCGGGGATGACAGGCTCCGTCTTCGCCTCGCCGTGCTGGAACTTGTAGAACATGCCGGCGAGGAATCCGCCGACCAGCGGGAAGAGGAGATAAATCCAGATGAACTGCCAGGACCGCGCCCCATCGAAGAGGTTGGGAATCGCCATGCCCAGCGCGACGGCCGGGTTGAACGCCCCGCCGGAGACAGGCCCACCCGCCGCCGCCGCGACGACGATGGTTCCCCCGATCGCCAGGCCGTAGTAACTGTTGCCTTCGGTTTTGGGATCGGTGGCGACGTTGAGCACGACCAGCGCAAGCGCGAAGGTGAAAAGGATTTCAACGGTGATCGCGCCGTGAACGAAGCCCCAGCCTTTGGGAATGGTGACGCCGGGCGCATCCTTCACGCACATCCAGGCGATGAGGGCGGCTGCGGTCGCACCGATGATCTGGGCGAGCCAGTAAGGAATGAGGTCTTTGAAGGGCAGTTTGCCGCGGATGAACACGGCGAGCGACACGGCCGGGTTGTAGTGACCGCCGGAGATGTGCCCGCCCATGTAGACCATGATCATCAGCGCGAAGCCGATGGCCAGGGGGGCGATGCCGGGCGAGACGACCCCGGCTGTGCCGACGGTCAGGACGAGGAAGAACGTGCCCACCAGTTCCGTTGCCAGTTTGCGCATGTCCATGTTGGTTTCCCGAATGATTGAACGTTGGAGCTCGATCGGCGTTCGATGAACAGTCGGATGGTAAGTGCGTGCGAATCGCCAGGCAACCGGCTGTAGACGGGTCGTAGCGTTCACGTAGGCGGGGCGAAGAGCGGCAGGTGGGTGCGCTGGCCGATAACCTCGGGAAATCACGTGTGATTCGGGTTAGAGAAGATAGGTAAGGGCGATCTTTGTGCTGTTAACTCGCCTGCGTGGTTTGTATTTCGTAATTTTGAAGTGTCGGCCGGCTGAACACTTCGTTCGGAGTCCGGCCTGAGCCAATACGGCAACTTGCTTGAGGAGAAAGCCATGAAGATTCGTTCGCTACTTGCCGCGGGAACCCTGCTTGGGGCGGCGTCCATGACGCTGGCCGCGGATGTTGACCCGGCTGTCAACAGCCTCGCTCTGGTGGGCATCAACCGCACCACCGGCGACATGAAACGCTTTGACTTCAGCGATGGGTCGCTTAAATCCATCGGCAAGGTCAAAACCAAGAGCGGCACGATTCTCACCGACATCGACGCCTCGGCCTACATCAAGGGCAACATGAACATCTGGACGTTCTGGACCGATCCGGACGACGGCCTGATCAAGCTCATGTACGTCAACGCCCTGACCGCCGAGGCGACGCAGGTGGGGACGGACCTGGGCACCGGTCACGCCGGCGGCGCGGTTGCAGCGCAGATGACCATGCCCAACGGCCAGAAGCGCTGGGTGAACTTCGTCGCCTTGCAGGCCAAGCACGTGGACTCTTCAAACCTGAAGGTGACCGGTGCGCTGAACATCAATCCCAACAACAGCGCCCAGAATGAATTCACCGTCGACAAGCCGCTGGCTACGACCATGCTCGGCAGCCTCGCGAAATTCACGCGTGATGAACTGCACCAGACGACGCCGGTCAATGTAGGCGGCGTCTACTACGATGGCCCCGCGTCGCGCGTGCTCGTCAAGCCCAAGGGCAATGGCAATCAGAACAGCCTGAAGATCAACGATGTCGTGTACACCGTCAACAACAACACGACCTACGTTTTCACCGGCGACCTGAACATCCGCGTCTGGAACAGCCACATCCAGAACGGTAAGGCCATGGGTCAGTGGTGGATCAGCATCGACGCCAACACCGGCGCCGGCGTCACGATCGACGGCGTGGTGGAAACCTCGGTGACGGATGTGCATCGCATCGTTCGCGTCGATCAGCGCACCGGCCTCATCGAGCACTCGGTGACGCTCAGCCGGATGTACGACGGCCTGGCGACGCTCGACGGCGATACGTTCTACGCATCGACCGGCAACAAGCTCTACTCCATCAACGTGCCCGGCGAAACCGAAACGCTGATCGGCTCGATGTCCAAGAACGAAGTCAAGGGTCTGGAGTTTGCCGGCACCACACTGATGGCGTTCGACAAGCAGACCAACACACTCCAGCCCGTGAACACCAGCAACGGCCAGAACATCGGTAGTGCCTGAAGCCTCGGCGCGCCGGACCTGGGCACCTTCATCTTCGTCGATCTCAGTGACGACCCGGAGGACAAATTGACGTCGTATGACTGATTCAGGTTCGCAACTGACGACATGAACACGGCGCCGCACTCCTCGGAGTGCGGCGTTGTTGTTGGGCCTATACTGTTGTGACTCGCGAGCAAAGGAACAGAAACTTGGTCGCCAGGATTCCAATCGATCGCCAGGCCATTGCCGCGTTCTGCAGGCGACATCATATTCGCAGGCTGTCGCTGTTCGGCTCGGCGTTGCGCGACGACTTCGATGAGGACAGCGACGTGGACTTGCTTTATGTGTTCGATCCGGAGTATGTTCCCGGCTGGGAGATCGTCGACATCGCGGAGGAATTGGAGCGGATGCTGGGACGAAGGGTCGATCTGGTGCCGGAGAAGTTCCTCAATCGATGGGTACGTGAAGACATCATGCAATCCACCGAGGTCTTGTATGACGAGGGATGATTGGCTGCTGCTTCGCGATATGCTGGACACGGCCCGGCCGGCGCATCAGCGGGCAAAGGGGAGGACTCGCGGCGATCTTAACTCGGATGTGGACTTTCGCGATGCCACGGTTCGGAGGGTTCAAGTCATCGGCGAGGCCGCCCGCGGGCTATCGGATGCCTTTCGCGATGCTCACCCTGGGATCCCGTGACGCAAAATATCGGGAACGCGCCACCGTGTTGTCCACGAGTATCGCCATGTCGACTACGAGATCATCTGGGAGGTGGTCCATGTACGGTTGCCTGAACTGATCCTTGGTCTCGAGGCGATTCTCGAGGGCCATGAGCAGCCGCCGACGTGAATGCGTCAGCCGCTCACCCTTTTTCTGATCAACTCCGTCACCACCGCGGGGTTCGCCTGCCCCTTGCTCAGCTTCATCACCTGCCCCATCAGTGAACCGATGGCTTTGTCCTTGCCGGCTTTCAGGTCGGCGATCGCGCGGGCGTTCTTCGGGTCGTTCAGCACGGTATCGACGAAGCCTTCCAGGGCGGAGGAGTCGCTGACCTGGAGCAGGCCGCGGGCCTCGGCGAGCGCGAGAGGCGAGGCGTCGTGATTCGCCTCTTCGCAGCACAGGCCCAGAAGGTCATCCGCGCCGGTCGCGCTGATCTTCGATTCACTCAACAGGTCGAGGATGGCTTTGATCTGCACGGCGCTCGCGCCGAGCTGGTCGATCCGGCAGCCCTTCTCGTTCGCGCGTTTCGCAGCGGTGTTCAAGAGCAGTTTCGCAGCGCGGTTCGCGTCTGCGCCGGCTGCGACCACCGCGTCGAAGAAGTCCGCCGTGCGCGGCTCATCGAGCAATTGCCTCGCGTCCGCCGGATTCAGCTTGAGCAATTCCAGATACCGCCTTTCCTTCGCCCGCGGCAGCTCCGGCAGCTTTGCCCGCAGCTCATCGAGCCACTCATCCGTCACGATCACCGGCACCAGATCAGGGTCAGGGAAGTAGCGGTAGTCATCCGCCTCTTCCTTTTCGCGCTGGAGGAACGTGGTGTTGGTCGCGTCGTTCCAGCCGCGGGTGCTTTTGGTGCCGGGCTTCATCACCACGCCGGTGCGCAGCCACTGTTCGACCTGTCGCTCGTACTCGTGCGTGATCGCGCCGTGTACCGCCTTGAAGCTGTTGAGGTTCTTGATCTCCGCGATGGGCGTCTTAAAGGTTTGCCCATCCTTCTCGATGATCACGTTGATATTCGGCTCAAAGCGGATGTGCCCGCGCTGCATGATGCCTTCGGTCACGCCCAGCGCCCGGCAGATATTCCGCAGCGCCTGGGCGAACGCCACCGCTTCCTCAGGCGATTCAATGTCAGGGAAAGTCACAATCTCCAGCAGCGGCGTCCCGGCGCGGTTCAGGTCCACGATCGAATAGTCAATCGCAAAACCGCCCGGCGCTTCGTGCAGCAGTTTGCCCGCATCCTCTTCCAGGTGAGCGCGGATGATGCGCACCTTCTTCAGCGGCGCATCAGGCCCGTCGCCCACGGTGAATTCCAACTCCCCTTCGCCGCAGATCGGTTCGTCGTACTGGCTGATCTGGTAGTTCTTGGGCAGGTCGGGGTAGTAGTAGCTCTTGCGGTCCCACTTGCTGCTGCGGGCGATCTCGCAGCCCAGCGCCAGGCCCACGAGCATGGACATCTCCAGCGCGGTTTTGTTCATGACAGGCAGCGTGCCGGGCATGCCGAGCACGACCGGGTCCAGCAGCGTATTCGGCTCCGCGTCGAAGTGATCAGGGTGCGCCACGTTGGGAGCACCGGTCCACATCTTCGACCGCGTCGCCAGCTCGACATGGATCTCCATGCCGACCATCAGGCGGGTCTTGATTTCAGGATGGGTGGAAAGGGTCATGCGCGGGGATTGTATCGGATGCCCTGCCCGAGCCGCGATGCGCAAGGGAGCGGATGCCGCGGGGGGGGGGGGGGGGGGGGGG
>JBBDXA010000049.1:27600-35904 GCA_040902585.1 Phycisphaeraceae bacterium
AGGCTCGGCGACGAAGAACCATGCGCGGTGGGCGGTGACCAGCGTGAAGCCGCACGGGTCTTCGTCGCGGACTCCTCGACCCGTGGCACCCGGCGATTCTCCACGATCCGCAAGTCTACAGTAAGATGATGTTCCGCCTCAGCCGCACGGACACGCGGTAGAGGCAACTCCCCGTGACGAAACCGCGAAAGGCTCTGCGATGCGTACCGCTTTCCTGTCGATCGCCAGCGCGACACTCCTCGTGCTGGCCCTGACGTCCTGCAAGCCCGAGGTACCGCCGGGCGGGCCGGTGAATCCGCAGCCCAAGCAGAATGACAACAAGGGCACGACGCCGACGCCGCCCACGCCAAAAGATTCGTCCACGAAGGACGGCGCGCCATCCAAAGACGGCAGCACTACCAAAGACAGCGCGGCCACGAAGGACGGCAGCAGCAAGGCTCCGCCGCCCGTGACGCCTGTGACCCCCGTGACCCCCGTGCCCGCCGAGACCTACACGGTGCTGCAAAGCAAGTCTGATCGGCTCATGGTCGAACTGCCCAACCGCATGATCGTCATCGCCCAGGAAATGCGCGGCAGCCCGGTCGTCTCCTCCCAGGTCTTCATCAAGACCGGCTCGATCTACGAACAGGAACACGTCGGCGCGGGCCTTTCTCACTATCTCGAACACCTGCTCTCCGGCGGCACCACCACCACGCGCAGTGAAGATGATTCCCGCGCGCTATTGGGAAAGATGGGCGCGCAGACCAATGCCGCCACCAGCCTGAACAACGTGTGGTACTACATCAACACCACCCGCCCCTTCGCCGAGGAAGCCATCGCGCTGCTGAGCGACTGGATGCAGAACTGCACCATCGAGCAGAAGGAGTTTGACCGCGAGCGCGATGTGATCCAGCAGGAGTTCGCGATGGGCGAAGGTGAGCCGCGACGGATCATGTGGAAGCTGTTGCAGCAGGCGCGGTACAACGCCCACCCTGCCCGGCATCCGACCATCGGTTACCTCGATGAATTCCTTTCGATCAGCCGGGAGGAGATTTACAAGTTCTACAAGCGGATGTACGTGCCCAACAACATGGTCTTCGTGGTGGCCGGAGACATCGACAAGCAGAAGGTAGTCGATCAGATTTATGCTTTGTGGAAGGATCAGGAGCCGGGCGAACTGCCCAAGCTCAGCTTCCCGATCGAAGCGCCGATCGACGGCCCGCGCGAACTCTCCGGCGTGGCGGATGTGCGGCGGCCCAGCCTTCGCCTGGCCTGGCCCGGCACGCGCCTGGGCGGTGAGGGCGACTACGCGATGGATCTTCTGGGCTACATCCTCGGGCAGGGCGAATCGTCCCGCCTCGTGCAGACCGTGCGCGACAAGCAGCGCCTCGTGAACTCGATCTCCGCCTACAACGCCAGCTTCACCTGGGGCGAAGGGTACTTCGGCATCGAAGGCGATGTGGATGTCCAGCCGCCCGCCGCGGGACAGTCGATGGAAAAGGCGCTGGATGAAGCGATCAAGGCCACGCGGGCCGCGGTCATTGTCGAGATTCAGCGCATTCAAAGGGACGGTATCACCGCAGAGGAACTCGCCCGCGCCAAGCGGCAGACTCGATCGCAAGTGCTCATGAGTGCTCAGACGGCTGAAGATATGGCCGATCGTCTGGCGACGGATGTCATCGGCATGGGCGATCCGGATTACCTCGCCAAGTACGCCAAGGCTGTGCAGGACATCACGCCTGAAGAAGTGCAGGCTGTCGCGCGGGTCTTCCTCAAGCCCGAGCGCATGATCACCATCACGCTGATGCCCTCGGCCGGACAACCTCCCGCGCCGATGCAGCGCCCCAAGGACACGGTCGATCCCGCTTCGCTCAAGCAGGAGCCTTTCAATCTCGACAACAGCGTGGTGGCCGCGATGGTGCGCTCGAAGGTGAAGGCCGGCGGCGCGGCGGTTGAGCCGGCGGTCGTCGAGCCTTTGAAAACTTACACGCTCTCCAACGGCCTGCGCCTTGTCGTCGGTCGCAACACCATGATTCCCGCCGTGGCGATCGAGATCTATCACGCGGGCGGCCTGCTCGCCGATGAGCCGGGCCTGGAAGGCGTCGCCAACGCCACGTCCATCATGCAGATGCGAGGCACGAAAACGCGCACCGCCAAGAAGCTCTCCGATGAAATCGAATCGCTCGGGGCATCGATCTCCACCGCCTGCGGCTACAACACGCACTACGGCAAGGCCTCGTGCCTCAAGGAAGATTGGCCGCAGGTGATTGAACTCCTCGCGGATGTCACGCTGAACCCGTCCTTCCCCGAAGAGGAGTGGGCGACGATGCAGCGCAGGCTGGAGGCGGCGATCGAACGGCAGAGCGACACGTGGAACGGCGAACTCTCGCTGCGGTTCCGCCAGACGTATTACAAGGATCACCCGTGGCAGACGCCGCCGCTGGGCCGCAAAGAAGTGGTGGCGGCCCTGAAGCCGGAGAATCTCGCAGCCTTTCACAAGCGCTATTTCACTGCCGATCAGGCGGTGCTCGCGGTGTTCGGCGATGTCGATCCCGATGCGGTGGCCAAGAAGGCTGAAGCGGTCTTCGCCGCGATGCCGGCCAGGAGCGATGCGCCGTTCGTCGCGCCGATCGCGGCTGCGCCGACGCCGGGCAAGGTGGAGTTCGCGACCAAGAAGCAGACCACGGCCGTGGCGCTGGCGTATGGACCGGGCGTGGCCCGCAACCATCCGGACTACGCGCCGCTCCAGGTGCTCACCCGCGTGGCGAGCAACTTTCCGTCCGGCTGGCTGGACTACGAACTGCGCGTGAAGGATCGCGGTCTCGTCTACGCGACCGGTGCGTATCAGGTCACGGGAATCGTGCCCGGCTACATCACGGCTCTCTTCAACTGCGGGCCGCAGGACATTGATGAAGCCTTGAAGCGCACGCTGGCTGTGTTCGATCGACTGCGCAGCGAGGAAGTGCCATCGGATGATCTGGCCCGCGCCAAGGCCGCGGTGCTCACGGGCGAATTCTTCGGCAAGCAGTCCAACAGCGATCGTGCGGCGGATGCGGCCCTGAACATGCTCTACGGCGTGCCCGCTGACGAGTCCGAACAGTTGCTCAAGACCGTGCAGAATATGACGGCCAAGCAACTGCTTGCCGTCGCCAAGAAATACCTGAAGGAACCGGTGGTCGTCGTCCTGCGACAGGCACCGGCCGATCCGCCCGCGCCGGCTCCGGAGAAGGGCGCGCCCAAGCCGCCGTTTTGATGTAAGACAACAAACACCAAGCCCAATGGCGAGGCTCGGCGAGCCGTTGGGGTACTCCGCCATGCACGGCGTCATACCCCGACGGCTCGGAAGACCTCGCCATCGGGCTTGTCCCATACCGCCATGACCATTCTTTCCCACGGCTCCGACCTTCGCCTCGCGCCGACGCTCCGGCCGCTCGTCGTCGCGTCCGGCGGCAGCGTGCGGAGCGCGCTGGCGCAGGTCGTCAAGCTCGAGTTTCAGGCGGTGCAGCTTGATGCGACGCTGGCCGGCATTCGGCCGCGCGAGCTTTCGCATCGTGCCCGGCGGGATCTTTCCGCGCTCCTGTCGCGCAGCGATATTCAACTGGCGGGCATCGACCTGTTCCTGCCGCGGGAGCATTACATCGACGCTCAGCACATGGACCGGGCCGTGGCGGCGACGATCGCGGCAATCGAGCTGGCGGCTGACCTGGGCCGGGTGACGGTGAGCATCAGCCTGCCGGTCGCCCAGGTGAAGGCTGATGTGAAAAGCGCGATCGTGGATGCGGCCGACGGGCACGGCGTGCGGGTGGCGGTGCATGTGGAGGATCAGATCGACGATCTAATCAAGTGGTTAGACGAGGTCGATCAGCAATGCCTTGGCGCGGGCATTGACCCGGCTGCGGTCCTGGCTCGCGGAGGCAAGCCGGTGAAGGTGACCAATCGTCTGGCCAAGCGCCTGGCGGGGGCGAGGCTCAGCGACCTGACCAGCGGCGCGGTGCGCTGCGCAGTGGGCGAAGGGGAACTGGAAGTGGCCGGCTATCGCATCGCCCTGGACCTGGCGGCAGGGCGGACCGGGCCCGTGGTGCTGGACCTGCGCGGCATCGAGAACCCGATGGCCGCGGCGGCGAGCGCGAAGAGCGCGTGGGAAGCGGCGACTTTTACGGTGTGAGCCGGGTGCCGGGTGCCACGGGTCAAGGAGGCTCGGCGACGCAGACCCCGTGCGCTGCGCCTTCGCTGACATAGGGTTCATCGCACGGGTCTACTCGCAGTGCCTCGTCGACCCGTGGCACCCCGAGGTGCCCCTGCCCCCGATGCCCCCGATTCAGCGTCATCCCGTCAATCTGCCGATGCATGAAGCATGGGTGGAGCCGTTTCAACTTCATCGCGTCGGTCGAGGAAACAGGCCTGGATCAGGCCGCGTCATCGCCGGCAGTTCGCCGCGTGGCTGACGTGGGGCGTGGTGCTTTTACAGACGGCGATGCTGGTGACCTTGGCGGTGACGCCGACCTGGCAGCCGCCGCGGGTCACGTTCTTCGAGCTCATCTGGGCGTGGATGCATCAGCCGACGTTCTATCCGTTTGCCGCGCTGCTCATCGGCGGGCCGGCGCTGACGATCCTGGCGTGGACGATCAAAGGCTGGCACCGCGCTGCCCTGGTCGTCGCGTGGTGCTGCTTCGCAGTCCTGTTGCATCATCATTTCGGCGAGCGCGTGGGCACGATGTGGCGGGTGATCGTGTGGCAGTATTCGTAATCATTTCGCTCTTGGAGCACCATCCCGACAGGGTGGTGCTATTGGGCACGGCATTGTGTTGCGTCCATGATCCCACTCCTTCGTGGCGCAATAGCACCACCCTGTCGGGATGGTGCTCACTACATCCCGCTCTTGAGAAAATACTCCATCAGCTCATGCCCGTACTTCACGTGCAGGTCTGATTCATTCGCGTTGGCTTCGGTGAAGGGGCGCGGCGTGACGTTGTGAACGCCTTCGCCCGCCATCACGAAGGGCACCGGCGTCGGGTCGTGCTTGCGCGTCGAGACGGCGGTGTAGTGGTCAGGCAGGAGCAGCACGCGCCAGCCGCCGTACTGCTTTTCGCGCTGCTCAAGGGCGGCGAGGATGGGGCCGACGACGTGCGTGTCGATTGCTTCGATGGCGGCGACTTTCGTTTTCGCATCGGCTGCGTGCGAGGCTTCGTCGGGTGCTTCGACGTGAACGCAGACGATGTCGTACTTGTCCAGCGCGGCAATGGCGTGGGTGCCGGTGGCGATGTAGTCGTTGTCGTGATAGCTCGTCTGTCCGGGGACGTTGAGCCGATCCCAGCCGATGAACGAGCTGATGCCCGCGAGCAGGTCGACGGCGGTGATCATCGCGCCCTTCAGGCCGAAACGTGATTCAAACGTAGGCACGTTCGGCTTCTGCCCCTGTCCCCACGGCCAAACGTGCGTCGCGGGGTTCACGCCCAGCTCGCGTCGCGTGGCGTTGATCTCGTGCTCGCCGAAGATCACTTCGCTGTCGGCGATCATGCGATGCAGCAGCGGCGCGTGCTCGCCGCCCACGGGCAGATGCTTGCGCATTGACTCGCCGGGAATGTCGTGTGGCGGAACGGTGACGATCTCCGACCAGTCGCGTCCTCCGGCTCCCCCGTCGTTGGACGAGTCCACCATGATGTTGCGATAGCTCACACCGGGGTAAAGCGTCATGCCCGGCAGACCGCCCGAGGCTTCCACGCCTTTGGCGAAGTCGATCAAGAGCTGCTTGCCTTCTTCGCTGGAGATGTGGCCTGCGGAGTGATCCTGCATCATGCCATCGATCACGGTGACGAGGTTGACGCGGAAGACCCAATCGGTGCTGGAGAGGGGAATGCCCAGGGCCGCGGCTTCGAGCGGGGCCCGGCCCTTGTGATATTTCTTCGGGTCGTAGCCGAGCACGCTCATGCAGCAGACATCGGAGCCGCAGGGCATGCCATCAGGCGTGGTGCTGGCGGTGCCGAGGCGACCCATCATGGCGAGGCGATCGATGTGCGGCGTTCGGGCTGCTTCGAAAGCGGTCCGGCCGTCGAGCTCGTCGAGCGGATGGTCGGCTGCGCCGTCGGTGATGATCAAAACGTACTTCATGCGCGGAGATTGTAGAGAGCCGCTTGCGGCTTAGCGCGGCGCGCAAAAAAAGCCGGCGTCGCGAAGCCGCTAGCGGCCTCAGAACTTAAGAATCCCTTCCTTATCCCACTTCTGAATCAGCAGCTTCAGGTCGGTCAGCGCACTTTCAAGCCGCTTGGCCGAGTCATTGAGGTTGTTGTAAAGGGCGGGGTCGTTGATCAGCTTGGCAACGGTGCCATCGCCTTCGCGGGCCAGGTCGATGGTTTTCTTCATCGACTGAATCGCGCCGCTCATGTCATCAGCCACGGCAATGTAACGCTTCGTCAGTTGATCCAGATCGTCCTTGGCGCCGTCGATCAGACTGTCGACTTTGTCCACCGTGCCGTCGATCTTCGTGACCAGCTTCGAGGCATCCGCGGAGGCGACTTCGATGTTCCTGGAGATCTTGTTGGCGTTTGCGAAAGTCTCATGGAGATCCTGTCGCAGTTTCGGGTCGTTGAGCAAGGCGTTGACGCCGGCGATGGAGTCTTCCATTTCCTTCAGTCGCTGGTCGGCGCGGGCGAGCACGGTGGTGATGTTGCCTTCCAGTTCGCCGTTGCTTTTATCGACGTCGGCCGGCGTTCGTCGCTCGGTCATGGTGTGGATGTTCTTGGCGATCTGGGTCCAGGACTTGCTGAGGTCTTCGAAGTTGTTGACGAGGCGTTCGAACTGCTCAGTCGGCCCTTTCATCGCCGATTCGATCTGCCCGCTGAGGGTGGAACTGATGGCGGTGATGGATTCGCTGCCGTCGCGGGCGATGTTGCCGACCGGCATCTTTCCTGCGAGATGTGAGGCATCGAGTGTGAGCGTGGGGCTGCCGCCGAGCAGCGCCTGGCTGATCGTCGCTTTCACGTCCTTGGGGACGTTGTGCTCGGGGCGGATGAGCATGGTCGCGACGACGCCGTCGCTGGCCGGCTCTTTGAGTTGGACATCGATGACGCGACCGATCTTGATGCCGTTGAGTTTGACCGCGCTGTCGACCGTCAGTCCGCCCGCATCGGTCATGTGGACCGGGACGCGATAGCCATCCTCGAGCCAGTCGGGCAGGTAGCCGAACATGAGCATGAGGACGCACAGGGACACGAGCCCGCCGATGGCAGTGAGGCCGACGATGACATGACGGATGCGTTCGTTCATGGTTATGCCTGGAAGGAGGGAAGGAGGTACAGGAGGTACAGGGAAGCACAGGAGGTAAAGAATCCGATTCCCTTCTTCTTCCTTCTTTACCTCCTCTACCTCCCCTAACCTCCTCAACTCCTCTCTTCAAACCCCCTGCGGATCGCGGCCAGTTCGGTTTCGTCGGCCTTGCCTTGGACGAATCGCTGGACGACTTCGTTCTTCGATTCAAGAAACGCCTTGCTGTCCGCATCCGCCACGACTTGGCCATCGTAGATCAGCACCATGCGGTCGGCAATCTTACGGGCGCTGCTGATGTCGTGGGTCACCGCGATGCCGGTCACGCCGGTGCGCTTCGCCAGCGTGACGATGAGTTCGTTGATCACGTCGGACATGATCGGATCCAGTCCCGTGGTCGGCTCATCATAAAGGATGAGCGCCGGCTCCATGACCACCGCCCTGGCGAGGGCGACGCGTTTGCGCTGGCCGCCGGACAGTTCACCGGGCATTTTGTTTTCGATGCCTTCCAGCCCGACCATTTTCAGTACTGTCTTCGATCGTTCGAGTCGCTGCTTCGCGTTCATCTTCGTGTGCTCGACAAGCGGAAAGGCGACGTTATCACCCACGCTCTTGGAGTCGAACAGCGCGCCCATCTGAAACAGGAAGCCGATTTTTTTGCGGATATCGACCAGGTCGTGTTCCTTCATCTGGTCCACACGCTGGCCTTCAAAGTACACTTCGCCTTTGTCGGGCCGAAGCAGGCCGACGATGTGTTTGAGCAGCACGCTCTTGCCCGTGCCGCTGGGGCCGAGGATGACGGTGGTCTGCCCTCGCTGGATATCAAGGCTGATGCCGCCGAGCACGCGCAGTGAGCCGAAGGATTTGTGGACATTGACCAGGCGCACCAGCACATCGGATTCCTTGGAACCGGCGTGCGGCGCCCTTTGCTGGGCGGCGGGCTGGAGGGTGGTCGCGGCGGTCATGGGTGCAAGTGTACGATGATATGCTGGCAGCAGGACGATCGCGACGAGTCCGGGGCGTACCGGGGCGTACCGGGGGCGTACCGGGGGCGTACCGGGGGCG
>JBBDXA010000049.1:36004-38126 GCA_040902585.1 Phycisphaeraceae bacterium
GAGTCCGGGGCGTACCGGGGCGTACCGGGGGCGTACCGGGGGCGTACCGGGGGCGCACCGGGGGCGTACCTGACACTTGGTCCAGCACTCGCAACCCTGATGGAATCCGAGGCATGGCAACCGGAATTGCAGCAGCGTGTCCTTCCTGTGAGAAGCGATTTCCGTGGAAGGCGGACCTGGTGGGCCGCAAGGTGAAATGCACCTGCGGCGCGGTCTTCGCCATGCCTGATGCGCCGCTGGGGCAGGCACCTGCCGCGCTGGGCATCGATGATTTTGAACCCTGCGAAGCAAACTCACCAGGCCGGCCCGGCCCGAATGTGAAGTGTCCTTCGTGCAACAGTCCCATGAAAGCCACCGCGATCATCTGCCTCAACTGCGGCTTCAACCGCGAAGAGGGCGGGAAGATCAAGACGACCGTGACTGCGGGATCCCCCTTCGAGATGGAAGCACCCAGCGCGACGGCGACGAGTGTCGATCCCACCAAAGGCGGCGGCCCATCTGCCGTGGCCGCGGCGCTGGCGGATCGCGAGGATGACAGCGGCATCCGCCCGTTCCGCGATTACTACCTGCCCGCCATCTTCCTCGCCGTCGGCGTCGGGTTCATGCTCTGGAACGCGATGGTACGAGACTTCCCCTTAAGCCTCGCCCTCATTCAGATCGCCGCCTACCTGCTGCTCTATGTGCCGCTCATGCTCTTCGCCCTCACCATCACCGCCAGCATCATGGGCATCAGCTACGGTCCCCTGATGCTCGGCCTTTTCAAGCTCGCCGCCATCGCCTTCGGCCCGCTCGCATTCGCGGACTACATCCTCTTGTACATCTCCTCGATCACCATGGGCGTGGGTACGCTCTTCATCAGTCTGCCGGTCTACGCCATCGTCGCGGGCATCCCCATCTCGCAGATGTTCGACCTGGAAATCAACGAAACCTTTATGACCATCGCGGTCATCATCGTCCTGCGCATTATTTTCGGCCTGACGCTGCTGGCACTGATCCTGAGCTTTTTCACATGACGAGTCGAACTTCACCCATGTCTGACCTGCGCAATATCAAATGGACAGGCGACGCGGCCACCGGCGCGCTTCGGCTGCTGGATCAGACCCGGCTGCCTGGCGAAATCACGTTCATCGATTGCCGCGATGTGCCTGCTGTCTGGGATGCGATCAAGCGACTGGTCGTGCGCGGGGCACCGGCCATCGGCGTGGCGGCGGCGTACGGCTGCGTCGTCGCCGTTCAACCCGACGGCGATCGCGCGGCTCACCTGAAAAGGGCGGCCGAATATCTGGCGACCAGCCGACCCACGGCCGTGAACTTGTTCTGGGCGCTTCAACGCATGCAGCGCGTGCAGCCCTGCACGCCTGAAGCGATGCTCGCCGAGGCGAAACGCATTCACGAAGAAGACGCCGCCATGTGCCGGGCGATCGGGGAGCATGGGTTGCGCTGGCTTTTGGAAAGGGCCACGGGGCGGACAAAACCTAATCGAACACAAGACTTAGGACTCAGGACTCAGGACTCAGGACTCCGCCTCCTGACCCACTGCAACGCCGGCGCGCTGGCCACGGGCGGCATCGGTACCGCCACCGCGCCGATGTATCTCGCTCACCAGCAGGGCCTGCCGATCGCCGTGTACGCCGATGAAACGCGCCCGCTCCTGCAAGGCGCCCGGCTGACCGCCTTCGAACTGGCCGCGGCCGGCGTTGATGTCACGCTCATCTGCGATGGCATGGCCGCCCAGGTCATGCGCGAAGGCCGGGTCGATTGCGTGATCACCGGGGCCGACCGCATCGCCTCCAACGGCGACGCGGCCAACAAGATCGGCACCTACAACCTGGCGGTGCTCGCGAAACATCACGGCATTCCCTTCGTCGTGGCCGCGCCGAGTTCGACCTTTGACATGTCGCTTGCCGACGGCAGCGCGATTCCCATCGAGCTGCGCGCCTCTGATGAGATCACCCACGGCTTCGGCAAACGCACCGCGCCGGACCTGCCCAATCTGAAAACCTACAACCCCGCCTTCGACGTCACGCCGCACGAACTCATCGCGGCGATCATCACCGAGAAGGGCGTCATCGAACCGGTGAACAGCGAGAACGTACGCCGCGTGCTGGGTTGACGCCGCTTG
>JBBDXA010000049.1:38136-45036 GCA_040902585.1 Phycisphaeraceae bacterium
TCACCGTCTTGCTAAGCCGCAAGCGGCGGGAGATGACTACCCCCGCGTTATCGGATAATCTTTACACCATGGCTCAGGCAACGGATCAATTTCTCCCCGGCTCGCGCATTGCCGTCACCCAGCAGATTCCCCAGCGCGCCCGCGTCTGGACTTCCAAAGTCACAGGCCACATCGTCAAATACGAACAGCGCAAGACCGGCTCGTGGTACGCCCACTCCAAAGACGACAAGCTCTGGCTCGATCGGCTCACGTTGAAAAAGGACGACGGCGAGATCGTCGTCTTCAACCTCGACGAATTCACGCATGTCGAACTGCTCGCTCCCCCGGTGCCGCCTGCCGCGCAGGCTCCAAGCGCGAAGCCGCAAGCGGCTGAGGAACCTTCCGCGGAAGCTGAATAATGGCTGCGATTTCCCTTGACGAAAACGGATTGCCCGAGGGCTATCCCTTCGATCCGGAATGGGAGATGTCGCCGCGCCAGGTGAAGGCGATGCTTGACGCCGGCGAGGATTTCGTGCTTCTGGATTGCCGCACGCCTCCTGAGTTTGATCATTGTCGTATCGAAGGGGCGATCTTCCTGCCCTTGCAGGAGGTAGGCCGGCGTCTGGCGGAGCTTGAACCGGCGTGCGAAAAGAAAATCGTGATTCACTGCCACCACGGTATGCGCTCTCTTCAGATGGCATCCTTCCTGCGTCAGCGCGGGTTCAGTGATGTCACCTCCATGGCCGGGGGAATTGATCTCTGGTCGATGGACATTGATCCGGGCGTCGCGCGGTATTAGCGAGTGAGCAGCTATCAGCCTTCAGCTATCAGCAGTCAGCTTTCAGAATGAGGGGTTCTTGTTTATCACAGGCCGATAGCTGAAAGCTGAAGGCTGACCACTGATTGCTCGTCAAAGTTCCCGCCTGCGCGAACCGATCACATCTCTATACGGTATTGACAGAGCCGCTTTCGCTGTCGAGCGCGGCCACCCTCGGCCCTCGCCCCTCCACCCTTGGCCCTCTCCGGATCCTCCCATGAGCCTCACCGACTGGCGTCAGCTTCACGATTCGCACTTCGATTCCACCCGCGTTGTCGTTACCGGCGGAGCGGGTTTTATCGGAAGTCACCTCACCGAAGCTCTTATCAAACTCGGGGCGACGGTCACCGTCCTGGATGACCTGTCGGGCGGCGATGAAACCAACTTCGACACCTACCGGACTGAGGCGGGCGATCGTCTGCGATTCGTCCAAGCGTCGATTCTCGATGAAAGAGTTGTTGCTGACTGCGTGAAGGGCGCCCGATATGTCTTTCATCAGGCGGCCCTCGGTTCGGTGCCGCGCAGCGTGGAGCAGCCGCGCAGGTATCACGATGTGAACACCACCGGCACGCTGAACGTGCTGGAAGCGGCGCGGGCCGCGGGCGTCCAGCGCGTCACGTTCGCCGCCAGTTCCAGTGCCTACGGCGACAGCGAAGTGCTGCCCAAGGTTGAAACGATGCCGGTGCTCGCCAAGAGTCCGTACGCCGCGAACAAGGCCGCGTGCGAAGCCTTAATGTCGGCCTGGGCGGGCAGCTACGGTCTGGACACCGCTTCCCTTCGCTACTTCAACATCTTCGGCCCGCGGCAGAACGCCAACAGCGCCTACGCCGCGGTCATCGCCGCTTTCGCCAAGGCGCTCTTCAATGATGAACACCCCGTGATCTTTGGCGACGGCGAACAGTCGCGCGATTTCACCTTCGTCGATAATGCCGTGCATGCGAACCTGCTGGCCGCGCGGAACGAGAAGCCGGTGCGCGGACAGGTGATCAATGTCGCCTGCGGCCTGCGCATCTCGGTAAATGAGCTGGCCGCGCAGATGGCGCGGATGGTCGGCAAGCCGCAGCTCACGGCAATCCACAAACCTGATCGCGCCGGTGACGTGAAGCACTCACTGGCGGATCTCACTCGCGCTCGCACGGTGCTCGGCTATGAACCTGTTGTGGACTTCGAGACGGGCCTGAAGCCGACTGTCGAGTGGTATGGCGCGGTGATGGTGTGAATGGGAGCACCATCCCGACAGGGTGGTGCTATTGGCGCAGACTTCACTGGTGCGATCGTCGCAACCGAACGCCGCACAAGATTGGCACCACCCTGTCGGGATGGTGCTCCGTCGGATGGTCCTCTTAATCCATCCACGCGCTGAGCAACCTTTCTGCCGCGCCTTTGTAGAGCACATCAAGTGTCTTTTCTTCGATCGCCGCCCCGCGCAGCGGCGGCGTCGCATCCTTCGGTACGCGCTCATCCACCATGTTCAAATCAGGATCGACGATCGGGCTCATGCCGTCGTAGCTCGTTTCAAACATCGTGCGCAGGGCCCAATACCGGCTCGCATACAGGTCGTAATTCACATCCTTGTCATCCGCGACGATGTCACTGCCAAAGAGCAATCGCCCCGCGTTGCGCCCGACAAAGTCGCGCAGCTCATCGGGCTTCTTGCTCAGCTCTCGCACCATCCACTTCGTCGCGCTCGTGTCCAGGTAAAGATTCGCATGGCGGTCGAGCATGTCCTGCAAATGATCGAGATGTTCCGGATCGCCCCCCATGTGCGCGGCGATCCAAGGCACATCCCCGTACTCACCGAGCAATCGCTCCAGCGGTTCGTATTGCTGGGCTTTGGTGCCGTACTTGGCGCTGTCGGCATACTTGGTGGCGAACCAGGTGTCCGGATCACTCACGTGGGTCATGAACATCATGCCCAGTTCGCGCGCCAGTTTGATTCCTTCCCTGCGCGTCGGCGTGTCCAGTTGCAATGCATCACTAAAGTCCCGGCCGCGCGGAGCTGCCCACAGCTTCACGATCCGGCATCCCTTTTCGCGGAAACCTTCGATGCGCCGCAGCCAGTCAGTGGTGAACGTCGCGGGATTCTCCTTGGCATTGTAGTTGGGCACGGCAATGAACTGGAGTCGATCGCCGTAGGCTGACTTCAGATCATCAACGAGTTCCAGCGGCGTCATGGTCCACACGCGCTCGATGTTGTAGTGAGACGCGACCTCGAAGAATAGTTTCGCGGCGCTGAGTCCGTGAATGTGTTGATGCACATCCCAGATCGGCCCGGTGTGGGGCAGCCGGCCGGCCTCGGCGCGGTAGTCCAGGCCCAGACGATTCGCGTCGTTCTTCGGCACAACATCGGTAGCGACGTTCATGGGAGAACTGTAGCAACCACTTGGTCATTTCGCTCCGCGAGATGGGAAGTAGGGAGCGCGCAGCACGACGTGACATGGCTCTCTGATCCCTTGCTTGGGTTCCATCTCGCGGCGCGAGATGACAACAGCAATCGAGGTAGAATGCCGCGCTCGCACACTCGAACAGTGAACCGGAGGCCGGCATGGTATCGACGCGAATGGAAGAACTGTCCCTGCCCGCGATCGAGATCAGCTTGCGCATTCCCGGACAGTGGAGCAGTTTCGAAGCGATGGCGGCGCGGCTGCCGATGGGATGCCGGCTGACTGAAACACACCTGCACCTGGACGACGGTATGCGCGTTCAGTGGAACGCCCTGAAAGCGGACGCTGAGTTTCCCTCCATCTTCGCGGGAAGCTGTGAGCGGCAACCTTCATCGGAAGATTGTGAGACCGTCGAGAATTACACGGTGAACTTCTGCATCTGGGGCCCGGGCGGTTCGTTGGAGAGCGCCCATGCCATGATGCGCGCGGCTGCGGCCATCCTTCGCGCAGGCGGCGCGGGCGTGTTCATCGACAACAGCGCCAAGGCCCACGGCTCCGACGACTGGCACGCACTGACAGGCGATCCCGAAGGCGGGCCGTTCTGGGCGTTTGTTTCTTTCGTCGGCTCGAAGCGTGACATCTACACCACGGGCATGCACGTGTTGGGTTATCGCGACGCCATCATCCCGCGCAGCGGTGACGACGAACTCGATCGCTTTCTACTGGGGAATTTTCTCGGCTACAGCTACCGCAGCGGCGCGGTGCTGGAGAACGGCCACGTCATCGCGGGCGAAGGTGTGCCGTCGTTTCGGATCAAGGCAGAAGCGTGTCGGACGGTTCCTGAAGGGACGAGTGTGTTTAATCCGTACGGCATGTGGCGGCTGGAGCGGGTGCGGGCAGAGGAGTCGTGAGAGATTTACTTCTTCTGGCAACCAGCGATAAGTCTCGCAAGTCTGCGCTTCAGGTCGACGCTCTGCTGATAACCGCGCTCGACTATCAACGCGACGAGCCGGCGCGCGTCGTTGAGTTCTTCGGACGTCGCCGTTTCAATCAGAATCTCCAGATCAATTCTGTCTTGCCTACGTCGCCTGGATACGCTGAGCGTTTTCATCGCAATGAGATGGGGAATCGGCGCGACAGGCACATTGAGGCCTGGGGCAACTCGCAACGGTGTTGCTGCTTCGATTAACTCGGGCTCAACCCCGCTTGACGCGAAAATCAGATCGACGAAGTATTCCCGGTCGTAGGGGGCTTTCATGCGAACGATGCCGAGGCGGCCCGCTCGCGTTTGCTCGAACACCTGAGGCATCTGATAGCTCTCAGTGACGAGCGAGCGAATGACCGCCTCGGCTTCAGCGTCAGAAGCCACGGCGATCGCGAAGTCCAGATCATGCGTGAATCGCGGCTTGGTTCGCGCTGATACTGCCATGCCGCCGACGAGGGCCCAACGAATATCCAGGCGGTCCAGGTCCGCCGCGACGCGCTTCAATAACCGCGTCAGGTCATTCACGTTCGCTCTCGGAAGAATTCGGCCGGCAGTGCGGGCTGTTCGCGCAGCCATTGCCTGAGGCGCCGCTTAACCTCTTCGGGGCGGTCTTCGCCGATCTCGCGCAGCAGGCGCTGGCGCATCAACTCGACGCCGAACTCATGCATATCCAATGCGGTCCTGAGGCGACGCGCGGCGGCCTCATCACTTTGTGTAGTAGAGGAATTCATCCTGGTGTTTCCCTTCGACGTGCAGACGTCACTTAAATCACCGAATCATGCGTCGCAATATTCAGCGACGGCGCGACGTTGATCCGCACCAGTTTCTCATCCTGCATCTTCTTTGCTTCGTCGGGGTCGACGTAATCGCTGTGGCAGGCGAGGGCGGCTGAAGCCGTCGCGCCGGGGGCCATCGCCTTCTTCGTCTTGCTCGCGAGCTTGTGAATCTCATCGGGGCTCAGGACGCCGCGCTTCTCGAGGATTTCCTGTTGCTCCGCCGTCAGCGCAGCCGTCTTCTTCGCCTTGTCCCATGCCATCGCGTCGTCCTTGCCGCTGGCCCATTCCTGAATCTCCTTGCTGATGCGAACGCTGCACCAGTCGTGGCCGCACATAGCGCAGAAGTCCGTATCGACATCCAGGTCTTCATCGTGATATGCGCGGGCGGTGTCCGGGTCGAAGGAAAGTTCGAAGTGCTTCTCCCAGTTGAGGGCAGCGCGGGCTTTGGTGAGTTCATCATCACGATCGCGCGTGCCGGGGATGCCCAGCGCCACATCAGCCGCGTGCGCGGCGATCTTGTACGCGATGCAGCCCTGTTTCACATCATCCTTCTTGGGCAGGCCCAGGTGTTCCTTCGGCGTGACGTAACACAACATGCTCGCGCCGTGATACGCGGCGTTGGTCGCGCCGATGCAGCTGGTGATGTGGTCGTAGCCGGGGAAAATGTCAGTCACCAGCGGGCCCAGCACGTAGAACGGAGCGCCGTGACAGAGGCGGCGTTCCAACTTCATGTTGTATTCGATCTGATCCAGCGGCACGTGGCCGGGGCCTTCGATCATGACCTGCACACCTTTGCGCCAGGCGCGTTCGGTGAGCTTGCCGAGCTCTTCGAGTTCCGCGAGTTGAATGGTGTCGGTCGCATCGGCGAGCCCGCCGGGCCGACAGCCATCGCCGATGCTGAACGTCACGTCATACTCGCGGAGGATGTCGCAGATTTTTTCCCATGCGGTGTTCATGGGATTTTCTTTGTTGTGCGTGAGCATCCACTTGGCGAGCATCGACCCGCCGCGCGAGACCAGGCCGATGAGCCTGTTCTTCGCGTACTTCAGGTGTCGCTTGAGGACGCCGGCGTGGATGGTCATGTAATCGACGCCTTGCTCCGCCTGCTGCCGCACGCCTTCGAGAATGATCGTTTCGTCGAGGTCCTCGATCTTGCGGCCGATGATCATCGAATAGATCGGCACCGTCCCGATGGGCACGTGGCTGTTCTTAATGATCGCCTCGCGGCATTGCTCCAGGTCGCCGCCGGTGGAGAGATCCATCACCGTGTCGGCACCCCACTTCTCCGCCCAGCGCAGCTTTTCGACTTCTTCATCCGTACCGCTGGAGACAGGCGAAGCGCCCATGTTGGCGTTGATCTTCGTCTTGCTGGCCCGGCCGATGCACATCGGATCGAGCTTGTAAGAAAGGTGAACCTTGTTGGCGGGGATGACCATGCGGCCGGCGGCGACTTCATCGCGCACCTGCGTCGCGGTCAGGTGCGGCTCACGCGCGGCGACGCGCGCCATTTCATTCGTGACTTCGCCGAGGCGGGCGAACTCGAGCTGTGTCGAAGGCTCGAAATCGCGCGGCAGGATGACATGGCGCATGCCGCCATCACTCTCGATGAACGCCACTTCTTTCAGATGTGATGCGAGCTTTGAGTTAGGCGACATCGCGGCACCGACCCACGTGGTCCACTGCGGCGGAAGGAAATCCCACGCCGTCTTCTCGCTGGGCGCGGGCATGTTGGGCGTATCGGGCGAGCTGAAGGTGTACGCACCGGCATTGCCGGGAAGGATCTTCGGCGACTTCGCGAAGGAGCCGGGCGTGGTCGCGGTGGGGTGCGCGCCGGGGTTGGAGCCGACGGGCGGGAGTGTCCAGTTGAAGTCATCGTTGGTTGACACGGGCGCGGGGACCGGGGGGTCATTGGAGTGAATCATGGTGAGCCTCTCAGAGTCGGGTGCCATGGGTAAGCGA
>JBBDXA010000050.1:0-7509 GCA_040902585.1 Phycisphaeraceae bacterium
GAAGACTCAGCCGCACCGTACTTGCGAAGCCCGACCTACTTGCTAACAACGGGGTGGTCGGTTTTTGCAATCCGCCGATCCTACGTCGAAATCCAGGTCTGCCACAAAAAATGCACGCCCGTTCTGAATTTTGTCGGGTCTTTCAGGCAGGCATCCACTCCACCAACTCCGCCGCGAAGTACGTCAAAATCAAATCCGCCCCCGCCCTGCGGATCGCATACGTCGTTTCCAGCGCCGCGGCTTTCAAATCCAGCCAGCCCTTTTCCGCTGCCGCGTGGAGCATCGCGTATTCGCCGCTGACGTGGTAGGCCGCGACGGGCACGCTGCATGCATCGCGTACCTGGCGGATCACATCGAGGTACGTCGCGGCAGGTTTGATCAAAACCATATCCGCGCCCTGCGCCAGGTCCGCTTCGAGTTCGCTCTTCCACTCGCGCGATCGGCGGAAATCCATCTGGTAGCCTCGCCGATCGCCGAATTTCATGCCGCCTTCGCCGGCCTCGCGGAAGGGGCCGTAAAAATTGGAGGCGAACTTGACGCTGTAAGCAAGGATCGCGGTCTGGAGGAAACCGGCGTCGTCGAGGCCCGCGCGAACAGCCCCGACCATGCCATCCATCATGCCGCTGGGAGCGACGATGTCCGCGCCGGCCTTCGCCTGGGCCACGGCTGCGTCCTGCAACAAGTCCAGCGTGCGATCGTTGTCGACGACCCAGGCGTCATCGGGCTGGCACAGTTCGCCGCAGTGGCCGTGCTCGGTGTACTCGCAGAAGCACAGGTCGGCATACATGAGGGCGTCGATGCCTTTTGATTTCACCTCGGCGAGGGTGCGGTTGACGGGGCAATCGGGGCTGGCGGCGAAGGAGCCGGTGGCGTCTTTTTTCGATTCGGGCGTGATGCCGAAGAGGATGAATTGTTTGAGGCCGCGCTTGCTTTGCGCTGCGATCAGGGACACGGCGTCGTTCACGGGAAGCTGTGAGACGCCGGGCATGGAGGTGACGGGTTTGGGTGCGCCAAGGTCGCCCACGAAGAGCGGGAGGATGAGGTTGCTCGGCGAAAGCGTGACATCAGCGACGGCTTCGCGGAGGAGCGAGCCGCGGCGGAGTCGGCGAAGGCGCTGGGAAGGGAACGAGGCATCGGTCATATTTCAGATGATAGCAGGGGTGATGCGCGGGCCGGGGCGGGAGTGTCGCGAAGCAATAAGTGGATTGGCGGCGACCGGATACCCCGACGGCTCGGCGGCCTCGCCATCGGGCTTTGTCTCCCCTGTTTCCTGTCCACTGTCTCCTGTTCTCTGTCCCCTGTCTCCTGTCCCCTGTCTCCTGTCCCCTGTCCCCTGTCTCCTGTCCCCTGACTCCTGTCCCCGTCTCCTGCCTTCACTCCCGCTTCTCGTACTCGACCGTGAAGGTGTACTTCATCATCTTCGTCGCGAAGTAGAGCTGGTAGCCGCCCTTCTCGAGGGCGACGATGGCGTTGCCCTTGGTGGTGGCCTGCGTGTTGACGAAGGTCTGAAGGGTTTGATACGTGATCTTGCCGTTGCGGTCCTTGGCTTTGGAGAGCACGGCCCGGAAGGTGGGCACCTGGCCATCCCGCTCGGTGTCCCAGGTGACACGGACGCGGGCGTTGGCGGGCAGGTCGAATGTTCTCTTGCCCACCGCGTTGCTGAAGGTGGCGATCTGGACCCACTCCTTGGTTTTCTCATCCGCGGCGAAAGCGGTTGATGTGAAGGCGCAAGCGCCAAGCAGCGCGAGGAAGAAAGTCGGAGAGGATATGAGAGAGTTGCGGGACACGGGATGCCCTCCAGGCAGCGAGTGATGACGGAACGAGACAGTGAAAAGGACTGATGCGGATCATTGTAACGCAGCGGGCGAGGTTTCAAGTATTTTCTCAGCGTGATCCAAGTGAAAGCAGGTACCACGCGCGGCCAGCGATTTCCACGTACAATCGCCGAGGCGCCCGCTGATGCAGGCTGATTCAGACCGATATCAGGCGCCTCGACTTCGCCTTCAGGATGGTGCATGTTTCCTCCGCCTCGCAATCGAACGCTGGTCATCGCCGCGATCCTGCTGGGGTCGTGGGTCTGGTGTTTTGCCGCCGGTGCCCTTCAACCGGGTGACGGCTCGGGAGCGCCGGCACTGTGGTGGGCTGCGGGTGGGCCGGCCCTGGCGATTCTCAAACTCGTTCTCTTTGGCATCCCCATCATCGCCCTCAGTCTCATCGCCTCGGCCACCGGCAACCCCTTGAGCGGGCTCTTCGCGCTGGCCACGGGTCTGTGGGTCGTGGCGGCGCAGGGCAACACGATCGAAGGCTGGTTTCATCGCACCGATGCGAGCCTGCCGGGGGACTACTTCAAGCTCGCCATCGAGCTGGTCATCTGGTGTGCCGCGATGCTGCTGTTTCTATTCGTAGCGATGCGATGGCGCAAGCGGGCGCAGGCGGCGTTTCCCTTTCTCGTCGATCCGGATCGCGGCGGCGAAGACATGACCGTGGGCATCCCCGATCGCGCGACCTGGATCGCGGCGTTCACCACCGCCATCGTCTCGGCGATCCTGGCGTTCTTCCTGGTGCGTACCGCCGATTCGGGGCAGGTGATCGGGGCCCTGATGCTGGCCTTCATGCTCGGCTCACTGCTGGGCGATATTGTCTGCGCGTTTCTCTTTCAGAAGCACGCGACGAATGTCGCGTGGGTGGTGCTCGCGCCGCTGCTCGTGGGCCTGGGGGCGTATTTTCAAACCGCGCTGGGCTACGGCAAGGATGATGCCTTCCGCGAGGCGATCTTCGGCGGGCGCGTGTCAGGCCTGTCACTGGCGCTGCCGATTCATTACGCCTCGGCTGCGATTGCCGGCTGCTGCCTGGGCGCGGGCTGGGTGCGCCTGCTGCTGCCGGGGGAAGAGGAGAGCGGGCACGTGGAAGCGAAGAAGGCGTAATGCGTGAAGGTTAGCGGTCGGGCCGAGTCTGCGAGGCCCACCTGCCGCGGAGCGATGGAGGGTGTTCGAAACGGGCGGCCCTCGCGGACTCGGGCCTGCCGCTAACCGCGTCGTGAGTCCTCACTCCTTACCCCTCACCCTTTTCATCTCAAAAATGCCATCATCAATTTCCGCGTGATACTTCGCCTTGAACGAGTCGCCTTCGATCGTGCCTTCAGCGTGATAGGTGTCATCGATCAGCGGCCAGACGACGATGGAAAATGATCCTTTGAAATGCTGCGTGTCACCTTCGGGCGTGACGGGGGTGACGATCATGTCGATGGTGTAGCCCGACACGAAGTTCAGGCCCCACGTCGCGGAGAACTCGAACGAATGCGTGGGCAGACCTTCGGCAGGCTCGCTTCCCGGTTCGAACTTGTATTCGATCTTCGACACAATGCAACGCAGCTTCCCGCTGTGCCCATCCCGATCGCTCTTCCACTCCCCTTCCCATCGGCTCGTATCACTCGCCGTCGGCCGCGGTCCCGCCGCCGCCAGCGCGTTCCAACGCGAACTGAACCCGCAGCAGCCCGCGCTTGCAAACAGCACAGCCGCAGTCAGCAGAACGCTGAAGGTAGGAAACAATCGCGACATCATTTCAGGTTTCAATCGCATGCCGACATTCTAATCATTCGCCGCCGGTTATTGCTTCACTTCGTCACTCCGTTACTTTGTTACTCCGTCACTTCCCCCTTTGCTACACTCGTCGCCCCACAGGAGACCTCCATGCTCACCCGCCCGCTCGGCACTTCCAACATCCAGGCCTCCACCGTCGCCTTCGGCGGGTGGGCCATCGGCGGCTGGCGCTGGGGCGGCACCGATGACACACAGGCCGTCAAAGCCATTCATGCCGCCATCGACTGCGGCATGAACATGATCGACACCGCGCCGGTCTACGGCTTCGGCCTGAGCGAATCCATCATCGGCACCGCCATTCAAGGCAAACGCGACAAGGTCGTCCTCGCCACCAAATGCGGCCTCGTCTGCGATCCCAATCGAGGCACCAAGCACTTCCGCACCAACGTCTTCAATTTCGATGACGATGGCCTCATCCAGGTCAACCGCTGCAATCAGCCTGACTCCATCAAACTCGAAGTCGAAGGCAGTTTGCGCCGGCTGAAAACGGATTACATCGATCTCTACCAGACCCACTGGCAGGACCCGACCACACCCATCGCGGACACCATGAGCGCCCTGCTCGACCTGAAACAGCAAGGCAAGATCCGCGCGATCGGTGTCAGCAACGCCACCAGCCAACAGATGCAGGAGTACCGCGACGTCGGCCCGCTTGACAGCGATCAGGAACGCTACTCCATGCTCGACCGCGCTCTTGAAAAGGATCAGCTTCCTTATTGCCACAAGCATGGCGTTTCGGTGCTCGCCTACTCGCCGCTGGGGCAGGGGCTGCTCACCGGCAAGCTTGTACCGGGGCGCGAATTCCCCGTCGGCGATCTGCGTTACAACAATCCGAAATTCAGCGATGAAGTGCGCAGGAAGGTCGCGGCCATGCTCGCCAAGTTCCAACCCATCGCCGATGCTCATGGCGTGACGCTCGCGCAAATCGTCATCGCCTGGACCATCGCCCAGCCCGGCCTGACCCACGCCCTTTGCGGCGCTCGCACGCCGGAGCAAGTCCTCGAAAACGCCAAGGCCGGCCACGTAACACTCACCGACGCCGACCTGACAACCATGAACGCCGCCGTCGCCGCCTACGCGTAGCGCTTTGAGAGCACCACCGGGAGCACCATCCGGGAGCACCATCCCGACAGGGTGGTGCTATTGGCACACGAATAGGCCACGGCCAATGTCGCACCAAAAGCCACGAGCGATGTGGACCCAAGGAATCCGTCGATCATCAGCACCACCCTTTCGGGATGGTGCTCCCATGCCCGTCACCCCAGCGCCCGCGCGGTCAATCCTTCCTGTCACCCGCGTGCCCTGTTTGAGCCGATCAACACTACAATGATTTGATCCGCCTCAACGAGTCCTGATGCGAGACCTGAAGTTGAAATTGCAGTGTTGTTTCATCGCGTTCGCTCTCTCCGCCGCGACCGTCGCGCAGGCGGCTGATGATTCGCGGGCACCGTCGTTCCGTGAAGACGTGGTCCCCGTCCTGACCCGCTATGGCTGCAACTCCGGTGGGTGTCACGGCAAGCTCGCGGGGCAGAACGGCTTTCGCCTCTCCCTTCGCGGCTTCGCGCCGGAGCAGGATTACGAATGGCTCACGCGCGAGTTCATGGGCCGCCGCATCAACGCAGCCGACCCCGCCACCAGCGCCCTGATTCGCAAGCCTTTGATGCAGTCCCCGCATCAGGGCGGCAAACTTTTTGCCGAAGACTCGCAGGCGCATCGCGTTTTGCTCGACTGGATCAAGGCCGGCGCGCCGGGACCTGTTAAGGATGAGCCACGCGTCGTGAAGATGGAAGTGACCTTCGCTGCACCAGGGGTGGCTGGGGCTGAGTCCGCGAAGCCCCGGCCGGATGCCAACAGTGCGTCCTATCCCGCGCGCACCATGAAGCTGGGCGACCGCGTTCCCCTCAAGGCCATCGCCAGCTACGCCGACGGCCGCGTGCGCGATGTCACCTGGCTCGCCCAGTTTTTCTCCAGCGATGAAACGGTCGTGAAGGTTTCACCCGAAGGGATCATCACTGCCGTGCACGCTGGCGAGGCCGCCATCCGCGTTCACTTTCAGGAGCAGGTGCAGGTCGTCATCGCCACGATTCCTTTTGAAAATAAACTCGACGATTCTTCGCTGCCCAAGCCCGCGAACGTGATCGATGAACACGTCTTCGCAAAGCTGCGCGAACTGAACATTCCCGCCTCGGCCCTGTGCGATGACGCGACGTTCCTTCGCCGCGCCATGCTCGACACCCTCGGCACGCTGCCGACGCCTGACGAAGTGACAACCTTCGTCGCGGACGCGAACGCCGACAAACGCGCGAAGCTCGTCGAGGCACTTCTTCAGAGGCCCGAGTACATCGACTACTGGACGCTCCAGCTCGCGGACCTTCTTCAGAACCGCAAGGAGCGCGATCACGATGTGCGCGGGCCCAAGGGCGTCCGCTCGTTTCACTACTGGCTGCGGGCGCAGGTCGCCGCGAATCAGCCGTGGAACAGGATCACGCGCGACATCCTCACCGCGCAGGGCGATGTCGTCGAAAGCCCGGCTGTCGGCTACTTCATCGTCACCGTCGGTGAGATGCGCCCCGCTGACCGCAGCGAAGTCGTCGGCTCCGTCTCGCAGTCTTTCCTGGGCACGCGCGTGGGCTGCGCCAAGTGTCACAATCATCCCAGCGAAAAATACACGCAGGACGATTACTACCATTTTGCTGCCTTTTTCTCGCGTGTTTCCATGGACCGCCAGGACATGTACAAAGGCTCGACGGCCCTGGACCTTTCAACAGAACATGAGCGCAACCTCGTGAAACGCATCGCCCAGATTGAGAAGAAGATCAGTGAGTTAGAGGCGGAGGCCGCGGGTGCCGAGTCGCACAAGGCGGATGAGAAGAAGAAGCAGATCGATGATCAGCGCAAGCAGTTGGACAACACGCGCAAGGAACTGGAGCAGTCGAAGTTGAAGATGCCGCGGGCTCAGCAGCCGCGCACGAACGAGCAGCTTGCCCCGCAGCCTTTGGATCGCATGACGATGGAGATCGCGCCGGGCGCTGACCCGCGCGAGGCCCTGGTGAACTGGATGCTGCGTCCGGAGAACGAATACTTCGCGGGCAACATGGTCAACCGCCTGTGGAAACATTTCCTTCGCGAAGGCCTGGTCGAGCCGGTGGATGATTTAAGGTCGAGCAACCCGCCGACGAACGCGGGACTATGGAAAGTATTGTGCAGTGAGTTCGTGTCGCACGGCTACGACCTGAAGCACATCATGCGATTGATCCTGAGCTCGCGCACGTATCAGCTTTCTTCCACCACGCTGCCGGGCAACGAGCGCGATGGCAAGTTCTACTCGCACTACTACGCGAAACGTCTGCCGGCGGAAGTGCTGCTCGATGCGATCAGCGAAGCGACGCAGGTGCCCGATCGTTTCCCCGGATACCCCAAAGGCATGCGGGCGATTCAGCTTCCCGACCCCGGTGTGAATTCCTATTTCCTGGGTCTGTTTGGCCGCAGCGATCGCGTCACAGCCTGTGCGTGTGAACGCGCAGGTGAAGTCACGCTGCCGCAGCTCCTGCACATGCAGAACGGCGAGCTGCTGAATAAATTCACCGATGGCGAGGGGCGTTTGAAGCGGCTCCTCAAGGATCACGCTGATGATGCGGCGCTGATCGAGCAACTATTCCTCGCCACGCTTTCGCGCTCGCCGAGTGAACAGGAGCGCGAGCGCGTGCTGAGCGCGATCAAGGATGCGGCGAATCGCGAAGAGGCGATGCAGGATGTGTTCTGGGCCCTGGTGAATACCAAGGAGTTTGCGTTTAATCATTAATGGATGATGGGTGCCATGTCGGGTGCCATGGGCAAGCGAGTCTGCGAGCTTGCCCGTGCGGACCACCCCCGGCGCACGGCACGGGCAAGTTCGGCAGCCCTCACTTGC
>JBBDXA010000051.1:0-7479 GCA_040902585.1 Phycisphaeraceae bacterium
CGGACCGTGAATAGTGGTCGCCAACTGCGGAATGCTGCGATAAATCTGCCGCGCCTGCGGAATCAGATCGATACGTGCCAACACCGCAAGCTGCCCCTTGAGAATGGCGATCGAGTTGGGTTCCAGTTCCTGCCACTTCACGAGCGCATCAAAGAGACCGCGGTAGTCGTTGCGCGCCTTTTCTTCAGCGGCGCGAGCGTCCAGCCCGTCGTGCTTGCCCGCGTTGCGATCCATCAGGATCACGCGCACGCGCATCCACTGGCTCTGAAGATTCTTGGGGACAATCCCAAACGCGTCCTTGGTGCCTTGAAGAGCATCGTCAGCCCATTGCAGCACCTGGGCATCGCGAGAACCGTCCTTGCGGTCATACGGATTGAGCGTGAGCAGTTCGGTCATGGCGCGAGCGCGGCTTCGAGCGTCAACCACCATGCCCGCGATGCGTTCCTTGGCCTGCGTGTTCAGTCCGCCGCGCATTTCCAGACGCGCCAGTTCGACCTGAGACGAGGGGAAGAGCCGGGCGTAGGAAGGCACCTTGGAAAGCCGATCGCGCGCCTTTTCGTTCATGCTCATCGCAGCCAGGGAGCGGCCCATGGCGAAGAGGATGGTCGGCTCGGTGACGACGCCGGCCTTTTCCAGTTCTTCAAACGCGCCGACCGCCTGTTGATTCAGGCCCAGCCGGGCGAACAACTGACCCAGTTCCGCCATGGCCAGCATGTGGGCCTTGGCGTCGATCTTGGCCATATCGCGCAATTCCTTCTCGGCGGCAGGGAAGTCATAGTTAGACAGATGGGCCGACACCAGTCGGGCGCGAAGGCCCAAGCGAGTCGGATCCATCGTGATCGCCTGCTTGAAGGAGGTGATCGAATCCATGTACTTGCCCATCTGACCGAGCACTTCGCCCTTCCAGCGATGGAGCGTCGGCTGCTTGGGCGACTCGGCGATCCACTGGTCGATCACGTAGATCGCTTCATCGTTCTTGCCGAGCTTGGCAAGGCGCGCCAGAACCTGGGCACGCATGCCCTCATCCGCCGGAGTCAGGCCCTTGGCCAGTTCCTGAAGCTGGGTCGTGGTGTAGTGAACGCTGGGATCGCCCCAACTCAGATCGATCTGACGCAGACGGGCGTCGTTCTTACGGATGCCGGCGTCTTCGACGGTCTTGAAGACGTCGCGGGCCTTGAGAATTTCCTTGCGGATCAGATGGATACGTGCGACCGCATTGGCGACTTCAAACGCCCGTTCGTCCTTCTTTTCCAGAAGCGATGGGAAGATTTCATTGAGCACGAACATGGCTTCATCGAGTTTGCCCTGGCTGCTGTAGATGCCGGACATGGCGATGCGGGTCAGCACGTCGTTGGACGTGGCCATTTTCCGCAGGGTGTTCAGACCCTTGGCCTGGAGGTTGGGGTTGAGCTGGTAGAACTCGCCCAGGAGCCGCCAGACCTGCACGTTGCCGGGCTGCGCCGTGGCCAGGAGGAGAAGGTTCTTCTCGGCCAGTTCGGGATTCTTTTCGATGATGTAGATGCGGGCCAGCAGCAGGAGGAGGACCGGGTCCGGGTTGCCGCGCGCCACAGCCGAGTTGCACACGTCGCGAGCGCCCTGGAGATCATCCTTCTGAATGAGAATCTGGGCCTTGAGGGCCGGGTGCAGGCCCGCGTCCACCTGGGTCTCATCGATCCGCGAAATGTGCTTGCCGGCCGAGTCGGTATCACCCATGAACAGATAGATACGCGCCAGAAGACCGTGGGCATCGCGATTGGCAGGGTCGATCGCCAGAACCTCCTCGAGCTGGGTCTTGGCTTCTTCCACGCGCTCGGTGCTGGCCAGAACGCGCGCCATCGCCAGTCGCGACTCGACGCTGGTGGGGTTGCGGGCGATGTCCGCTTCGATCAGCTTGACGGCCTGATCGTAGTCCTGGCGCGCCAGCAGGAGCTGGGCCATGACTTGATCAGTAGGGCCCATTTCGGGGAAGCGGTTGCGGATGGTTTCGATGTAGGCGCGGGCGCGGGCCGGTCCGTCCTTGGTGTCCTGGGCGACGACGGCCTCGGCGTACTTCAGGTGAGCCGCGAGCTGGTCGGGGCGCATGCGTTTGTACTCGTTGGCGAAGAACAGCATCTTGTCCCAGCGCTCGAGGTAGGCGTAGCCTTCGATGAGCATGGCCACGTGTTCATCCTTCAGAGGCAGGATGTTCTTGGCCATGTTGTCCAGGTGGCGATCCAGTTCGCCCTTGTTGCCGGCGTTGATGAGCTTGCTGATCTTCAGCCGGTTGGCCACGATGTTGCCGATGTCCACTTGCAGGCGAGTGTCGTCGGAGTCCGTCTGGCCGACCTTGGCTTTGCAGTCCAGTTCCAGAATGGAAGCGGGTGAGAAGCTCGAATCCAGCGACAGAGCGCGGCGGGCCTGTTCCAGTGCCAGCGTGGTATCGCCCAGTTCCAGGAGGACGCGTCCATGAAGGACGAGCACCTGCGGTGAGCCGGAGGCCTGGGTGGAAAGCTGATCGAGAATGAGCCGGGCGCGGTCGAGCTTCTTCTGCTGATAGAGGGCGAAGCCGAGCAGGTACCGGCTCTGCATCTGGATCATGGCATCGCCGCCATGAATCTGTTCGAGGGTGGTCAGGGCATCGGTGGTGTTGGCGCGCATGAGCATCACGTGGGCCGAGGAGAGCAGCCAGTGCGGCGTGGTGCGCTGATCGGCAGGCACGGTGGCGAGGACGCGCTCGACCAGATCGGCACGGGCTTCGTCCGAACGAATGGCGCGGTCGATATTCAACACCGCCATCGCCGTCGAATGAGCCAGAATCGCGGGCACATCCTTGGTCGCCGCCATGCGATTGGCCAGATCGAAGATGAGATCCTGTCCACCGCGACCGGTGACAGTCAGCAGGTTCAGGTAGGTGAGCACTGCTTCCTGATGCAGCGGCTGAATCTGGATGACCTTGAGCAGGTGCTCCTCGGCCTGGAGCGAACGGGTCGCCATGCTGCGCTCGACGCGCTGCACCGCGTTGTTGGCCAGTTCCTGGCTGGCGGTTTCATTCAACAGCTTGTGGCGTTCAGCCTTGCGCTTTTCTTCATCCACCATGCGGCGATAGCGATTCACATCCTGAAGCACGAGGCGGGCGCGGAGCAGTTCCGCTTCCATGGGCTTGTTGAACTTCGCCGCGAGAAGATCCGCCTGGGCCTCGCCAACCACCAGGGCCTCATCGAACTGCCTCGTCAGCTCGATGCTGGTGAAGAAGTCGGCCTTGGAGACGGCGGCATCCATCGTGCGCTGGGCCCAGACGCCCATCAGGCGGACGGGTTCGGAATCGTCCGGCTTTTCCTTCTGCAACTGGTCCAGCGCATTGCGACAGGACTGAAGCTGATTCAGCGCCAGCAGCGAGAGCACTTTGATCTCGACCGCCTGGAGCTTCATCTGCTCGGCATGCTCGGGCTTCAGTTCAAGGGTGAGCACCTCCTCGGCCAGGCGCAGGGCATCGCCGGGCTTGTTGGTGCGAAGCATGTGGTGGGCCGTGAGCAGCTTGTGCTCGGGGCTGTCACCACAGCCTGACAGGATCATGGCACCGGCCAGGAACAGTAGAGTCATCCAGCATGTCCGCATTTTCGTGCTCCCTCGCTGCTGCGCGTCGTGGTCTCTCACAGCGAAATTCCCTGAAGAATAAGGCTGATTCAGCGGGACGATCCGTTGATCGCCCGGTTCTTTCGGATGAGTTCGTGGACCCATCGCACAGGCACCGCATACGCGATCCCTGTGGGTTTATCGAACAAATGCTCCCGTGTCTTCGTTGCCAATGTCATGTTCAGTACACCGATAACTTCTCCGGTCCTTGCGTCGAAGAGCGGACTGCCAGAATTACCGGGAAAAGCGACCATATCGAGCTGGTAAAGGTTATACGGATTCTTGAGTGCTTCTCGAAGTTCAGGCGTCAATTTCACACCGGTCGGCAGCGGCAGCACCGCGGGGACCACAGCCGCGAGCACGCCCTGATGAACGGCAGGCACCAGGCCCAGCCGCGTCCCTGTCGGGTATCCCATGATGCCCACCGACAGGCCCTGGTCCGGATCTTCCGTCGGTGCCAGTTTCACGACCCCGCCAGCGCGCCCTTCAAATCGGAGCAGCGCCACGTCGTGATACGTATCCTCCAGGAGCACCTTGGCTTCCTTTCCATCGACATCGCGAACCGTGTCAGGAAAGAAGACACGCAGATGATCGAGCCTATCCGCCGCTCGCAGGGCGGCCACCACGTGAGCATTGGTCACAACGAGGTTGCCGTCCTCGACGACGAAGCCTGTACCGAAATACTGAACGGTGGGCGTGTCGGTTCGCAAATAACTGCCAACCGCAACGATGCTGGGGCGCAACTCCTTCACAGCCGTCACAAACGGATCCGGCGGCAGCACCCGCCGATTCTGCCCCACCGCCACCATCGCCAGACTCGCCAAGACGAGAACCGGCAGGAACTTAAGCCATCGCCAGCGTCCGGGGCGTCCGGGGCGTCCGGGGCCGGCCTGTTGAATACTGTCTTTCATTGCGGGGATCCTTCCTCGTTTGCAGGGCTTGAATCCCGCGACGACGGTGCCGCGGGCTGCTCCATCTCCATAATGGCATCTCGGGCCGCCTGCCCCACGCTTCCGGGGTAGGCACTGAGCTTCTCATAAATCGCGCGAGCCTGATCCGGCTGAAACCGCCGCACCACGCTCGCCTGAATGAACAGGGTACGCGGCGATCCGGGCCGGCGAATTAGCAGACTCTTGAGCATGTTCTCCGCCACGAAAACATCCTCTTCCGCCGCCGTTTTGGCCTGATAGGCCAAGAGCAGCAAATCGTTGGTTTCACGAACGAGCACCGCCTCGACAGAGGCCCGCAGGCGCGAGGGGTTCATCACGAGCAAACCCCTGGCCAGCAACTGATCCCGCAGCCAGGGAGACAGCTCCGGCGTCGCCAGCAGTTGCGAGAGGACTTCGGCAGCGGCGTATTTCTTGCCCAGAAGCAGGTACACATCCACGCTGCGCATCTTCAGATCGGTACCGTGAGCCTTCATCGCCGCCCCCAGTTGATCGAACATACCCGCCGCGATCGCATCCTGTTCCAGGGCGATGTGGGCCCTGGCGCGAATCTCCATCGCCCAGCGCCGCAGCTCCGAATCCAAGTTCACATCATTGACGATTAACTCCGAGCTTTGCAATGCCTCCGAGGCCCGGCCCAGCGCCAGGTTCATCCTGCCGCGCGACAGGTGCGCCACCTTCGGATTGATCACATCCGCCACACCCAACAATGCATAGGCGCGGTCCGGCTGATTGCGGCCCAGAGCATCGGCAACGGCTGTGAGCAATGCCTCCTCGGCCCAGGGATGAGCCGTCAGAAGCCGGGTGAGACTGTCGGTAATCGCCTTGTCGCTCTGATTGGATATCGCCAGCGCCAAGTCCAGACGCTGGAACGTCGAGTCGCCCTCCTGCTCCTGAGCGGGCCTTTCCGCGAGCAATGTGATGACGCGTGGCCAGTCCTTGGCGGCCCACGCTTCGATGGCGTGATCCAATGGGGTCTTGCGAATATCGGTGCCCGGACGACGCTGTGTCAGGCGAACGCGGGCCGCCTCTGGTTGCTGGAGCCAGAGGTTCAGTTCCGCGGCGGTGCGGATGAGCCCGTCATCCTGCGGCCAGTGATCGAGCGCTGACTTCACCAGTCGCGCTGCCGCCTCAAGCGGACGCGGCTGAAAGTGCGACAGTCGAATCTGGCGCACGACTTCCGTGGTGTCTGAAATCGGCGCGATCGCGCCCATTTTCAATAAGGCAAACGCAGGGACATTCAGCGGTTTCACGCGCTGCATCGGGTCTGCTTCGACCGCCTGAATCAGCGTCCGAAGCACAGCCGAAGCAACCAGCGGGCGGTTCTTCGCCTCCTGCTCGCACCAGGCGATGGCCACGAGGGCAAGAGCATGATGCGGATGGCTCGCGCTCAGCGCCTGGGCCAGCGCACGGGCTCGAATCACATCATCCAGCACCATGACGGCAGCGAGTGTGACCATGTCGCCCGTCATGCTCGATTCATCAGTGATCTGCGATTCCAACAGTGACGCCAGTGTGCCAAGGTCCAATGTCTGCACAGCGAGCATGGCCTTGGCGGCCTTGACGCGAGGGTGCAGCGGATTGATGCGGTCGGCGATCAGGATGTCGTCAGCCGCCTCGAAGGTGAAGCCCCGGCGAATGCGCGATTCGATCAGTGCCAGCCGCGCCGGGAGAAAGTTCGGCTCTGTTTCCAGGCTTTGCCGCAGCGACTCGTGGCCCAATGTGATGTTGTGGCTGCGGCCCTGCGCCAGGTAGGCCATTCCCAAGGCGTACAGCGTGCGGGCGTCCCTTTGCCGTTCGCTGTACTGGCCCAGGTAGCGCACAGCCGAGTCGACATCGCCTTGCTGAATCCGGGCGATGGCCCACAGCACACGCAATCGCGAGTACAGCGGATCGTGCTTGAGGTAGGGCAGCGCGAACTGCTCCGCCTTGGCCGGATCGTTGCGGCTCAGCGCCAGCGCGGTCCGGGCGACGATGAAGTTGACTTCGTCCTGGTCTTTGAACTGAGGCCGCTCCAGCAGACGGGCGGCCAGATCCATATCCTGTTCGGTCACGACCTGTCCGTAGCGGGCTTCAAGGTCCAGCAGTTCATTGGCGACGCGACTGGCCGAGTCGGCGGACAGCTCTTCGAGGGCGGCGATGCGTCCAGCCATTTCGCGTGCCTGATCGAATCGGCGCTGTCGAAGCCGGTACATGAAGAGCAACTCCATGGCCCTGGCGTTGACCGGATCGAGCTTCAGGGCTTTTTCACAGGTCGCCACGAGTTCGTCGCCATAGGCGTTGACCTTGCGGGTGAGCTCGGCGACTTCGATGCTCAGCCTTTCGATCGTCTCGTTCAGGCCGGCGATCTGGGCTCTGGCCAGACCCACGCGGCGGTCATCGAGTCCGACGCTGTGGATGCGGACGAGGGCGTCGAACCGGCGGCCGTCGATGTTTGTCAGTCGCAGTTCATTGCCTGTCTTGGAAAGGAACTGCCGGTTGGCTTCGACGCCGTCCATCAGTTCCAGGACTTCGTTGATGGCGAGGTTGAACTGGGTGGTATCCGCGCGGTGAATGACGGACTCAGCCTCTTGGAAATAGCTTTCGACGATCAGGTTCGCGGCGCGATCGGTCTGCGGCGTCCGGCGCTCGAGCAGGCCTCGCAGCTCCTGACGCCCGTCGCGGTATCGGAACAGCGCGATCAGACTCTCCGCGCGGATGAAGCGAAGGCGCTCGTTGTCGGAATCGGTTCGAAGGAGGTAGTCGGCGGCATACACGCGCTGGAGAGGGCTGCCGCCGTCGATGTTGCGTTCATGGACCCTCTGCTCATGCTGTCGCACGCCTTCGCGCCAGGATAGAAACCGCAGCGTGCCGAAGACCAGCGCTGCCAGCAGAAGGAGCGGAATGAAGAAACGCTTCCACATGTAAAATCACGACAGAC
>JBBDXA010000052.1:0-9141 GCA_040902585.1 Phycisphaeraceae bacterium
CCCGGGCCGGGGTGAATTCCTCGTCTTGTGCCTCCGCCTGCGGCACCTGCGAAAACGCCTGTTGCGCGGGGATAAACAGCGTTTCCGTCCGTTGCGGCGGCTGGTGAAACAGCGAGAGCTGTCCGATCGTCCTGATCCGTTTAGATCGCATGGGCATTACAGGCCATGCATGTTATCAGGCCGTTTGAATTCTTTGCAGGCGTCGATCTAGTCACCGCAAGCAGCCGTATGAAGAATCCGATAACGGCAAGGAGGTCGAGACGCTGCATCGATCGGCAACCAACCGTCGATGCAGTGAACCAGGGTAACACCACCTTGGCAGGCTGCGGAGAATCCCATGCGACGAATCGTTCTCACCATTGCCATCACGCTTTTCACCTGCGCCGCCTTCGCGGGCTGCCAGGCCGGCCCCGAGCCGTTCGGTGTCATCGAACCGAACTACTCCTACGTTCGGCACGGGCTTTCGACGGGGGGCGATGTCGCGGCGCCCGTGTCGGTGGTGGATGCGGAGCAGTAAGAACACCCATCACGGTGCCACGGCTCGACGAGGCTTTGCGAGGAGACCCGTGCGAATCACCTGATGCATCAGGACTACGCCGCGGGTCTCGTCGCAAAGCCTCCTCGAGCCGTGGCACCCGAGTCTTTCCTCATTCGATGGGTCTCGATCACCTTTGCGTTCGAGGGTGCGCCGGCGATCCGTATTTGACGCAGAGACGCAGAGGAAGAAGAGAATCAGAGAGAACTCGAAAGTCGCCGCTTGATCCCTCTCAGCGCTCTCTGCCTCTCTGCGACCTCTGCGTTAAAACCGTCAACCCGGTGCGCAACTAAACACAAGGCCACTCGCACGGGTCTTGCTAAGCCGCAAGCGGCTCATGGTTCATTTTCGTTCACCTTCGCTTCAAGCTCCGTAAGTCGCTGCATGATGTTGCGGGCTTCCTTCAGGAGGTCATCCATGCGCATGATGCCGATGTAGCTGCGCTTGGCGGCATGCCAGGGTTGGGCCGGTGTACCGCCCCATTTTTCACCCGTGGGAATGTCATCCATCACGCCGGACTGCGCGGCGATCTGCGCGCCTTGACCGATGGATAGATGGCCCGCGATGCCGACCTGTCCGCCGGCGACGACGTAATCGCCCGTCTTCGTGGACCCTGCGATGCCGACCTGGGCGACGAAGAGATTGTGCCTGCCGATCTGCGCGCCGTGTCCGATGGTGACACCGTTGCTGAACTTCGAGCCGCGGCCGACGCGAGTCGAGCCCACCGTCGCACGATCGACGGAACAGCCCGCGCCCATCTCGACATCATCTTCAATCACCGCGTTGCCCACGGGCGGAATCTTGTGATGGGCCAGTTCCTCCCCTTCGCGCTGGTGCGTCGCGTAGCCGAAGCCATCCTGCCCGATGACGCAGCCAGCGTGGAGGATGACGCGCTGGCCCAGCACGCAGGAATCGTAAATCGTCACGCCGGGGTAGAGCACGCAGTCATCGCCGAGGACCGCCCCCTGCCCGATGGTGCAGTGCGGATGGATCACACAGCGTTCACCGAGGACCGCACCGGCTTCGATGACCGCGTATGCCTTCACGCAGCAATCCTTGCCGAGCTTCGCGCTCGCGTCGATCACCGCCTTATCACTGATGCCCGCCATCACCTTCGCCCGCGCCGGGGCAAGGGCAACCATCGCTTCGCGGAAGGCGAAGTACGGATCCTCGGCAATAAGCAGCGTGAGCGACTTGGGCGCGATCTCCGCTTCGCGACTCGACACGATCGCAGCCCCTGCCTTCGTCGTCATCAGCGGTTTGAGATAGCGCGAGTTGGCGACGAATGTCACATCCTTCGCGCCCGCCTCTTCGATGCCCGCGCAGGAATCGATCGCGCGGGCCGCGTCGCCGCGCACCTGGGCACCGATCCTTGTCGCAAGTTCACCAACGGTCATGGCCATGGTCACATCATATAGCCCGGCACATGTGCCGGGTTCCGCTCCTGCGCCGCGCGTCTCGCGTCTCGTGCCGCACCTTCGCCAACCTTCGGCGAGCCGGGGGCTAAGTGAGGGAACTGAAGACCGCGGTGGGGCGTCCAACGTATCATTCATCCCAAGGAGTCACCCCATGCGTTCATTGATTGCCGTCATCGTTCTGCTCGCTGTCGCCGCAGCCGCCCCGCTGACTTTCGCCTGTAGCTGCGCTCCGCCCCCGCCGCCGAAGGAAGCGCTGAAGGGTTCGGTCGCAGTGTTCAGCGGCAAGTGCGTCGAGGTGAAGATCGATGAGAAAGGCTTCACCAAGCACGTGACCATTGAAGTGGATCGCGTCTGGAAGGGCGAGGTCGGCAAGAAGGTGACCATCACCACCGCGGTCCACGGCGCGACCTGCGGCTACGGCTTCACCACCAAGGGCGATGCCACTTATCTCGTCTACTGCTTCGGCAAGGCCGATTGCCCTGGCGACGAACATCTGCACGCGCACCGCGTCGCTGGCTGCCGCAAAGGATGATCTGAAGGAACTGGGCGACGGCGAGAAGCCGAAGGATGAGAAGAAGAGCGAGTGATGAGAGCACCAGCCCGAAAGGGTGGTGCTATCGGCGCACGAACGCCCGTTGCTCTGTCGTTGCCCACGGCTGCGCGTTCTCGTTGCGAATCACACAACAGGACGTCGTGTGTTAACAGCACCACCCTTTCGGGATGGTGCTCAAAGTTCGACGTACTGCAAATCCGCCTCTTCAGCGCGCTGGGCGACGGGCTGCTCGACGCCTTCGAGGAACGGTTCGCCCATGTTCTGGCGGACGATTGAAGCATCGAAAATCGCCCGGCCTGCTAAGCCGCAAGCGGCTAACAGGTCCAGCGCGATCTGGCCTTCGCTGTGGGCGCCTTCGACGGGCGCGATCGCCTGTGCAAATGCCTGCAACCGGCCCTTCGCGTTCTCAAAAGTGCCCGCCTTCTCCGCCCAGGTCACGCTGGGCAAAAGCACATCGCACTTGGAAGAAAGATCGTTGGGCAGCGTGTCCAGCAGCACGCTGAACTTGCCGCGCACGGCATCGGTCAGCTCCTTCGTCGTCCAGGTGCTGGGGAAATTACCCGTCAGCAGCACCGCTTTGATCGTCGACTTCTTATCCGCCAGCAGCGCCAGGCCTTCGTTGTAGGCGTGTACCTGCTTCGCATCGCCGGTGACGGTTTCCAAGGCCCGGCGCACGCCGCGACTGTTGGGGCATTTCTCAGCGTACAGCGTGTAGCCGCCGGGGAAGGTTTTATCTTCGCCCTGCTTGGGTATGGGGCCGACGATGAGCGCGGCCATCGGGTCGAGGCCTCGCGCCAGCTTGCCCAGGGCGTAGGCTTCTTCGCAGGTGAGCATCGGGCTGATGATGAAGGCGATTTTCGGTGACGCAGGTGCGCCCGACGGCTGACCCTCCCCCGGCCTCTCCCTAAGAGGGAGGGGAGTGGCCGCGCCGCGCAGGCCGTGGGCCGCGTCTGCGATCGCCTTCTTCCAGTCGCAGACCATCTGGTCGCCGAGCTGCTTTCGCATCGGCGTCTTCAGGCGCTCTTCACTATGAATGAACTTCCAGCCGTAACGCACCTCATCGCTGATCCACCACTTGTTCACATCCAGGTTCGCGCGGGGCTTGAAACGATACACCTTGCCTTCGTTGTGATGGATCGAAATGTTGTCGCCTGATGCGGTGATGCCGTCGATGCTCGGCGTCTCTTTCAGGAACCACACGCGCTGCGAGAAGAGAAAATCCTTGTCGAGCAGAGCGCCGACGGGGCAAATGTCCACCACGTTGCCGGACAGTTCGTTTTCCAGTGGATGACCGGGGAAGACATCGATCTGTTCGATCGCGCCGCGCCCGAAGATCGCGATCTCGCTCGTGCCTGAGACTTCGCGCGTGAAGCGCACGCAGCGCGAACACATGATGCAGCGATCGCCATAGAGTTTCACATGCGTGCCGATGTCCTTCACCGGCTGCTTGATTTTGTCTTCGATGAAACGCGACTCGCTCCGGCCGTACTCGAAGGAGTAGTCCTGCAAGTGACACTCGCCGGCCTGATCGCAGACGGGGCAATCCAAGGGGTGATTGATGAGCAGGTATTCCATCACCGCCTTCTGGTTGGCGATGGACTTGGGGCTGGCGGTTTGGATGACCATGCCGTCAGCCGCGGGCGTCTGGCAGGTGGGCATCAGCTTGGGGATGAGTTCGAGCTTGTTGTTGTTGCGCGGGTTGGGCTGAGCGACCTCGGCCAGGCAGATGCGACACGAAGCCACGATGGAAAGGCCCGGGTGGTAACAGTAATGCGGGATCTCATGATCGTTCTCCAGGGCGACCTGGAGGATCATCTTCTTGCCTTCAAAGGCATAAGGCTTGCCGTCAATCGTGAGCGTAGGCATGGGAATCTCAGGGAAAAAGCGAACGGTTGGCGAGAGTCAGATGATAACGATTGGTCCGGCCCTGGGCGAGTGGAGCACGATCCGGGAGCACCATCCCGACAGGGTGGTGCTGTTGGCGAACAGCAGTCTGTTGCGCCTCGAGGCACCTTCGCGGTTCGATCGCTAACAGCACCACCCTATCGGGATGGTGCTCCCAACTTTTCCTTCACGCGCTGCGCCATCAGCCGGCTGTAGATCTTGCCCGCCTCATCGCCGATGTGGTAGACCCAGTCGGCGATCATGGCGTTGGGGAAGACGGTCTCCTCGGGCTTGCACAGGAGGCGGTCGCCGAAGCGTTCATTAAGGGCGGCGGCGATCAGGCGGATCGGGCGGGAGTGCGTCGCGAAGTGAGCCGGGGCGTAGGGACAGTACATGAGAAACACGCGGATGCCCCGGGCTTCGCAGCGCCGGATGAAGCCGTCGATCCTGTCGACGTACGCCTCCAGTCGCCCGTCGTCGTCGATGACCGGTCCCGGTTCGCCGGGCTGCGGCGGGAGGTACTGCGAAGGCTGGCCGCGCATGCGGACGAAGTCGCCGTATTCGTTGAACCCGTCGCGCGTGTAGAGCGGCGAATTGCGCCTGCCGCGAATCGCCGAGCGGATCAGTACGCGGATCACCGGCAGCCCGCCGTCGAGCAGCACCTTCAGCCGCGGCAGCGGCACAAAGGAAATGCTCTGCGGCCGGCACATCAGCGTCGCGAACAGAAAATCGTTGTTCACCAGTTGCGGCTTGCCCAGCACCAGGTACTCGATGGAAACGACGACCACATCGCCCTTCCGCGCGGTCTGTTCCGCTTCGCTGAGCTGAAAGTCAAAGCCCGTATGCCCGGAGATGCCCAGGTTCACCGCGGGGATGCCCAGCTCTTCTTCGACGATTTCGGAGTGATACCCGTACGCCACGCTGGACCCGCCCACCATGAACACGCGCGGCCCCCCGGCCAGCATCGCCGCGCGGTGCTGCTTGTCGATGTGGATCGCCATCATCTCGTTGTCGAGCGTGGGAAACCGCGCGATCAGAAACACCACGAGCGGAATCTGCACCGCAAAGAAGAGCATGATTTCAAGGATGAACCTGCGCATGGCCACTTTCCTGTCTGAGCTACCGATATTCTCTCCGCACTAAAACTGGAAGTAAACAAATCCCTTGGTGTCGCCCGGCATTGCCACCAGGATCGACCAGACCAGCACCGTGTACAGCACCCAGCGCCAGGGCCTGGCCCAGCCTTTGAGCGTCAGCACGTGATCGTGGCGGCGCTGCACCCATTCGATTGCGAGCAGGATGGCGATGACGATCGGCGCGGAGCGGATGCTGTTGGGGTCCGCGCCCTGGAAGATCGTGGCATAGGCGTGCGGGTTGAAGAGGTCCGCGAGCATGCGCTGGATCGCCATCGCCGCCGACTGCATGTCGGGCGAGCGGAAGAAAATGCCCGAGCAGCAGAAGATAGAGAAGGTGACGACCATGCGGATGAACACCCGTGGTTTGGGAATCAGGTCCGGCCCGCCGGGCTCTTCCATCGGCGCGCGGACTTTGCGCTTGCGGCGATCGAAGATCGCCAGCGGTTCAGGCAGGAAGCCGATGCCCATGATGGTGCCCCAGAAGATGAAGTTCCAGGACGCCCCGTGCCACAGGCCGGCGATGACGAAGGTGATCATCACGTTGCGGATGACCAGCACCCGAGTGCCGCGCACGCCGCCCAGCGGTTGAAAGAGGTAATCGCGGAACCAGGTGGACAGGGAGATATGCCATCGCCGCCAGAATTCGCCGACGGTCTGGGCGAAAAACGGGTAGGCGAAGTTCCGCCGCAACTGGAATCCGAACAGGCGTGCGGTGCCGATGGCGATGTCCGAGTAGGCGGAGAAATCGCAGTAGATCTGAAAAGCGAAGGCGAAGGTCGCCAGCATGATCTGCGGCCCGGTGGCGGTCTGAAGGCCCGCGTTGGCGAAACTGCTGCCGTAGATCGGGTCGACCACCTCCGACAGGCGGTCCGCCACGATCAGCTTTTTCCAGAAGCCCCAGAGCATCTGCCGCAGGCCGTCCTTGGCCAGTTCGTAATCGAATTTGCGCGGGTTCTGAAACTGTGGCAGCAGGTCCGGCGCGCGCTCGATCGGCCCGGCCACGAGCTGCGGAAAGAACGAGACGAAGGCCATGAAATCGATCAGCGATCGCGTCGGGCGCATCTTCCCGAAGTAGATGTCGAGCGTGTAGCTGAGCGTCTGGAAGGTGTAGAAGCTGATGCCCACGGGCAGGACGATCCTGAGCGTGACATCGCTCAGTTCCCAGCCAACGAGCCCGGCGAGCGAGACGAAGCTGTCGGCGAAGAAGTTGAAGTATTTGAAGAAACCCAGCATGCCGAGGTTGGTCAGCAGGCTGAACCCGAGCCAGAACCGGCGGGTGCGTTTCACGCTCGAGCCGTGGATCATTCGCCCGACGAGGTAGTCGATCAGGCTGGATATCAGCATCAGGCTACAGAAGCGCCAGTCCCACCAGCCATAGAACAGATAGCTGGCCACGATGAGCAGCACGTTCTGTGAAGTGCGCCCGCGGATCAGCCAGTACAGGCTGAAGACCAGCGGGAGGAAGAGCAGAAATGTCAGGGTCGCAAAGTTCATCCCAGGACTCAGGGGTCGCGGTCGGCCCGGTCGCTGGCACGGGGGCCACAGGCGAATCGAAGGGGGCGGATCGGCGGGTCAAGATCATACTCGCATTGCGACTTCATCACTATTGGCCCCGTTTCCCGCCCTTTCGCGCGATCAGGCGCGAAAAAGAGAGAAATTTTCCCGTTCAGCCGCAACAGGCAACGGGTTGCCGCGATAACCCCGTTACCATGAGTCAGGCCCGTCTTGGCTCCCCTCGCGATCGCCACACTTTCGTCGGAGCGTCACAATGCAGATCACCAACAAGGATCGGCCGGTACCCCATTTGGAATCGGACAACTATCCCCCGCCTGCCGCCAAGGCTGAGCAGGGCCAGGGCCAGGTCAAAGATCTTCGCGTCGCTCCAACCGCGGTCGATGGCCAGGTCGTCGCCTCCCCAGGCGGCGCGGTCACCAGCACCGGGCAGACCCTTGATCCCGCCACCTCTGATCTGACCGCCCTCTTCCGCCAGCAGTTCGCCGATGCTGCCGCCGACCCGCAAGCCTTTCACGCCATGATGAAACAGGTTTACGGGCAAGGCTACGACGCCGGCAAGGCGGAACAGTTCCGTCAGCAGGCGCTCAAAGGCGACTTCAGCTTCCTCCCCGACATTCAGTTCGTGCCCGGCGAAGACCTGCAATACGGCAACGCCGCGTACAACGCAGCCGAAGGCGTCATTTACGTCAACCAGGATTTCGCCAATAACCCCAAGGGCGTCGCGTCAGCCGTCCTCGAGGAGATCGGCCACCACCTGGACACGCAACTCAACAAGAGCGACACCGTCGGCGATGAAGGCGAACTGTTCCGCCGCATTCTCTCGGGCGAAAAGCTCTCCGCTGCCGACATCACCGCCATCCGCGCCGAGAACGATCAGCGCACCATCCGGGTCGATGGCAAGGAAGTTCAGGTCGAGTTCAACTTCTTCGCAGACGTCGGCAAAGCCTTCAGCAACGTCGGCAAAGCGATCGTCAAGGCTGTCACCCATGTCGGCGAATCCATCGTCTCGCTGCCTAAGCGCATCGGCGATGCAATCAAAGTCGAGCCCTCCGGCAACGTGCTGACCGACATCTGGAACGGCATCAAAGCGCCGTTCAAAGCCGTGGGCGAAGTCATCAAGACCGCCGTGTCCGTTCCCGTCGCCGTCCTGACGATCCCCCTTTCCATCGCCGGCGAAAGCCTCAAGCTCGTGGGCAAGGTGATCGATCCGCTCATTCCGCAAGGCGTGAAAGACTGGCTCGGCGAAGCGGGCAAGAAGGTCGGCAACGCCCTGGGCGAAGTGGCGGAAGTGCTCGCCCCCGTCCTCGCGCCGATCTTCGCTGTCTACGACTTTGTCATGGCGCCGTTCCGCGACATCCTGGGCCCCATCACCGAACCCTTCGGCGATGCCATCACCGAACTGACCGGCCATCTCCCCCAGCCTTTGAAAGGCGTGGGGCACTTCGTCGGCGACATCGTCGGCGATCCGGCGACCTGGGTCGAAGTCCTTCTCACCGCGGGTATCGCCACCGGCGTGCGTGCCACCATCGCCAAGGGCCTGGGCAAGACCGTGATGCGCGAGACCGGCGAAGCCGCCGCCAAGGCCGCGGCGAAGAAAGCGATCGCCAAGAGCGCGACTCAGCGGGCCGTGAGCAAGGGCGCGCAGGAGGCCGCCGAGAAGGCCGCGATGGAAGCAGCCGAGCAGTTGGCGCGCAAGGGCGCCAAGGCGTCGCTGAAGAAGACGGGCATGGGATGGAAGGCTGCGACGCGCGAGGCGAACAAGAAGGCCGCCGTCGCCGCCGCCGGCCGCGAACTGGGCGAAGAGACAGCCCAGAAGGTCATGCAGGAAGCCGCCGAGAAGGCGCTCAAGGAAGCGGCCGAGCAAGGCTCCAAGAAAGCCATCCTGCATGCCGGCACGATCGCCGATGACACGATCCGCGGCATGACCAAGGAACTGAAAGCCGCCCGCCGCGCCAGCGACGCCGCCCAAGTCGCGGTGAAGAATGCCGAGCGAAAAGCTTCCAAGGATGCAGCCAAGCGTCACGCCGGCGACTTCACGGATGCGGCGAAGCAGGCAACGAAGCAGGCTGACGATGCGGCCAAGGCGGCGAAGCGGCAAGG
>JBBDXA010000052.1:9241-15359 GCA_040902585.1 Phycisphaeraceae bacterium
CGGTGAGTTTGGCGATGTCGCAAAACAGGCGACGAAGCAGGCTGATGATGCCGCCAAGGCTGCGAAGCGGCAAGGCGGTGAGTTTGGCGATGTCGCAAAACAGGCAACGAAGCAGGCTGATGATGCCGCGGCCAAGGCGGCGAAGCGGCAAGGCGGTGAGTTTGGCGATGTCGCAAAACAGGCGACGAAGCAGGCTGATGATGCCGCCGCCAAGGTTGCGAAGCGGCAAGGCGGTGAGTTTGGCGATGTCGCGAAACAGGCGACGAAGCAGGCTGATGATGCCGCCAAGGCCGGCGAGCGCCACGTGAAGTTCCGCGAGCCTTCGCCGGGGAAGCTCGATGATCTGAAGGATGCCCAGAAGGCGGCCCGCGACCAGGGCGCGACGAGTACCGCGGCGTGGAAGGAAGCACAGGCTGCCCGTCACGCCAAGAAGGCGGCCGCGAAACAGGCGGATGATGTGGCCGCCAAGGCCGCCAAGCGCAACGCCGGCAACTTCGCCGATGAAGCAGCCGACGCCGTGCGACAGGCCGATGAGCTGGCCGATGATGTGAGCGTCGAGCTGAAGCGCCTTCAGCGCGATCCGGTCACCGGTCAGATCATCGATCCCAACGAGGTGGCCAAGGGCACGCAGCGGCACGTGAAGTTCCGCGATCCTTCACCGCAGAAACTGGCTGAGCTGGATGAAGCGAAGAAGCTGGCCCGTGAAAAGGGCGCGACGAATACGACTGCCGCCAGCGAAGCGAGCAAGGCCCGCCACGCCGAGCGCCATGCCCGCAAGGAAGCCGCCAGGCATGCGGATGACGCCAAGGCTGCCAACAAACGCAACGCCGGCGAGTGGTCGAAGGAATCAGGCGAAGTGAACAGCACGCTCCGCAAGGAAAAGGGCATGGCCGGCGACTACACCGATGAAATGAAAAAGCTCCTGGAAGAAGAAGCGGCGTTCCCCTCCGCCAAGGAAATCGCCGAGCACGGCCTCAAGCACGGTGCCATCCATCACGGGGCCGATGCCGCGCTGGAACTGGGCAAGGAACGCGCCAAGGAAGAACTCCAGGAAGAAGGCGAAGAAGGGAAGCACTAAGAACGTGTGTGAGACGTGATTCGCTGGAGCACCGTCCCGGCAGGGCGGTGCTTGAGGGCTGCGTAGACACAAGCAGGCACCACCCTGCCGGGATGGTGCTCCAAAATTCTCACACACGTTCTTCAACGGATCCAAGTGTATCCCTGCGCCGGCCGCCTCACCGCGGCCCGGCTTTCTTTGCACCTTCCATTGGCATGCTTTTCATTTGCATGCTTTTCATTTTGCATTTCCTTCCCCTTCCGACCCTCGTTCCCACCACCCACCTCCCAGCCGATACGATGTTCGTCCATGGCGTACCTGACGCAGCGCATCCTCACCCCCGAGAAGATGGACGAGCCCGACGTCCCGCCCGATCGCCTGCGCAAAAGCTTTCGCTTCCTGCGCACGGTCAACCGCTGGCTGGGCGGAAGCAGTGCGGTGCTCGGTCATCTCAAACGATGGTCGCGCCGCTGGAAAAAAGGCCAGACCATTCGCATCCTCGACATCGCCACAGGCTGCGCGGATATTCCCCGGGCGATCCGCCAGTGGGCCGCGGCTGCGGGGCACAATGTGCGCATCGTCGGCATCGACCTGCACGAAACCGCGCTCCAGATCGCCGCGGAAGCGATCGAGGGATCGAGCGGCCAAGGGACCAAGGGATCGAGCGATCGAGCGACCGACGGGAAAGGCAATGGAACGTTTCATCCACCCTTGATCACTGGGTCGCTCGATCCCTCGATCCCTTCCCCTCCCCCCATCACCCTCCTCCGCGCCAGTGCCCTGTCCCTCCCCTTCGCCCCCAACACTTTCGACTACTGCATCACCAGCCTGTTCCTGCATCACCTCTCCGACATTCAAGTGCTCACCGTTCTGCGCATGATGGACCGTCTCTCAACCCGTGGCCTCATCTGGAACGACCTGACCCGCAATCGCCGGGCCTACTGGACCACCAGCTTCGCTACTCTTCTGGCCGACCCGATCGTGAAACACGATGCCCGCGTCAGCGTACTCGCAGGCTTCACCGCCCGCGAAGTGGAAGACATCCGCCAGCGCCTCTCGCTGCACTACGCCCAGTACCGTCGGCACTTCTATCACCGCTTCACACTGGCGGGCGAGAAGTTCTGAGAGGAGCTGTGAGCTGTGAGCTGTGAGCTATCAGCTATGAGCTTTGAGCTATCAGCTATGAGCTTTGAGCTATCAGCCAGCAGGATCACTTCAAGCTGATAGCTGATAGCTGATAGCTCACAGCTTCCCCATCACGATCAGCACTGCCACGATCGCCGCCAGGCCCACGCGGTACCAGCCGAAGATCGCCAGGCTGTGCTTCTGCAAATAGGCGACCATCCACTTCACCGCCAAGGCTGCGGAGATGAACGCAAAGAGAAATCCGATGAGCATCATGTCGATGCCGTAGGTGTTGATCATGACCTGCCCGTGTTTCAGGCCGTCGTAACAGGTGGCTGCGCCCAGCGTCATCACGCCCAGGAGAAAGCTGAACTCGACCGCTGCCGCGAGGCGCAGGCCCACGAGCAGTCCGCCGACGATGGTGATCAGGCTGCGACTCACGCCCGGCCACATGGCGATGCACTGGAGCAGACCGATGATCAGGGCGAGCTGCCAGGTGAGCTGCGCGAGCGTCTTACTCCCCTCCCTCTCAGGGAGGGGCTGGGGGAGGGTCGAGCCATCGTCATCCATTGACTCACCTTGCCCGCGCAAAATCGCATCAGCATTCCGTTCGCCCGACCCTCCCCTAACCCCTCCCTGTCCCCCGGTAGAGGGAGAGGAATTCAAGCGCCGCCGCGTCACCCAAAGTATCGCCGCCCCGCCCAGCGCCCAGGCCGCCACGATCGGCCACAGGCCAAACAAATATTTCTTGATCGTCGCATTCAGTTGCAATCCGAACACCATCGCCGGTACGAAGGCCGCGACAAGATTCACCAGCAGCCTCCGCCCTTCCAAATCGCGCCCGATGATCCCGCGCAGCATCTGCACCACTCGCCGCCAGTACAGGCCCAGCACCGCGACAATCGCCCCCGCCTGAATGCAGATCGCGTAGGCGTCCGCCGCCTCGCTCTGGGGAATGCCCATCGCCCGCTGCGCCAGAATGAGATGCCCCGTCGAAGAGACCGGCAGATACTCCGTCAACCCCTCCACCAGTCCGAGAATCATCGCTTCAAACCAGTTCATGCGTGTCCTTCTCGGAAGGCTGGCCACTCCCGCCGCTCAGGCCGATACACCTATCGGCCAGACCGCCGAAAGAGGCGATAATTGGCCCGCCCACGGCTCTGCGACCCGGCGGAAGCTTGCTTTCCCCGTCCTTTAGCGTATCATCCTTCCATCCGGATATACGGATACATCACCATGAGCAGTCTGTTTCTCCAGCACCTGGCCCAGCGCGTCCTCTTCTTCGACGGGGCGATGGGCACCTCTATCCACGAGTACCCGCTCGATATCGAGAAGGACTACATGGGTCGGGAGAATTGCACGGAAGCTCTCGTCTTCAGTCGGCCGGATGTGATCCAGGAGATTCACGAAAGCTACCTCGCGGTCGGCGCGGATGCGGTCGAAACCGACACGTTCAACGGCAACATCATCACCATGGCGGATCAGGACCTCTCTGACCGTGTGCGCGAACTTAACGAGAAGGCTGCCCTCATCGCCCGCGCCGCCTGTGACAAGCACGCCACGCCTGACAGGCCGCGATTCGTCATTGGTTCGATGGGCCCGGGCACCCGCCTCATCACGCTCAACAACACCACGTGGGACGAGATGCTCGAATCCTACGCCGAGCAAGTCCGCGGCCTGATCGACGGCGGGGCCGACATCCTGCTCATCGAAACCGCGCAGGACCTTCTGCAAGTCAAATGCACGATCAATGCCTGCTTGAAGGCCCTCAACGAAAAGAAAAAGACGCCCGATGACATTCCCATCATGGTGCAGGTCACCATGGAGACCACCGGCACGATGCTGATGGGCACCGAGATCGCCGCCGCCGTCGCCGCGCTCAAGCCTTATCCGATTCTCTCGCTCGGCATGAACTGCGCGACAGGGCCGACGGAGATGGCTGAGCACGTGAAATACCTGGGCGAGTACTGGGGCAAGGCCATCAGCATCCTGCCCAACGCGGGCATTCCATCGCTGGTGCAAGGGCGCACCGAGTTTCCGCTGAAGCCTGAGCCGTTCAGTCAGCAGCTTTCCAAGTTCGTCCGCGACTTTGGCGTCAACATCGTCGGCGGCTGCTGCGGCACCACGCCTGCCCACATCGCCAGGCTCATCGAGGCGGTCGGCGCGAATCAGCCGCACGTGAAGATCGAAAAGAAACCGCTGCCCGCGCAGGTCTCCTCGCTCTATTCACCTGTTGAGTGCAAACAGGACACCAGCATTCTCAACGTCGGCGAGCGCACCAATGCCTCCGGCTCGCGTGCCTTCAAGACATTGCTGGAAAAAGAAGACTGGGACGGCATGGTCTCTCTGGCGCGGCAGCAGACGCGCGAAGGTTCGCACGTCATCGATGTCAATGTGGACTACGCCGGCCGCAATAACGCCGGGGATATGGCCCAGATCGTGCATCGCTTCGTGCGCCAGGTCAACGCCCCGCTCATGCTCGACTCCACGCAGCCTTCGATCATCGAAGCGGGCCTGAAGTTCGCGGGCGGGCGCTGCATCATCAACTCAGGCAACCTCGAAGATGGCGAGGAAAAGTTTGCGGTCATGTGTCGCCTCGCGAAGACCTACGGCGCAGCCCTCGTGCTGGGCACCATCGATGAAGACCCGCAGGAAGCCATGGCGCGCACGGCCGACCGCAAGGAATCCATCGCCGCCCGCATGCTCGATCTGGCGACGAACAAATACGGCCTCAGCGAAGAAGACATCTTCTTCGACCCGCTGGTCCTGCCTATTTCCACCGGCATGGAAAAGGACCGCCGCTCGGCGCTGGAAACCATCGAAGGCGTCCGCCGCATCACGAAACGATTCCCCAACTGCCAGACAACCGTCGGCCTGTCGAACGTCTCCTTCGGTTTGAAGCCCGCGGCCAGGCAGGTATTGAACAGTGCGTTCCAACACGAACTCGTCGAAGCGGGACTCACCAGCGCGATCGTGCATGCCTCGAAAATTCTGCCCAGGAATCGCATCGATGAAGCCCAGTGGGCAGCCGCGATGGAACTGATCTACAACCGCTGGCCGGAGCAGCCGGTGAAGCTCCGCGACGGCACCGAAACGCGCGACCCGCTCCAGATTTTCGTCGATCTCTTTCCCGATGATGCGAAGGAAGCGGTCATCAAGACCGACATCCGCACGCTGCCTTTGGAAGAACGCCTGCGCAAGCACATCATCGATGGCGAAAAGCAGAACATCATCGAAACGCTGGAAGAGGCCCGCGAGAAGTACACGCCGCTGATCATCATCAACGACCACCTGCTCGACGGCATGAAAACCGTCGGCGAACTCTTCGGCTCCGGCCAGATGCAGCTCCCCTTTGTCCTCCAGAGCGCGGAGGTCATGAAGATGGCGGTCGCCCACCTCGAAAAATACATGGAGAAAGTCGAGGGCGAAACGAAAGGCAAGATCATCCTCGCCACGGTCAAGGGTGATGTGCATGACATCGGCAAGAACCTGGTGGACATCATCCTCTCGAACAACGGCTACACGGTGATCAACCTCGGCATCAAGCAGCCGATCTCGGCGATCCTCGATGCCTGGCGTCAGCACAAGGCTGATGCGATCGGCATGAGCGGCCTGCTGGTCAAGAGCGTGAACGTCATGGAGGAAAACCTCAACGAGCTCAACGCCCTCAGCGTCAGCGTGCCGATCCTGCTCGGCGGGGCGGCCTTGTCAAAACACTACTGCGAATCACACCTGCGCTCCATCTACAAAGGCAAGGTCTACCACGGGCGCGATGCCTTCGAAGGGTTGCGCATCATGGACTGCATGACCACGGGAAAAGGCACGCAGCTTGATGAAGAGATCACCGAGCGCCTTGAAAAGCGCGCGGCGGTCGACGAAAAGCTCGCCGCGATCAAAGCACAAAAGGACGCCCAGGCGGGGGGGGGGGGGGGGGGG
>JBBDXA010000052.1:15369-25640 GCA_040902585.1 Phycisphaeraceae bacterium
CCCCCCCCCCCCCCCCCCCCGCCGCGGGGATCCTTGTGCGCTCCAGCGTGCGCACCGACATCGAAGTCCCCACCGCCCCGTTCCTGGGCTCGCGCGTCATCGACGCCATCGACCTCGATGATGTCTATCCCTTCATCAATAAGATCGCCCTCTACCGCGGCCAGTGGCAGTTCAAGAAAGCGAAATTGAGCGATGCCGAGTACGAAGCGATGCTCGAAGACAAGGTCGATCCGATCTTCGAACGCCTCAAGGAGCAGTGCAGAAGCGAGAAGATTCTTCGGCCCCAGGTGGTGTACGGCTATTACCCGTGCAACAGCGATGGCGATGACCTGATCGTTTTCGATGCGGTTGATCACAACAAGGAAATCGAGCGCTTCACCTTCCCGCGCCAGCCGGGCAGTAAACACCTGTGCATCAGCGATTACTTTCGCCCGCTCGATTCCAAACAGCGCGACACCATCGGCTTCAGTTGCGTCACCATGGGCAGCGAAGCGAGCCACCGCGCTCGCATTCTCTTCGAGGCCAACAACTACAGCGAGTATCTTTATCTGCACGGCATCGGCGTCGAGTGTGCCGAGGCCCTCGCGGAACTCTGGCACAAACGCATGCGGCAGGAACTGGGCGTCGCCGGCGATGACAGCCCGAAGATCCGCGAGCTCTTCACGCAGCACTATCGCGGCAGCCGGTACAGCTTCGGCTACCCCGCCTGCCCGGACATGGCCGACCAGGACAAGCTCTTCCGCCTGCTCGATCCTTCGCGCATCGGCTGCGTGCTCACGGAAAACTGGCAGATCGATCCGGAACAGAGCACGAGCGCGATCATCGTGCATCATCCCGAGGCGAAGTATTTTAATGTGTGAAGGGGAAGGAACGAAGGGACGGAGGGACGGAGGAACGAAGGGATTGATCAGTGACGGGTTTTTTGATCCCGGGTCTCGTCGCGGTGAAATTTCGTCGAGCCGTCGCACCGAAACTCTTCAATACACGCGGTGATCCGGCCTGTTCTGCCACTCCTCAAACAGCTTCACGCACTCGTCGCGCCGCACATCCTTTACGATCAGCAGCGGTGAGCCACCGATCTTTTTCATCTGTTCGTTGGAGATTTCCAGCTCGCTGAAGCCGAAGGCTTTGGCGTCGGCGATGGAAGAGCCGTAGATGATGCGGCGCATGCCGGCCCAGTGGATCGCGCTGAAGCACATGGGGCACGGCTCGGTCGTGGTGTACATGTCGCAGCCGGTGAGCTTGATGCTCTTGAGCTTCGTGCAGGCGCCGCGGATGGCGTGGACCTCGGCGTGGGCGGTGATGTCCGTCGTGAGCCAGACGTGGTTGTGCGTCGCGATGATGATCTCCCCTTCGCGCACGATGCACGCGCCGAACGGCGACTGGCCTTTGGCGATGCCGGCGCGGCAGGCGTTGATCGCGGCCTGCATGAAAGCTTCATCGTTCATGACCTGGTCTCCTTGCGTCGTCGCTTGAGCCACTTCAGTTCATCCGCATGCAGCAGGTACGCGCCGCCGAGGAATAGGCCCGCGCCGATGGGCAACAGCAGCAGCAGTTGCAGGGCCGACTGCGTGCGGGTCATCGCGGCCGCGTCCCAGATGAGCGCCGCCGGGAGCAGCACAGCCGCCATCGCCAGCGTGAGCAGCACGGTGAGTTTCCAGCTTCGCAGCACATCGGCTCCGATCGGATGCGGGGCGTAGCGACGGATGGCGCGCATGAGCATGATGACCTGGAGCGCCGCCGCCGCGGCCGACGCCCACGCCAACCCCGCCACGCCCAGCGGCCAGACCAGCGCGAGGTTGAGCGCCAGATTCACCCCCACCATCCACAAACTCACGCGCAGCGGCGTGCGCGCATCCTTCACTGCGTAGAACGCGCGCGTGAGCACATGCGTCATCGAGTAGGCCCACACCACGGCCGAGTATCCGATCATGATGAAGGCGACGCGCTGGGAGTCGGCGAGGGAGAATTCGCCGCGTTCGTAGATGAGTCGCGTGATGGGGATGCGCAGGAGGATGAGCCCGACGCTGGCGGGCAGGCCGATGAAGAAGGTGAGGCGCAGGCCGTGGTGGAGGATGGTTTGGAAGGCGGAGGGGGTGGGGGTTGTGGGTTCAGGGTTCCGGGTTCCGGGTTCCGGCAACTCGGAACCCGCAACCCGCAACCCGGAACCAACTTCCCCCGCCGCCCTTGCCAGCGCCGGGAAGATCGCCGTCGCCACCGCCAGGCCGAAGACGCCTAAGGGAAACTGGTAGAGCCGCTGCGCCCATTGCAGCGCAGCCACATCGCCGGTGCTCACGGGGTAATCCAGTGTCATGCCGAGCAAGTGCAGTTGTTCGGTGCCGCCTTCTTTCGCGCTTAAGCCGAAGGCGATGACGTAGTCAAAGAGCGTGTTGATCTGGAACACACCCAGGCCGATGAACATGGGCACCGCCATGACGAGCAACTGCCGCAGGGCCGGCCTGGCTTCCATGTATCTTGCATCAAATTTCTCCACGCGCAGCATCACGCCGATCTGCCAGACGAGCTGCACCAGGCCCGCGATCAGGATGGTGTAGCTGATGATGACCACCGCCTGGCGCACGTCATCCTGGGCGAGCTGCGCGGCCACGATGGTGCCGATGATCATGACGATGTTCAGGAAGATGGGCGCGGCCGCGGGCGCACCGAACTTGCCATGCACTTGCAGGATGCCGCCGACGAGAGCGACGATGCAGATCATGGGCATGTAGGGCAGCATGATCATGGTCAGCTTCAGGGCGAGGCTGGTTTCCTCGGTGAAACGGAAAGCCGCGAGCATCCACGCGAGCACCGCTTCGCCCACCAGTACAAGCAGGCCGAGGAACACGAGCATCGCGGCGATGCACAGCGTGGCGAGTCTTCGCGCCGCCAGTTTGTCGGTGCGCAGCAGGTCGGTGTAAACAGGAATGAACGCGGCGGTGAGCGCCCCTTCGCCGAAGAGACGACGAAAGAGATTGGGAATGAGAAAGCCGATGGCGAAGGCATCGGCGATGGCGCTGAGGCCGAGCACGGCTGCCAGGACGGAGTCGCGGATCAGGCCGGTGAAGCGTGAGAGCAAGGTCATGATCGCCACGACGATGGCGTGCCCGACGAAGCGATGTTCCTTCGGTGTCTGGAGGGCGGCGGCCACGCGGGCAGCCTCGCCACCGGCAATCGGATCGACATGAGGTTTGGATTCAGACACAGGCGGCATCCGTTGCCTTCTTGAAGATTCGAGACTTCATGTCTCGAGGGTGTTGCCGCGCCGATAGCCGGCCACGATCAGCCAGATGCCAAGGGCGACGACGACGCCCACGGTATTGGCGATGACATCTTCCAGTTCCGCGCCGCGCTCCGAGAGCAGCGTCTGGAGCCATTCGATAAGCGGGCCCAGCGCGAGAATGACGAGACTGACCACGGTGAGGTTCGCCTTCGTTCGGCTCTCACCGAAGGGCGCAGCGGTCATGAGCAGCCAGAAGAGCGCGATAGCGCAGACGAAGTGATCCAGCACATCGCCGCGGATCCATGGGCCCCAGCTCGGCAGCAGCCGCCACAGCGCCAGACCGAAGCCCTTCTGGAAGAGCGCGATGCCCGCCAGCGGAATGAGCAGGGCGACCGCGGTTCGGCTGGCGAGCAGCCGCGTCGGCGTGGAGCGGCGCGAAGGGTGCGACCACATGAGGGCGAGGAAGACCACAGCCGCGGCCCAGAGATCCGCCATGATGTCCGCCGCCGAGGCGGTGCGCCCGACCAGGGGCTGCGTGAGTTCATCGACGATCGAATAGATCGCCACCAGCACGCAGGCGAAGCCGAGGTTGGCCATGAACGCCGCCTTGCGACCGAGCGGCGCGGCGAGGACGACGAGCAGCGTGAGCGGGCCATAGGTTCCAAAATGCATGAACTTGTCCGGGTTCCAATGCTTGACCTGATCCATCGCGCGGTCGATCGCGCCGGGCATTTTGGTGTGCGTGGAGATGAACAGCAGTGGCCAGTAGACCGCCAGCAGCGGACGGGCAAAGCGACGAAGCCATTTCTCGAATCGGCCCGAGCCGATGGCGGCGTCTGAATCTTCGGGATCAGGCAAAGGCGCAAACGCGGATGGGGCGACAGACGCGGACGGGGCGTCATTGTCTTCCGCGCTCCGCGTCATGAAGCATTCACTCGCTGTGGCCCATCCTGGATCGCTCATGTCTGCTGCTTTCCGCTCTTCGCCTCGTCTGTGGCCAATGCATCGCGCACGGCTGAGAACCGCGTCTGAAACATTATCGAACCAGTGACGTCCCTGCCTGAAGTTTGGAGCACCCTCGCGACAGGGTGGTGCTGTTGGCGCCCGCCGGTCGGGTGCCAGTGATGGCGCGGGCGGCTGTTCATCAATAGCACCGCCCTGACGGGACGGTGCTCCAGTTCATTGCTTCTCTTCAGGCGATGAATCCAGCACGACCGATTCGAGCGAGACTTCCACGTTCGCATCGGCGGTCTGCGAGACGGCGGGCATCGAAGGCGCGGCAGGCGCGGCTGGCGGAGTGAACGCGCCCCAGGAAATCAGCCTGGTCAGGCCCACGGTCGACAGCGCCTGGAACTTGGCCTCCAGCGTCTCGCGATGCGGTGACTCCTGAAACTTTCTGCCCTGCTCATAGCTGCGAAAAATCAGCGCCAGAATGAAGTCCGATGCGACCACCGTCAAGGCCATGGTGCTGCTGACGAAGCCGAGGAAGAACTTGAACGCTTCCCAGAAGTCGAACAGGCCCGAAACCGCCAGGGAGATGATCAGAAAGACGGTGCCCGTCAGCGCCAGGATGGAAACCACCATGCGGATCCGCCCCAGCACGCGGGTCACTTCCTCTCCGGTCTGCGGCTTACCGATCGCGGCGGCCTTGAACACGTACACCAGCGGCGCGGTGATGAAGCAGAAACAACTGAGGAGCAGGAACACGTTGCCGCCGATTTGAATGACGAACGACGTAATGACCACGAAGAACAAGGCGTAAAGCGGGGCGAAGAGAATCGTCGCCCAGCCCGGCGCGCTGGACTCGGGCAGGAGCGTTTTAAGGGTCATGGATGAACGGATAATGCCCGCGAAGAGCGCGAGTCCCTTGGGGCCGATCTGCATGAAAAAGTAAAGCCCGATCATCAGCCCAACGCCCATGCGGGCCTTCGTCAGGGCATCGCCTTCCAGGTCGCCCATGTCCATCAACATGGTCAGCGGCATGATCGCCAGGAGAAACGGCATGACGAACATGATCAGCCAGCCCCATCGCGCCAGCCGCTTGGACAAGGGCACATTCGCCCACAGGGCGGCGGCGATGACGATCAGGATCGTGCCGACGATCCCCGAGAGAAGAATCAGAATCTGCACACCGTCCACCACGCCCTTGTTGGCGGGGCCGACAAACTCCTCAGCGGATTCAAATGAGATCAGGTGGACGATCTGAAGGATGATCAGCGCGATCGCCGCGATCCAGAGCACCGCCTTGCGCCACACCGCGTAGTTCTGCACCAGCGGGTCCGTCAGCGGCACCGCCGAGCTGGCCAGCTTCACGCGCTCGGCGGTGGACGCCTGCTCCACCTGAAAGTTAGAGCGGACGACCCGGCGGAAGGTGTTCGTAATCTCAGACCAGAATCGATTGGCATCCATGGTTGGAAAGTATAACTTCCGCGGAGCGGGGAAAGGGCGGAGGGGCCGAACACAGGGCATCGATCAAGCCCGATGGCGAGTCTTCGAGCCGTCGGGGTACGCCGCGTGCGACTTTCGGATACCCCGACGGCTCGAAGACTCGCCATCGGGCTTGTATCGCTGTATGACTTCCACTCACCGGAACTCTGTGGTTCCACTTGCGAACTGCCGATGAGAAAGAAGAGACCCCCGCCCGATCAACCCAGTTATCGGCCTGCCGCCCACAGAGACGTGCCCATGAATCGCAACGGCCTGATCATCCTCAGCCTGATCGCGCTGATCCTCGTCGGCGGCTACCTCCGCGCTCGCACCATCGCCGCTCATCCACTCTGGTTCGACGAAGCTGACACCTGGCGTGCATCGATCATGGACCCGCGCCTGTCGGAGTTTGATCCCGCCACGGGGCTCGTCAAGCCCGAGCCCATGGCGTACTCCAAATTCTTCCTTTGGGAAAACCACTTCGAGACCGCCCCGCTTTCGTTCCTCCTCGTCCGCCTTTCGGCCGACGCCTTCGGCACCGATGCCGAGTGGGCCATGCGCATGCCTTCGCTCATCGCGGGCATCCTCTGCATTCCCGCCGCCTTCTGGCTGGGAAGCGTGGTGTACTCGCCTCTATTAGGCCTGATCGTCGCGGCCCTGGTGGCTTTCGATCCCAACGCGGTGGACCAGTCGCGACAGGCACGCATGTACTCACTCATGCTGCTCCTGCTGCTCGTTGCCGCGGCCTGGGCGATCAAACTCGTAAGAGCACCCTCTCCGGGAGCACCATCCCGACAGGGTGGTGCTAACACCGCACAGCCTCCCGCGCCATCACGCTCGCCCGACAGTCGTGCGCCAATAGCACCACCCTATCGGGATGGTGCTCCCGCTCCATTCCCCTACCTTCAATGGTCCGGCCTGGGCATCATCCTCGGCCTTCTCCTGTGCACCAGCCAGTTCACCACCGCCGTCTGGTTCGGCATCGCCCTGGGCACCGGCGGACTGCTCGCACTCGGCAAGTTCACCGGACAACCGCATCCGCAGACTTTCAAAATCGCCCTCGGCCTGACCCTCGCCTACCTCGTCGGCCTTCTCGTCGCCAACCTCGGCGTCATCGGCATCATCAACCGCGTGCTCCACGGCGGCCCCGGCGACGGCGCTAACCTCACCAAAGCTCAGATCGCCCGTGAGATCGCCACCAGCGCCAAAGACCTGATCAACCTCACCAACCTCGGCCTCATCGTCTACGCTTTCGCCGCCGTCGGCATCGTCCTTCTAATCAAGCGCTGCAAGACCTCCACCGCCATCCTCGTCGGCCTGGCGGTCACCAACCTGCTCGTGCTCTTCCCTTTCCGCAAGATGCATCACTTCATGGACGGCCGGTATCTCATGATCCTCAAGCCCGCGCTGTGGGTCGGCCTGGCCATGCTCGCCGTCGGCTTCCGCCACCATCTCCTGCGCGGCGCGGGCATCGTCATCATCCTCGCCTACCTCGGCCTCCAAGCCTACCAGTCCAGCGTGAAACTCGATGCCTACCCGCAGCAGCCGGATCGCTATCTCTTCGCGCAGGAGATCATCAAGACGCGCGATGCACTGAAGCCCGGCGAAACCGTCTCCATCTTCCCCGGCGTCGCCGTGCAGCTTGGCATGTACTACAAGGTGCCGCAGGACACCCGGCTGCTCTTTGGCCTTTACGATCGCGATGGCGTGCCGCTGCCCACGGGCAGCATCCCGCGCGATCTGAGCGATCACGTCGAAGCCGTCTGGCTGGTATTGGGCATGTACAACTACGACGACGAGAAAGGCGCCCAGAAGGCCCGCCGCGTCAACCTGATCCAGGCCCTCGCCCAGCGCTATGGCACATACGCTGACCCGGCCCAGATCGACAAGCACATCCGCCAGCGGCACATCACCCGCGTGCGCATCTCGCGCGAAGGCGTGACGGTGTCTTCGGTGAGTCTTGAATAGGCGCGGATGAACACAGATGAACGCGGATGATTTTGCATGAGGAAGCCAGGAAGGCAGGAAGGCAGGAAAAGACCTCCCAATTTCCGGCTTTCCTGGTCTCCTCATCGGGTATTCAGGACTCCCTTTCGGCACTAAGCACTTGCCGGCCGCTGGCATCAGCGCGGCAAGGTCCTTATGATGGCGTCGCGTTTGGCCTGACCGCGTAAGGCCTGGCCGCGTCGACTTTTTTCAGGCACTTGTCATGGCCCCGCAATCCGACTCGCGCGGCGACGGTTCGACCGACTCCTACTTGAAGCCCGCCGCCGCCCTGCGTGAATCCCTTTCGTCCGGTTACACCGGCAGCGATCTGAAGAGCGACATCCTCGCCGGCCTGGTGGTCGGCATCGTGGCGGTGCCCCTGTCGATGGCGCTGGCGGTGGCGTCGGGTGTGCCGCCGCAGCACGGCTTGTACACCGCCATCGTCGCCGGCGGCCTGATCGCGCTGCTGGGCGGCTCGCGCGTGCAGGTCTCCGGACCGACCGCCGCCTTCGTGGTCATCCTCGTGCCCGTAGCCGCCCGCTTCGGCCTGGCCGGACTCGCCTTGGCGACGTTCATGGCCGGCATGATCCAGATCACCATGGGCCTGACCCGCATGGGCCGGCTCATCCAATACATCCCCTACCCCGTCACCACCGGGTTCACTGCCGGCATCGCCGTCGTCATCGCCACCCTTCAGCTCAAGGATTTCCTCGGCCTGACGGTCGAACCCACCGGCCATCACTTCATCGAACGCGTCATCGCCCTCTTCCGCGCCGTGGCGACCGTATCCTGGGCGAATCTGGCCGTTGGCGCGTTCGCCTTGGCCATCCTGGTGCTCTGGCCCCGTTTCAATAAGAAGATTCCAGCCCCGCTCGTCGCGCTGACGCTGGCGGCGCTGCTGGCGGCGGGGATCGAGCAGGCGTTTCCAGCTACGGACGGCTCGACGCGCATCGCCACGGTCCAGAGCCGTTTCGCCAGCCAGGGCAATCCGCACGGCATCCCCCAGGCTCCGCCGACGCCCGGCCTACCGTGGCGCTTCCACGGACCTGACGACCCCCCATTCGAACTCTCCCTGGACACCCTCCAGGCGCTGCTTCCCGCGGCCTTCGCCATCGCCATTCTCGGGGCCATCGAGTCGCTGCTGTCGGCGGTGGTCGCCGACGGCATGACCGGTCACCAGCACAACCCGGACAGCGAACTGCTGGCCCAGGGCGTGGGCAACGTCGTCGGGCCGTTCTTCGGCGCAATCGCCGCGACCGGGGCAATCGCCCGCACCGCAGCCAATGTCCGCTTCGGGGCCCGCTCGCCTATCGCCGCCCTCACTCACTCGGCGTTTCTGCTGGTCACGCTGCTGGCGCTGGCACCGTTGCTGGGCTACCTGCCGATGGCCGGACTGGCGGCTCTGCTGATGCGCGTCGCCTGGCACATGAGCGAAGCCAAGCACTTCGTTCACACCTTACGCATCGCCCCGCGCAGCGACACGTTCGTCCTGCTCACCTGTTTCGCCCTGACGGTGGTCTTCGACATGGTCATCGCAGTGGGCGTAGGGGTGACGCTGGCGGCGATGCTGTTCATGCGCCGCATGGCCGATGTCGCCGACACCCGCATGGCCACACACGAGCATCACGCCCTGACCGAGCCACTCCCGCCGGGCGTCCTGCTCTATGAGATCGCCGGACCCATGTTCTTTGGCGCAGCCCAGAAGGCGATGAGTTCGCTGCTGCAGATCGGTAACGGCGTGCGCATCATCATCCTCGACCTGCGCAGCGTGCCGGTCATGGATATCACCGGCCTTGTCAACCTCCAGTCCGCGCTCGATCGCCTGGCCAAACTGCATGTACTGGTCATCCTCGCCGGCGTCCAGAAGCAGCCGATGCAGGTCATCGCCAAGGCCCACCTGCGCAAGGACCGCCATTTCCTGTCCGTCTGCGGGACCATCGAACAAGGCATCGAATCGGCCCGAACCATGGCGATGCTGCTGGACGAACCCGGCGAAGCATCACACCGGCCTGGCGTTTGAGCCACGGGGGGGGTGTTGCCATGGTGTTGCCATGTTTCTCCACGGTTTTCTTGTGGTCTTGTCGTGGTGGCATGGGCTTGCCATACCACCCACATGCATCCACCTCACGATTGAATTTCTCTTTCCTTCTATAATCTCCCCATGCCCCTCGCCCTGCCCATCCTCGAAGCCGGCCCCCAGCGCCCAGCCTACGCACAAGGCCCGCGCTCGCTCAGCGCCGTCAAGCTCCTGCGCCTCAGCGTCACCGATCGCTGCAACCTGCGCTGCGTCTACTGCATGCCGGCCGAGGGCGTCGCCTTTGAAGATCAACACGACCTGCTCTCCGCCGACGAAATCATCGCCGTCGCCGCAGCCGCTCGCGACATCGGCGTCACCCACTTCAAAGTCACCGGCGGCGAACCGACCGTCCGCCCCGATGTTCTCGACATCGTCAAAGGTCTCACCCGCCTCAACCCGCTCGACCTCTCCCTCACCACCAACGGCCTCCTGCTCGACCGCCTCGCCGCCCCGCTCGCCCGCGCCGGCCTGCATCGCCTCACCCTCAGTTGCGACTCCCTCGACCCCGCGAAGTTCGAACGCATCGTGAGAGCAGACAAGTTCAGGGTTCCGGGTTACGAG
>JBBDXA010000052.1:25650-44719 GCA_040902585.1 Phycisphaeraceae bacterium
CCCCAACCCCGAAACCCACAACCCGCCACCCCATCTTCTCCCGCTTCCTCCGCGGCCTCGATGCCGCCCTGGCGGCGGGCTTTGAAAAACTCAAGTTCAACGTCGTCGTCATGGGCGGGATCAACGATGATGAAGTCACCGACTTCGCCCGCCTGACACTGGACAACCCCTGGACCATCCGCTTCATCGAATACATGCCGCTGGGCGACAGCGTGCTCATCGATGACGCCCAGGCCTACCTGGTGGACAACGCGATCATCAAGGCCCGCATCGAGGACGCCCTTGGGCCTATGCATCCGGTCCAGCGCGAAAGCGAACAAGGCGTCGGCCCCGCCAACGTGTTCCAACTCGCCGGCGCCAAAGGCAGGCTCGGCTTCATCAGCGCCATGAGCAAACCCTTCTGCGAAACCTGCAACCGCCTCCGCCTGACCGCCCGCGGCGAACTGCGCTCCTGCCTCTTCGACGGCGGCGAAGTGAGCGTGCTCGATGCGCTGAGGCCGATGCCTGATCCCTCGCGCATCGTTGATGCGATGCGAAACTGCGTCGCAATGAAGCCTGATACCCACAGCCAGCGCGGCAACCGGGCGATGAGCCAGATGGGCGGGTGAAACATTGATGGGTGCGATGGGTATGCAGGGTGCCATGGGTAAGCGAAGTCCTCGGAGCTTACCCGTGAAGAGCCTCGCAACAGTCATCCGCACGGGTAAGCTCGCAGACTCGCTTACCCATGGCACCCGAAATGCGGACCTTTGACAGAATCACGTCGCTTCTCAAACCCGCAGCGAACCCCGAAACGCCCGCGAGCCATAGTAAGACTGCGCCCCGTTGTGATACACAAACACCTGCCCGTATCGGCGATCGCAAAAGAGCGCCCCGCCCAGCTTCCTGATAGTCGCAGGCGTCTTCACCCAACTCGACGTTTTCACATCGAACTTCATAACCTTCTGTAGCTCCCGATACTCTTCTTCCGTCAATAGCTCAATACCCATCTCCGCCGCCATGTCGATTGCCGTATTCGCCGGTTTATGTTCCTTCCGCGACTCCAATCCTTCACGGTCGTAACATACACTCCGTCGACCCTTGGGACTCTCCTCGGAACAATCAAAGTAAATATATTCACCCGTCTTCTTTTCGTAACCAACCACATCCGGCTCCCCGCCGGTCCTCTCCATCTCACTGAGCGACCACAGTTTGTCAGGATCAGCCTCCAGCCTGGCCTGCACCTTGGCCCAGTCAAGGCCCATGTGCCGGTCCATGTTTTTTTCGAAGCGGGCTTTCAAGGTGGCGAGAATGGCTTTGCGCTGCTCGGCCGACAACTTGCCTTTTTGTTTGTTGGTCTTGCTCATGATGTAATATTATCTCTTTGGAACTGGCATGGCAGGCGTCGATCTACTTACATATTGCATTATTCCACATCGCTTCAGACCGATCGTTTCGAAATCAATCGTCGAAAAACATGGCCCTTCCACATCCAGAGTCCCGATAAAACAACGACGGGAAAATAGACAAACCGAAAATAGGGGAGGTATTGTAGCGTTTCCGAGGGCGGCCCATAAATGTAGCCAAATATCGGAAGGGCAAAGAGGATGTGCGTCCAGCGAAGAATCGAACGTTTGGTGCCTTCGGTCATGATCATGTCCTGCAGTACTTTGATGATGAATGATGAAAGGGAGCTTGTTCGTCTCCATCCCTAATCGCTTTCGGCCGCCATGCCCTGGACCACCGCGGCAAGCTGCTCGTGCATTTTCGCCCAGCCGTAGCCAGCTCCCTGGAACGCCTGCTCGCCGTACGGCTGGGAAAGGTCGAAGCCCGAGTGCTCGAAGAGAAGGCGCGTGCCCATGCCGTCAGGCTCGAGTCGGTAAGACACCCGCGTATTGACGACGGGGCCGCCGACGGACCACGAGAACGCCAGCCGACTGGGCGGTTCACATTCCAATACCTCGCATTGAACGACCAGCCCTTCGAAACCCACCTCGGGTTTCGGCGGCACCTGGAATGTGAAGTGGTGGCCGACGCGCGGCTCGAAGTCATTGGGATACATCCACTCGGCGAGCGTCGCGCGGTCCGTGAGCGCCTGCCAGACCTTCTCTCGCGGCTGCGGAATCAGAATCTGTCTTCGAATCGTGTTCGTCATCCTTTGTTTCCTTTGGAAAGCAGTTTCGCAAGACGCTGGAGGCGTTCGTCCCAGAACCGCTCGTATTGCGCGATCCACTCCCGCACCGGGCCAAGCCGTCCGGGGACGAAGTGGTAACGCCGTTCGCGGCCGAACCGACGCTCGGTCGCGAGGCCGGCATCGCGCAAGACGCGCAGGTGTTGGCTGACCGCCGGGCGACTCATTTTGAAATGCCCCGCGATCGCGTTGACGGAATGGTCGGCGTCCGCGAGCAGGTCGAGCATTTGTCGCCGCGCGGGATGACTGATCGCTCCGAACACATCGGCCTCGTAATGGGAAACTGCGACCATGCGGCTAGTATAGGTAAGTGAATGCTTACCTGTCAAGCCCCGGGTTTTGCCTTCCTCTCGAGGGCGAAACACTGTCCCGCTCATGGTGTGCCTTGAGCCGCTGCGGCGACTGAGCAGGCCCGCCCGGCGAGGGCACCGCAACGACACCGTCGTCCGGGATCACCTATCACCGCCTCGCCCGCACAGGCAATACACGTCGTAAGGTAAACGTTCGTACTTCATCCGCCACCGGCGGCGGCGCGGTGGGTCTGCCCCAATCCGCCCCTTTCGCTCGACCGCCGGCCGCCGTTCGTGGCGAGGTAGACACGAATTTGGCGGGGGTAGACACCCCGATAGACACTAGGGGTCAATTATAAACCCATAACCATTCGTTACTTATGCCGGGTAGACAAAGGTAGACACGAGGTAGACACGAGGTAGCCATGATGGAAACACCTGTCATTACAAGACTTAGACGCAAATGGCCGCCAAAGGGGGGAGGGGGGTGGGTAGACACGCCATTTGGCCATCGAGTTTGTCCGTTCTGCCCGCTGGGGGATGCACCTGTCAGGCCATCCTTCCCCTGCCGGTGCGCCGGTTTGGCCGGTCCCATTGCACGCCCTTCTCGTTCTCCTACAATGCGTCGCCCGTCGCCCACCCGCGCGGATTTACATCAACAATCGTCACCCTTCCCATCACCCAGAGAGGTCACGCCATGAGTGCGTCTTTATTGTCAGGCAACGTCGTCGTCGGTCAGTCCGGCGGGCCCACCGCGGTCATCAACCAGTCGCTGGTCGGCGTTGTCGAGACGCTGCGAGGCAAGCCGGGCGTCGGGAAGATTCTCGGCGCGGTGCATGCCGTCAGCGGGATCATCAAGGACCAGTTTCTCGATCTCAACGACATTCCGCAGGATCGATTGAACCGCATCGCTGAGACACCTTCAGCCGCGCTGGGATCCAGTCGCGACAAGCCGGATGAAGAATATTGTCAGAAGATTCTCGCATCGTTCGAGAAGCATGATGTGAAATATTTCTTCTACATCGGCGGGAACGATTCGAGCGATACCTGCCGGATCGTGAATGACCTCGCCAAGAAGAAGGGCTACGAGCTTCGCGCGTTTCACGTGCCTAAGACCATCGACAATGATCTGATGCACAACGATCACACGCCTGGCTTCGGGTCGGCGGCGCGGTACGTGGCGTGTGCGATTATCGGGGACAACCTGGACAACCGCGCTCTGCCTGGCATCAAGCTGGATGTGATCATGGGTCGTCACGCGGGGTTTCTCACGGCCGCGAGCGCGATGGCGAGGCAGAACCCGGAGGATGGGCCGCACCTGATTTACGTGCCCGAAGTGGCGTTTGATGAGACGAAGTTTCTGGAGGATGTGGACCGCGTGTACAAGAAGCATGGGCGATGTCTGATCGTTGTGAGCGAAGGCATTGCGGATGCTGCCAAGCAGCCGATGTCGGTGAAGCTGGCGCTAGCGCAGGGCGCGCCGGTGGAGTATGACGATCACGGCAACCCGTCGCTCTCAGGCACCGGCGCCCTGGGCGATTTCCTCTCCAAGCACATCAAGAACAACCTGAAGATCAAGCGCGTGCGCAGCGATACCTTCGGTTATGCCCAGCGTTGCTTTGCCGGCTGCGTCTCGCCTTCGGATTCGGAAGAGGCGCGTATGGTCGGTCGCAAGGCGGCGGAACTGGCGCTGGGCGGGGAGACGACGGATGGCTCGGTGGCGATCGTGCGCAAGAGCGATGAGCCTTATAAGGTCGAATACAAGAGGATCAACCTGGCGGATGTGGCGGGCAAGACCCGGCATCTGGATCCGAAGTACATCGTGGACAGCAACAATATCGATGACAGCTTCCGCGAGTATCTCACGCCGCTGGTGGGCAAGCTGCCGGTGGTGGAGTCGCTGAGGTTTAGTCGGTGAGGGAAGCGGGCGATGTGAACGCCTGTTTCATCACATCGGTCATTCGTTCTTTGACATGTTTCATCGACGGTGTGTGATTGCCGAGCAGGGCGTGCATGCTGGTGACGGTGCGACCGAGCAGGCCGCAGGGGACGATGAGGTTGAAGTGTTGGAGATTGGTGGTGACGTTGAGGGCGAGGCCGTGGAGCGTGACGCCGCGGCTGACACGCACGCCGAGGGCGGCGAGTTTGGAAAGGGGTTGATCCGGCGCTAAGCCGCAAGCGGCGGAACTTGGGACCCAGACGCCTGTCGCACATGTGTCGCGCACGCCTTTGATGCCGAACGGTGCGACGGTTTCGATGATGATCGCTTCGAGCAGTCGAATGTATCTGCCGACGTTCAGGCCCAGCGGATTGAGGCGGAGGATGGGGTAGGCGACAAGCTGGCCGGGGCCGTGATAGGTGATGTCGCCGCCGCGGTCGGTTTCTTCGATGGTGACACCGAGTTGTTCGAGCGTGTCGGAAGAAGCGAGCAGATGTTGCGGGGCGCTCTTACGCCGGCTGATGGTGATGACCGGATCATGCTCGACGAAAAGCACGGTGGGCGGGGCGTCACCGGCGACGACTTGCGCGTGGAGCTCACGCTGAATCGCAAGGGCAGGCGCGTAGGGCAGCCGGCCCAGGTCGGTGAAGGTGAGTGTGTCGGGGGTCGCGGTCATGAGAGAAGCACCCATGCACGGGAGTGCATGGGCTTTGGGGGATTAAACTTTCAGTTCGACCTTGCCGCCCAGATCATCTTTGTATCGCGCACGGATCGGCTCGACGACTTCACGCAGGAACGCATCCACCTGCTGCGGCGCCCGGCCGACGAACTTCGACGGATCGAGCACCGCTTTCATGTCAATGCCCGCGAACGCCGGCTCCTTGGCGAGGCGTTCCAACAGGTCATTTTCCGCCCCTTCGCCCTTGACCCGCGCGGCCGCGGCCTGGGCGTGTTCACGGATCAATTCATGCATCTCCTGCCGATCCGCGCCCTTCTGCACTGCTGCCATCATCAGGTTTTCACTGGCCATGAAGGGCAGTTCAGCCGCGAGATTTTTCGCAATCATCTTCTCATACACGACCAGGCCGCTGGTGACGTTGTTCATCAGATCGAGCACGCCGTCGAGCGCGAGGAACGGCTCAGGCAGCGACAGGCGGCGCGTGGAGGAATCATCGAGCGTGCGTTCGAACCATTGCTCGGCCGCGATGGTGAAGGGGATTTGGGTCTGGCCGATGACGAAGCGGGCGAGGCCGCAGATGCGTTCGCAGCGCATGGGGTTGCGCTTGTAAGGCATCGCGCTGGAGCCGACCTGCGAGGTTTCGAACGGTTCTTCGATTTCCTTGCGATTGGCGAGCAGGCGAATGTCGGTCGCGAACTTCATACTCGCGGCTGCGACGGCCGCGAGGGAGCTGATGACCATGCCATCGACCAGTCGCGGATAAGTTTGCCCGGTGACGACGAAACGCTTGTCCGCGTCCCAGTTCATCTTCTGTGTGACGAGGCGGTCGAGTTGATCGCAGAGAGCATGCGGATCAAGCGATTGCGGATTGCGGATTGCGGATTGCGGATTGTTTCCCTTGGCCCCTGGCCCTTGGCCCTTGGCCCTCTCCTCAAACAGTTCGAGGAACGACGCCTGCGTGCCGGTCGTGCCTTTGACGCCGCGGAAGCGCAAGGAATTCAAGCGATGTTCGATCTCTTCCAAAGCCAGCGACAGGTCATGGGCCCAAAGGCACGCGCGTTTGCCGACGGTCGTGGGCTGGGCGGGCTGATAGTGCGTGAAGGCGAGCGTGGGCAGGTCGCGGTACGTGGCCGCGAAGGAGCCGAGTTGATGGATGGCGCTGGCGAGCTTGCCGGCGACAAGCGTGAGAGCGTCGCGGATCTGCAAGAGTTCCGTATTGCAGACGACGAACTGGCTGGTCGCGCCCAGGTGGATGATGGGCCGGGCGGTCGGGGCGATTTCGCCGAGCGTGTGGATGTGGGCCATCACATCGTGACGGAGTTTGTTCTCCCACTCGGCAGCTTTGGCGAAGTCGATGTCATCCAGATGCTGTCGCAACTCGGCGACCTGCGCATCTGTTATAGGCAGCCCCAGTTCCTTCTCCGCCTCCGCCAGGGCCAACCAGAGGCGACGCCAGGTGCTAAACTTGCGCTGGGGCGACCAGATGGCCTGCATCGCCGGCGAAGCATTGCGACTGGAAAGCGGCGATTCGTATCGATCATTCGAAGCCATGAACCGTCTCGTTTATTGACCGCTGAAGGTGGCAGAGGCATAGTAGCGGAAGCGGCGGACGCGAAAGCAGAAAAACAGAAAAGCACAAAAGCAGAAAACCTGACCCGCCGCCGCTGGTGCGAATTGTCTTCATTTTCTGCTTTTCTGCTTTCCTGCTTTTTTGCTGTCCGGCATGCCCCTGACCGAGGACCAACTCGTCGCCAAGGCCCGCAAGGGCGATCGCCAGGCCATGGGCGAGCTGCTGTCTAATTACCATAACCGATTGTTCAACGTGGCTTTACGGATGGTCAGCGACCGCGAAGATGCGGCCGAACTGACGCAGGATGCCATGCTCAAGATCGTGCAGCACCTCGATGGCTACGATGGCCGGAGCCAGCTTTCGACGTGGATGATTCGCATCACGATGAACCTTTCGATCTCGCACCTTCGCAAACGTCGATTACGGAAAACAGCCAGCCTCGATGCCCAGACCGGCGGCGACGACGGCACCGACGCAGGGTCTTCGCCCCGTCTGGGAGGTCGGCTGACAGAAGAACGTGAACCGAACCCTGACGCGTGCGTCGAAAAGAGTGAAATGATCGCCGAGTTGCACCTGGCGATGGATCGGCTGGATGAGGAGTTCCGAGCCGTGCTCGTGCTGCGGGACATCAACGACATGGATTACAAGGAAATCGCCGATGTGTTGGAAGTGCCCGTGGGCACCGTCAAAAGCAGACTATTCAGAGCCCGCGTGGCCCTGAGACAGGAAATGTCCAAGACGTATCCGGAACTGCGCGAGCCTTCGAGCGTCAAGCCGGAATGAGAAAACAAAATCAGGCGTTGGCCCTTCAAGGGCCGACGACGAATGACCCAGGACTTAAGACTCAGGACTTGCGAAATGTTCGACCGTTACGATGAAAACCTGATCCTCGGCTACGTCGAAGGTGAACTCGACGACGCCCAGCTTGCCGTCTTCGAGCAGCAACTGGCGGCTGACGATCAGCTTCGCATCGCGGTCGAAGCCATGATCGCCGATCGCCAGATGCTGCGCGATGTGCCGGCTGTCGAAGCTCCTGTTCAGCTCATGAACGAAGTCACCGCGGCGCTCGAACAACACATGCCGTCGGATGCGCCTGCGAACGTTGCGTCGCCTGCATCCGCATCCACTTCACCTGCCGCCGCGCCGGTGCTTTACCGCTTCCCGCGCGGCACCCGCTGGATTCGCTTCTCCGCTTCGATGGCGGCGATGCTGCTGCTGGCGGCCGGCCTGACCTGGCAGCTTGATCCATTCAACTGGTCGCAGCCGACGCAGCCGCTTGAAATGGTCATCGTTCCGCCGCCGGGCACCACGCCGGGCAATTCGGTGAATACCGAAGGCAGCGGCGGCAACACGGCCGAGGTTGCCAAGACGCCGACGCCGACCACGCCGACCACGCTGGTGCCGCCGGCCGTGGTGGCGAATTCACAACCCGCGAAATACGCCGACGCGGCCGGTGCCGGCGCTTCGGCCAACGCCAATGGCATCGGCGATACGACTGCCGGTGAGGCTTTACTCAAGCAACCTGACAAGGGCACAGCCGCGCTCGCCCTGGCGATGGAGTCGCTCAAGCAGGCCGACGGCTTCGGCGGTCTTGAACGCGAACTGCCAAAGGCCGACGCGCAGGTCGGGCAGGCTGGCCCGCCGGTCGCCGCCGCCAAGCCGGCCGTGCTCCCCGCGCAGCTTCAGTTCCAGGTGCAGGTCGCCTCGGCTCAGGGTGTCACGACTCGCGATGCCCTGCTCGGCTGGGCTCAGCGCAACGGAGCGATGGATGTAAACGAACAGGCATCACGCGCTCGCCGCGCAACCGTCACCGGCGAAACGAACCGGGCGGATATGAAGAACATGCGTTCGCTGAATCAGCCTCGCGGCGCACAGGCTGGCGCGGCCCCGCCTTCCCCCGCTACCCCCGGCGGCCGATCCAACGGCGACGCGGTACCCGCCGATGCGAAGAGCGGCGAAGATAAGTCGCCGACCCACGACAAACCGCAGGCCACTCCCGCCCCGACGCCCCCCGCAGCCCCCACACCCGGCGCGAGCGACAAGGGCGATGCGGTCAACACACCTGTATCACCCGCGCCCGCCACGCAGCCGAAACGCGATCCTGCCGGGGCTGAAGCCACGCTTGAAAAACAGATTGAAAAGAGTGCGACGAAGGACCGACAGCGCGAAGAGGCAGCCGCGTTCGGTCAAGCGCCGGCCGGCCCGGTCGCTCCGGCTGAAGCTGAATTCCGCAAGTCGCTGAACGAAGCGGAACGCGCGAGCGCCGTCAGCCAGGAACTGGTCCTGCTGGTGCCTGAAGATCGCCTCGATGGACTGGTGCAACTGCTCGAATCCAAGACCGGCCAGTCGCTCATCATCGTCAGCGAGCAGGGCCAGACGATGCTGGTAAGCCCGCAGGTCGCCAACGAGCGCATGCAGGCAAGGCAGGCCTTGCAGAACAAGCTGCGATCCGACAAAGACGCGGAAGCGGATGCCGATGCGTTCGTCGGGAAGGCAGAAGCGGACTTGAACGCCGCCGACGATGGCAAGGCCGGCGAAAAGGCCAAGCTCGCAGCACACGACAACCGCCCTGCCGCGTTTGACGAAGCGAAGAAATCCCAGGCAACTCCCGCCGCCCCGCTGACGAACGATGCGGATGGCGCGATTGTCGCGGCGAAGAAGGAATCCGCCACCGACCCGGCTCGCCCGGCCGCGAAGGGTGCGCTCAAGGAACAGAAAGCCGACGCCGCTCTGGCCGATGGCCTTGCGAAAGGCAAAGCCGGCGAAGGCGCGGAAGACCCGTCCGCCGCTGCCGCGGGCAAGCGTATAGCCGAGAGCAACAGTCGCGATCGCGCCGCCGCTGCCGAGCCTGCCGTCCGCAAGGTGCTCGTGCGCATCGTCATCAGCGAACAGGTGCCCGCGAAGGATTGAGTTGCCCCGGCCTGCCCCCGGCCCATCTCCCGTGTGGGTGTGCCAAGAATAAACGGCACTATTGTTTGGGTGCCATGGGTAAGCGAGTCCGCGAGCTTACCCGTGCAGTAGGCCGTGGGTTTCCGACACGGGTAAGCTTCGCGGACTGCGCTTACCCATGGCACCCGGAAACCGCCGCCAGCGTTCGTTGGTGCACCCTCCCGTGTTCACACCGTTCCACTTTCAGGCCGCCCTCCTTACAATGTCCGCGTGCCATTCACCTTGCAACGCTTCCTTCGCAAGGCCGATGGCCACCCGTGAAAGGGACACCCAATGCGCCGATCATCCATCCTTCTCGTTGCCCTCTTCATCTCCACTGCTGCCATCGCCGCGGAAGGCGAAGCGCAGAAACGGGCGCTGACCCAGCTTGAGGGCAAGTGGCGCGTCGTGAAGATGACCGATGGCGAAAGGGACACCACGGAGAGGGACAGCAATATCATCATTGCGTTCAAGGGAAACGCGATTGTGGTGTCCCACAAAGACAGCGAGCCGGTCCACGGCACCATCACAATTGATCCTGAAGCGACGCCCGCGCAGATGGATATCACGCTGAATGTCGGCGAAGAAAAGGTGGCGATCCAGGCTGTCTACGAAATCAAGGACGATGTGTTTCGCCTGTGTCACGCGCAGGGCGCAAACGGCAAGCGGCCCGGCAAATTAGAGGCGACCAAAGCCACCATTGTCGCCGAGTTTAAGAGAGAGAAATGAGCGTTCGATTCGCGGCCATGCCCGCCATGCCCGCCAAGGCCAGCCGATTGTCGCGGCCGCTTCAGAACAACTTCGATTCGAGGCTACAATAAAACCATGAGCACTGACCAGGTCACGGACACGACCGTCGTCGCCGCGGAAGCGGATGATGTGAACAAGGATGAATCGGCCCCTTCGCAGGATCTGCCGCTGCACCTCGAGGCGGCCCTGATGGCGACGGACCGCGCCTTAATCGCGGGCCGGCTCATCGAGATTCTTTCGCCCATCGCAAACCAGTCAGGCAAACTCACGCCGGGCAGGATTCAAAAGGCGATTGATTCACTCAACGAAACCTATGAGCAATCGCAGCGCTCCTTCCGCATCGAGCAGGTCGCGGGCGGCTGGCAGATTCTCACGCTGCCCGCGTATGCCGAGGTGGCCGCGGCCCTGAACAAGACCCGCGCTGCGACCAAGCTCAGCCCCGCGCAGCTCGAGACGCTGGCGATCATCGCCTACAAGCAGCCGGTGCTCAAGGCCGATGTCGAAGCCATTCGCGGCGCTGCTTCGGGTGAAATCATCCGCCTGCTCATGGAACGCAAGCTGGTGAAGATCACCGGGCGCAGCGAAGAGCTGGGCCGGCCCATGCTCTACGGCACGACGAAAGCGTTCCTCGAAGTCTTCGGCTTGGCGAGTCTGAAGGATTTGCCGAAGGTTGAAGAGCTTAAGGGCAAGGTGTAACACGGGAGCCTCGCCCTCCCATTTCAGGCTCGCCACGAATGGGTCAGGATTCCTTCAAACTCACCGACTACCGCCGAGGCACCGCTTCGACCGTGCCCTGCCCGCGCTGCGGTGCGCTGGTGCCTGCCGCGGGCACGATGTGTGCCCAGTGCGGGCTGCACTTTCGAGGCCCTGCCGCCGAGTTCGCCCCTGAAGCGCACCGGGCCTACAAACCGCGACGGACGCTGAAGCTCATTGCCACCCTGATCATCCTCGGCCTCCTCGCCGCGATCGTCATCGGCGTGATTCTCACCTTTCATTCCGCCTCAAAATAGCGCCATCTGTCCGCTACAATGAATGCGATGAAACCCATCCTCTTCCTATCGGCTGCGGTCCTGCTCGCCACCTTGTCGGGCTGCTCGGCCTACAAGCTTCAGGGCAGCGTGATCTACGGGCCGCGCTCCACCGTCGAAGTGGTCAGCTCCGATGACCCGCGCCTCGTCAAGGGCAGCCCGATCGAGGAAGCTGCGATCCTGATCACACTCGATCCCAATTCGCTTCGCAGGAAGCTCCTGGGCCAAACCCTGCCCAACGAGAAAGGCCAGTTCGCGATGGTGATCGATGAACCTGGCGCTGGACTTCTCGAGTATGAAGTGCAGATCATCTGCTCCGCCCCCGGCTTCACCGAAGCCGGCGGAGACATTCCGCTGCCGGGCTCGAACAAGCGCGTGCTCATCACGCTCGCGCCAGGCAGCGGCCGCGTCGCCAGACCCGATCAACTGCTGGAAGAGTTCGAGCGAAACAAGCGGCAGTTCGAGCGATGATCCTCAGCACTCAACGAGTACTCGGTACTCAGTATCCCATGGTTCGTCATCGCATCCAGATCGGCCCCGGCGGAATGGTGTACGGCATCGTGGCCGTGCTCATTTTCGGCGCGGCCACCTACACGCAGGCGAACCTGCTGTTCCTTTCCTTCGGGCTGATGGTCGGCGGACTGGTCACTTCGATTCTCCTTTCCATCCGCGCCATGCGCAAAGTCACGATCACGCGCCTGCCGCCGTCGCATGGCGTGGTCGGCGAGCCCATGGTCATCCGCTACCGCATCGAGAATCGCAGGCGGTTCATGCCGCTGTTCAACCTCGTCGTGCGCGAGCACTGGGGCAAGGGGCGTCGGGGCTGGCGTCGCACCGGACCTGTCGCCGAAAGGCCGCAGCGACTGGGCGGGCAGCCCGTCGGCTGGGTCATGCACCTGGGCCCGCGCGAAACCATCCAGGCCGAGGCCATTGCCTGGCCCCTGAAACGCGGCACGCTCACCTTCGATCGCATCGAACTGAGTACCTCCTTCCCCTTCGGCGTCATCCGCAAAGTCATCGACATCCAGCAGCGCGATGATGTCGTGGTGTATCCCAAGCTGTATCGCGTGAATCGTCGCCTGCTGGGTCGGCTGACGAAGCACGATATGACCGGCCGCAAGGCACGATCGCAGGCGGGCGGGCAGGAAGAGTTCTTCGGCCTGCGCGCGTACCGCTACGGCGACAACTTCAAGAGCATCGACTGGAAACACTCGGCCCGCACCGGCGATCTGATGTCGCGCGAGTTCACGCATCCGGCGCCGCCCAAGATCATGCTCATGCTCGATCTCTCGCCGCCCGCCATCGTTGAAGCCCTCGCGCTGGTCGCCCGGCAGGCGACGAAGAAGATCACGAGCGAGCGGAAAGCAACCGTCTCGGCCGAGCCCCTTTCCAACGCCCAGCGCCGCAGGCTCGCGGCCAGGCCTGATCCGAATGACCCGATCGAGCGCGCCATCAGTCTTGCCGCGTCGCTGATCTGCGATGCGTATTTCTACGGGTATCAGGTCGGCCTGCTGGTGCGCGGGCCGCGATGCGCCTCGTTTGCGATGCATCACAGTCTGCCCCACCGCACGCGTCTGCTCGAAGCGCTGGCATCGCTGGATATGAATGTGCAGGCCAGGGAAGAACCGGTGATGCTTGCCGAGCCTTCGGTGCTGGTGCATCCGGGCGAATCGGAGCGCTCCGTGCTGGGCGGGCGATGCGTGGTACTGCCCGCGGCCCGGCTGAGTGAGTATGTGCGCGAGGCGGAAGTGAACATGTCGATCCTGCTGGCCACGCCTGAAGCGGCGCTCTCGCGCCGACAGGATGCGGACGACCCGTTCGCCATGCTGCGCAAGCCTGGGCCCAACGATCCGCGCCTGTCCGCTACAACCCACCCCACACCCCACACCCCACACCCCGAACCCGAGGAGTCGAGCAAGTGAACGTCGTCTTCCTCTTTCGCCGGCTGGTGTTCATACAGGTGCTGCTGGGCATCGTGGCGTTCTGCATGGCGGAACCGGGCGGCAATCCGGGGCTGATGCTCATCGCCGGGACGCTCACGGCTCTGTCGTGGTACGTGGTGGAAGGCCCGGCGGGAAGGCCGCTGCCGCAGTGGGTGCTCAACGTCGCCGCGCTCTTCGCCGTCGCCTGGCTGAGCGTCGACATGGTCATCCAGCAGGGGCAGGTCATCATCGCCATGGGCCACTTCACCATGTGGCTTCAGATCCTTCAGCTCTACGGCAAGAAGAGCAACCGCGAGTACGGACTCATCCTCGTCTTGAGCATGCTTCAGATGGTCGGCGCGAGCATCCTGAGCGTGAACATGGTGTTCGGCCTGCTGCTGGCGCTGTACTGCGTGGTCGCGCTGTTCACGATTCTTCTTTTTCAATTCAAGACCATCAGCGATGAAGTGGCGGAAGCCAATCAGCTTGCCGCGCCGGTGCCTGTGGAGAATGCCCGGCCCAAGGCGGTGACCACGCGCGGGTATCGCTGGCAGTTCCGCGGGATGGCGGTGCTCATCGGCGCGATCTGCGGCCTGGTGGCGGCGGTGCTGTTCATCACGCTCCCGCGCACCAGCCGATTTACCGATCTTCAAATCTCCGCCATGCTCGCAAGGGCCCAGACGGGTTTCAGTTCGCAGGTGCAACTGGGCGGCCTGCCGCCGGGGGAAGGCAGCCGGGAAGTCGTGCTCAACATGACGGTCACCCAGCAGCAGCCATACTTTCTGCTGCGCGGGGCGTCACTGGACCGGTACAACCGGCACACGCAGACGTGGTCGCGCGGGCGCACCATTCGCCGCAGCGATGTGGGGTATCGGCAGGTGGACGGCCGCCTCTACATCAACTGCGGGGCTGCTCCGGAAGACGGCGACTTACAACAGGCGCAGGTCACGCTGCGTCAGGGCCGGCACCAGACGCTGTTCACGATCTACCCCACCATGAACGTGCAGAGCACGACGCTCTCGGCCGCGACCGGCAACCGCAGGGACCAGCACTTTGCCGCATCGACCACCACGGCGGGCGATCCGCAGTCGGGCGTGCATACCTACAACTTCCGCTACCTCTCCAATCACTCCAGCCAGATGCCCTTCGAGCGTTTCGTCGATGCGGAATATATCCAGCCTGACCCGGAGGAACTGGGTGAGCACAGGGGTCTGAGCGATTACGGTCGCGGCTGGATCGTCGAGCCGGAACTCGTGCGCGGCCTGGCGCTTCAGATCCTGCGCGCCGAGTTCAAAGACCCGGAGCTGGACCGCGATGTAATGCTGGAACATGACCCGCGCGACTTCGCCTTCGCCGGTGCCCTGGAGCGACATCTTCAGCAGCATTACAGTTACTCGCTCGACTTCGTGCCTTCGGGCAAGCAGGATCCGATCATCGAGTTTCTCACCATCAGCCGGCAAGGGCACTGCGAACTGTTCGCCTCCGCGCTGGCGGCGATGACGCGGTCGCTGGGCATGCGGGCGCGGGTGGTCACCGGGTTCCGCGTCAGCGAGTACAACAGCGTGGGCAGCTATTACATCGCGCGGGAGAAGCACGCCCACGCCTGGACGGAGATCGACTGCGGGCGCGTGGGCTGGCAGACGTTCGACGCCACGCCGCCCGCCGAAGTCGCCGCCATCCACGCCACCAGCAGCAACCTGCTCACCGCCCTGCGCGATCTGTACGAACACCTGGAATTCACCTGGCTCAACACGCTCGTCACTTACGACCGCGAGACGCGCAGTGAAGTGCTCAGCAGCATCGGCCAGAAGCTGAGCCGGTTTTTCAACGATCGAAGCAATCCGATCGGTGCCATCGTCGGGTTCTTCAGCGATCTGCCCCAGATGTGGAAGATGAATGCGGTCACGCTCACCATCACCGCGGTGATTCTCATCTTCATCCTCGTCGGCGTGGTCAGCCTAGTGCGCAGGGCGCTGGTTCACCGGCGCAGGCTGGCGGCCCTGCAACTGACGAAGCTGCCGCACGCCCAGCGCCGCGGCCTGGTCGCCCGCCTGCGGTTCTACCTGCAAATGCTCGACATGCTCGAGCGCCACGGCCACGTGCGCCCGCCTTCGCAAAGCCCGCTGTACTTCGCCCAGGGTCTGGTCGCTGACCACCCGGGGCGGTTCGTGCCGGTCATCAACCTGACGCAGGAATTTTATGAGATCCGCTTCGGCCTTCAGCCGTTGGATGATGAACGACGCGACCGGATCCGCGACCTGATGAAGAGCCTGGAGGATCAGTTGCTGACGAAGGCGTGAGCGCCAGCCTGCGGGAACACCATCCCGACAGGGTGGTGCTATCGGCGAACGTGAATCCAGGGTGCCGCAACGCATCGAGTGGCCGCAGGACAATAGCACCACCCTGTCGGGATGGTGCTCCCATGGTGCTCCCGTTTGACGGCCTATGCAGCTTGCCTTAACGTCGCAATGTGCTTTTTCCCACCGGGCGATTCCACGATGATTCATTTTAAGTGCCACCGCTGCAAGCGCCAGATTGCCGTGCCCGAGGGGTACGTTGGAAAGAAGGTCAAGTGCCCGGCCTGTTCGATCGTGACGATCGTGCCGGACATTCCCGGGGCCCAGGAAGCGAAGGCTCGTCAGGCTGCGGCGCAGGTACCGCCTCCGCCGCCGGTGCCGGTGCCGCCGCCCCCGCCGCTGGACCCGTTGGATCAACTCGCGGCCGCGGCGACGGATGATGTCATTGATGAAGGCTATGGTCAGCGCGGTTCACCCCCACCGCTTCCATCGCAAGCAGGGCGGGCGGGCGAAGGGCAGCGTGGCTATCCCATGCGACGGCGCAGGCCGCGACACTGGCTGGTGTTCCTCATCTTGATCCTGCTGGGCATCCCGGCAGGCGTGGGCGTCGGGCATCTGATTTTTTACATCAACGCACAATCGCTCATCGACCAGATCAGACTGGTGAGCCCGGATACCGTCACGGCGATCGCCTGGGGCAACTCAAGGCACCACGAGATGCTCATCTACGGCGGCATCGGCGGACTGGTGGTGGGCCTGGTCGGCGGCCTGCTGATCATGGCGGTGCGGCAGGGCGGAAGGTAGATCAATTAAAAAACGGAACGGAATCTGGATCGGCGAAAAGCGACGTTCAACCCGCGCCGATGCAATCAGCGCGTTACCGTCTTTGGCTGTTTCGCTGCCGATCCTGTTCCGTCCCGTCACAGACTCTCTCGGGCCTTCGCTGAACTTCTCCCTCTGCTTCGAGGACTCTACCCCTGATCATTTTCCTGTCCGATCCTTCGGGGGTGAAATTGCGAAAAAAGACGGGCGGCGGCTGGCTAAGCGATCAGTAGAATTGGCGTCGCGGGGCCTGATACCCCTTTGGACTTGTGTTGCTTTCGCTCCGAGCCTTGAGGCCCGTCCTCTCTTCCTATTTTAGCACCACCCCCTTCGATCACAAGAAAAATCTTCACGACTTCAAATCATTTCAACCGTGATTCTGCTCCCTTCGATCCGCACCACGCGAACGCGCCGGCCCACATCGATCCATCCGCCCACACTCGCCACATCCACATCGCGCCCTTCGATGCGCACGCGCCCCGAAGGGCGCAGCTCCGTGATCGACCGGCCTTCGTCGCCGACCTTCACGCGCCCGTCGCCCACCGCGTCGGAACCCGCTAACTCCTTCCGGGCGGCGGCGATGCGCGGGTCTTCATCGGCGCCTTCCACTTCATCGCCTTCGCTGTTGACGGGGCGGCGCTCAAGCCCGCTCTCGGGCGTCGGATTGTTGGCCGAGACCATCGCCTTCTGGCTGGTCGACAGCGCGAGGCGATCGAACAGCGGGAAGGAGCCGTGATGGCGCACGAGCACGATCAGGGCAATGCCCGAGACGACGAAGGCGCCGAAGGTCCAGAGGATGGAATTCTGAAGGTCGCTGACCATGCCCGGCGTGTAGTTGGGCAGGTTGCCGCCGACGGGAACGACCGACATGATCAGCCCGGCGAGAATCGCCACGATGCCGCTGATGCCCAGGACGCCGAAGCCCGGCGTGACGAACAGTTCCACTGCCAGCAGGATGAAACCGACGAAGATCAGCAGCAGATGCCAGAACTCACTGAGGCCCACGAGCATGGGCGAGATGATGAGAATGATCAGGGCGACCGCACCGACAATCGCCGGGATGACCAGCCCGGGAAAGAGCATCTCGATTCCAAAGCCCACGAGAAGCACGGCAATCAGCGCGAACCTGACCGGCCAGGAGACGAGAAACCCCGCCATCGTTTCCGACCAGGTCTCCTGGACGCGGATCACTTCCGTAGCGTTGAGAAATGCTTTGATGTCCTGATCGGTGACGAACGTGCCTTCCAGCGCCAGGCCGTACTTCACGGCCTGCCGCGTGGAGAGCGTCAGCAGGGTGTTGCCCGCGTGAACCTGTTCGACGAGTTTCCACTGCCCGCGGTCGGCCTCGGTCGCCAGTTCGCGCACCGAGCCGCCCACCGGTTCATCGCCGCCGCCCGCGGCGCTGTTCAACAATTCGCTCACGGCATCGGCGATGCTGCTGCGCGACTTGCCTTCGACCATGATCTGATAATCGACATCGTTGACCAGCAGCCTGCGCGGGTTGCCATCCGCATCTTTCTCTGACTTGTGTTCGACGAGAAACACCTTGGGCCCCAGTACGCACATGGCGTGGAACAGGGCGTAGGGGTAACCGTTGTCCTCCGCGTTCTCGCGGAACTCCGAGAGCAGCGGGCTTAGGATCTTGGCGCGTTCGGTCGGCGCCAGGCTGCCGCCCAGGGCGTTGATCGGGGCGCAGTCGCCGGTCGTCCCGGCCGGTGCCATGATGATGTGATCACACGACGACGAGATCATGATGCCGGCCGAGTAGGCCTTGTCGTTGATCCATGCGATGGTGGGGATTTTCGCGCCGCTGGCGGACTGGATTTTGCCGCGGATGAACTTGCAGATTTCCAGGGCGGTATCGAGTTGTCCGCCGAAGGTGTTGACTTCAAAGACAATGACCTCCGCGCCGACTTCGATGGCGCGCTCGACGCGACGCTGCATGCTTTCGAGCGTGAAGGTGTAGATGTTGCCTTCGATGGGGACGATGTAGACCTTCGCGCCGCCGGGCAGGGGCACGGTATCGCGACGAATCAGAACGGTGGATTTGGGCGCGGCGGGGGCGGGGGCGGGGGCATCGGCCTTGGGCGATTCGTCTCCCGGCTCTTGCGCCAGGGCGGGCGGGTTGAATGACGTAAGTGCATGCCCCAGCGCCAGCAGCGCGAGCGCGAGGAACATGATCAGGCGTCGGGTGCGTGCGTTCATCATGGTCGATTATACGCGGGATAGGTCAGCCGATGAGCAGGCGGAAGTTCCCCCTCTGGCAAACGCCCCTCACTCTTCTGCGCAGTTAGTAATTCATTTTTGATTGTAAGCCATTGTAACCGCCATTTGGAATTGGTAGACTGCCATTCCCTTCTGCGGGCTGACGTTTGTTCCCTTTTCCAAGCGTCCTATCCAGCGTTCCGCTTTTCTCATTTACTCCCTTTTATTGGAGAAGAATCATGACTCGTGAATCGCGTGTCGGCAAGTGTCGCAGTACCGCTGTCGCCTGTGCGGCGATGGCCTGTCTGCTCGTCATGTCAAGTTCGGCCTGGGGCATCCTCGTGGATGCATCGGCCAACCTCGGCGCAGTCGCGCCGGACCCGGGCACCGGACTGCGCGGGCAGTTCTTCGACTCCGGCGGAACGGTTGCCGACATCCGTACTCTGCTGGCCGCCAGCACCGCGCCTAA
>JBBDXA010000053.1:0-7416 GCA_040902585.1 Phycisphaeraceae bacterium
GCCCATGGCACCCAACCTGACCCAAACTGATCATGCCACAAAATAGGGTCACGCCAGCGTATGATTCCCCTTCAGTACCTGCTGGCGCCGTTCTTCGGCGTGACGCGGATGACGGCCCAGCTGCATCGCGAAGGCGAGTCGGTAAACGCCAGGCGGGTGCCTACGCATCATTTCGTTACCATGCCTCGGCGGAATTGACAGACCCGCGTCGAAGGGATGACCTTCGATCCATCGGACCCGTTGCCCGGATGCTGGAGCATGAAACTCGGATTGGTAAGCGCCATTTTGCCGGAGTGGAATCTGGATCAGGTGCTCGCGTTCGCCGCCGCCGAGCGGTTCGCCTGCGTCGAGGTGATGTGCTGGCCGGTGGGTAAGGCGGATCGCCGATTCGCCGGCGTCACGCATATCGATGTCGCCGGCTTTGATCGCAGCCGCGCCCGAATTGTTCACGACACCTGCGCTCGTCACGGCGTGCCTATTTCCGGCCTGGGCTACTACCCCAACGCACTGGATCCTGATCCGAAAGTATCGCGAGCCGCAGTGACTCATCTCAAACGCGTCATCAAGGCCGCGGCGACGCTGGGCCTGAAAAACGTCAATACCTTCGTCGGCCGCGATTGGACCAGGAGCGTGGATCTCAACTGGCCTCGCTTTCTCAAGACCTGGCGGCCGCTGATTGCGTTCGCCGAGGATCACGACATCCGCATCGGCATCGAGAACTGTCCGATGCTGTTCTCCCAGGACGAATGGCCCGGCGGGAAGAATCTGCTCACCACGCCCGCCATCTGGCGCCGCGCGTTCCACGATATTCCTTCCTCGCACTTCGGCCTGAACTACGATCCTTCCCACTTCGTCCTTCAGCACATGGACCCGATCTCTCCCCTGCGCGAGTTTCAGGACAAGTTGTTTCACCTGCACGCAAAAGATATACAGATCAGACGCGACCGGATCAATGACGTCGGCATGTTCGCCCATCCGCTCCAGTGGCATCAGCCGCGGATTCCAGGCTTCGGCGAAATCAACTGGGCCCGCTTCATGGGTGCGCTGATGGAAACAAACTACCGCGGCCCGGTCTGCATCGAAGTGGAAGATGATACCTTCGGCAAATCCCTCGAAGGTCGTAAGAGCGCGCTGAGGGTGGCCCGCAATGTCCTGAGTCCGTTCTTCGATTCCTGAAACACGAAGTCCCTCGGTGCCCGGTTCGCTCCTGGAGAGATTCGCATGAAGTACACCTATGAACAGCTCGCCGGGATGATCGATCATTCGCTCCTGCATCCGACCATGACGGATCGGGAAATGGAAGAGGGCTGTAAGCTGGCAGCGAAGTACGGCGTGGCATCGGTGTGCATCAAGCCTTATGCCGTCAAGAGTGCCGCGGAAATTCTCAAGGGCACCGGCGTGATCGTCGGCGCGGTGATCGGGTTCCCGCACGGCAACTCCACCACCGAGTCCAAGCGTTACGAAACCGAGCTCGCCTGCCGCGACGGCGCGGCGGAAATCGATATGGTCATCAACATCGGCAAAGCGCTGGGCGGGGATTTCGACTACGTCGAACGCGACATCCGCGCGGTCGCTGATGAAGCCCACCGTCGCGGCGCGAAGGTCAAGGTGATCTTCGAGAACGACTATCTGACGAGCGGCGGAGCCGGGCTTGCGAGCGATGACTTCAAACGCCGGTTATGCCAGATCAGTGAGCAGGCCGGTGCGGACTGGGTGAAGACGTCCAGCGGCTACGGCTTCGTCAAACAGCCCGATGGCAGCTACAACTACAAAGGCGCGACCGAACACGACCTCACGCTGATGCGATCCAGTGTCTCCGCCAAGGTGCAGGTCAAGGCGGCTGGCGGCGTGCGCGACCTGGACGGGCTCATCAAAGTCCGCGACCTGGGCGCCACCCGCTGGGGCGCCACGGCGACGGCCGCCATTATGCAGGAGAACCGCAGGCGCGTGGCGGCGTAAGCATCCGGTCATGCCGCGGCCGAAGGCGCGGCCCCTATCGGCAAGGGCGGCTATTGATCCTCCGCCCCTCGGCGCGGCCAGCTCCAATACGCTGCGACAAATCGGCGACAACTCAACCTTTCACGATCGGACCGCACCATGCCTCTCCCTCCCGGACAGAATGCACGGGCGCTCCGCTCGCCCCTCATTGACCCTGATCTCGGCTACATCGCCGGGCAATGGGTCGGTGCCGACTCGGGCAAGACCGTGGCCGTCATCAACCCCGCCACCGGTGAACACCTGGCGGATGTTCCCAACATGGGTAAAGACGAAACGCTTCGCGCCGTCAGCGCCGGCGAGCAGTCTCTCAAGGCACCGACGACCATCGATCAGCGCCGCGGCTGGCTGCTGAAGATCGCCCAACGGCTCAAGGACAACAAAGAAGAACTCGGCCGCATCATCACGCTCGAGCACGGCAAACCGTGGAAGGAAGCACAGGGTGAAGTCGAATACGCCGCCGGTTTCTTCCAATACTGCGGCGAGCACATCGACGCGCTGAAGTCCCATCCGCTCAAGGAGCGGCCCAGGAATCACGACTGGACCGTGCATTATCGACCGGCCGGCGTCGTCGCCCTGATCACGCCCTGGAACTTCCCCATCGCCATGCTCGCGAAGAAACTCTCTGCCGCGCTGGCGGCGGATTGCGCCAGCATCGCCAAGCCCGCTTCAAAAACGCCGCTGACCATGATCGCGTTTTTCACCTTGCTGGCGAAGCTCGATCTGCCCGCGGGCAAGGTGAACCTGCTCATCGGTTCGCCCCAGACAATCGGCGATGTGCTGTGCCAGCATCCTTCGGTTCGCCTCATCAGCTTCACCGGCTCGACGGAAGTGGGGCGGCTGCTCCTTCACAACACAGCCGACTACGTCAAGCGGCTCACCCTCGAACTGGGCGGCAACGCGCCCTTCATCGTGTTTGACGATGCCGACCTCGATGCGGCGGCCGACCACCTCATGGCCAACAAGTTCCGCGGCAGCGGGCAGACCTGCGTCTGCGCCAATCGCGTGTATGTGCATCGCCTCGTCGTCGATGCCTTCGCCCAAAAACTCGCCCAGCGCGTGAAGAAGCTCAAAGTCGGCAACGGCCTCGAGCCGGATACCGACATCGGTCCGCTCATCGATGAGAACGCATTCAAGAAAGTCAAGCGACACGTGGATGATGCCATCGCCAAAGGCGCGCTGCGCGTCGTCGGCGAAGCGCCAACATCGCAAGGGGAGTGGGGCAACTTCTTTCCGCCGACGGTGCTGCGAAACGTCACCAAGGAAATGGCCTGCGTCAACGAAGAGACCTTCGGCCCGCTGGTGCCCCTTCTCGAATTCGAAACCGAAGCGCAGGCGATCGAGCGCGGCAACGACACGGAATACGGCCTGGCGGCATACGTCTTCACGAAGGACACCGCCCGCGCCCAGCGCGTCATCCGCGGCCTGCGCTTCGGACACGTCGGCCACAACACCGGCACCGGCCCCGCACCCGAAGCCCCCTTCGGCGGCATGAAACAGTCCGGCTTCGGCCGCGAGGGCGGACGCGAAGGCCTGTTCGAATTCGTCGAACCGCAGACCGTGCCGGCGCTCTGACGGCGTGAACGCCGTGAGTCCCACGGCCGGGGCTAGCGCGGACGCCAGCCGAATCCGGGGGCGGGGCGGGGGCAACCTGGTGCCCTGGGCTGCATGGTTGCCGTGATTGAAAAACCGATTCCCCGTCTTGTCAAAGCCGCATCAGTTTAGTATAATGTACGGTCATTTCGTTCCGGCCGGGCCATCGACTCGCCGGGCCTGTATCGGCCGTCCTGAATCCCCCGGGGCGGCCATCGCGATCCGTTTGCACTTGGGATGCCCGGTTTTGCCCTGCGACGATGTCTAGTAGACACGGGGTAGACACGGGCTGGGAGAAGGGTGCGGCAGCCATTACGGCGGCAACGCCGAGACCTACATGAACATCGGCGAGGCGATGGGGCAGGCCATGGTTGATTTGTTGACGACTGACGGCAAGTGAGAAACAGCGACAGGGTGAGAGATCGATTCAACCTTTGCCGCGTGCTTGCGTGGGTGAGCGTGTAGCGAGCCCCAGCCTCGACCGGACTGATCGACTTCTGATAGTGAATCGGCTCGGGCCCGGTTAAAATGCCGGTCTGCCATTCGTCACCGGTATGACTGGATTTCACCATGGCCTGCTTTTCAAGCACGCGACTCGAAGTTCTTTGCGGCCTTGTCGCGTTCATGACGGTCGGCCGCGCGGCCGCTGCGCCGCTAACCGATTCCGCCTTCGGTGCCACGATCGATCATTATTGTGTGAGTTGTCACGACGCTGCGACGAAGAAGGGCGATCTCGATCTGGAGACACTTGTCGCCAAGGGCGTCACTGAGAACAGCCCGGCGTGGGAAAAGGCGCTGCGCATGATCGAGGCGCGACAGATGCCGCCGATCGGCAAGAAGCGGCCGACGGACGACGGTTACGGGTTGCTTTCGGACTACCTGGTCAACCGGCTCGATGCCTCCGCCGCGAAGAATCCCAACGCCGGTCGGGTCGATACGTTTCGACGCCTGAATCGCACGGAATACCAGAACGCGATTCGCGATCTGCTCGCGCTGGAGATCGACGCTTCATCGCTGCTTCCCGCTGACGAATCCAGTCACGGTTTCGATCACATCACCGTCGGCGATCTTTCGCCCGCCCTGCTCACGCGCTACGTGCAGGCGGCCCAGAAGATCAGTCGACTCGCCGTCGGCTCGCCCCTGAAACGTCCCGATGGCGCGACCTATCGCATCAAGCCGGACACCACGCAGGAGAGCCACGTGCCCGGCCTTCCGCTTGGTACGCGCGGCGGCGCGAACTTCCGGCACACCTTCCCGCGCGACGGTGAGTATGAGATTCAAATCCGCCTGACGCGAGATCGCAACGATGAAGTCGAAGGTCTCAGCGGCACGCATCAGCTTGAAATCCTGTTGGACAAGGAGCGCGTCGCGGGGCTGGTCGTTTCGCCGCCGAAGAACAGGCGGGCCGCGGATTTCGATGATTCAAAGCTGAATGCGAGAGTGAAGGTTGAGGCTGGGCCGCGCGATCTGGGGGTGACGTTCATCGACAATGGCGAGTCGATCGAAGAGACAAAGCGACAGCCGTTGAACGTGCATTTCAATCTGCATCGTCACCCGCGCCTTTCGCCGGCGATTTATCAGGTTTCGATCACCGGACCTTTCTCGAATGAGAAGGCGTCCGATGAGACGGGTGACACGCCGAGTCGACGGCGCATTTTCGTATCGCTGCCCGGCTACAAGCAGGATGCCGCTGCCGCGAAGAAGACCCTCGCTCGGTTCGCGCGCCTCGCCTACCGCAGGTCTGTTGATGATGCCGATGTGGACAGGCTCATGGGCTTCTTCGACGATGGTCAGAAGCAAGGAGGTTTCGACGCGGGCATCGAGGCGGCGCTCAGCGCGATTCTCACCAGCCCGTCGTTCCTGCTGAAGATCGAGCGCGAACCGAAGGAAGCGATGGCGGGCAAGGCGTACGAGATCAGTCAGGTGGAGCTGGCTTCTCGCCTCTCGTTCTTCCTGTGGAGTTCGATTCCTGATGATGAACTGCTCGCGCTGGCGGAACACGGCAAGCTCCGGCAGGCCGATGTGCTCGAAGCGCAGGTGAAGCGCATGCTGGCTGACGAGAAGGCATCGACGCTGGCGACCAACTTCGCCAGCCAGTGGCTGCACCTTCGCAATCTCGATTCGATCACGCCGGATGGTCGACTGTTTCCGGACTTCGATGACAACCTGCGCCAGGCGATGCGAAAGGAAACCGAGTTGCACGTGCGCGAACTCTTGAAGAGCGATCGCGGCGTGCTCGATCTCATTCGCACTGATCACACGTACCTTAACGAACGCCTCGCCAAACACTACGGCATCCCGCACGTCTATGGCAGCCGATTCCGCCGCGTCGATCTTCCCCCGAGCAGTCAGCGCGGCGGCCTGTTGCGGCAGGGCAGCATCCTGACCGTCACCTCTTACGCCACGCGAACTTCGCCTGTGATTCGCGGCAACTGGATACTCGAGAACATCCTCGGCTCCCCCGCGCCGCCTCCGCCGCAGGATGTGCCTTCGCTCGATGAATCGGCGGTGATCGCAGCCGACTTGACCGTGCGCCAACGGCTGAACAAGCACCGCGAAGACCCGAGCTGTGCGAGTTGCCACAACCTGATGGACCCGGTCGGTTTCTCGCTGGAAAACTTCGACGCGGTCGGACGCTGGCGCGATCTGGAAGCGGGGCGGCCTGTGGACGCGGCCGGCGGCCTGCCCGATGGCAGCCGATTTACAGGCGTTGCGGGATTGGAGGAAGCTATACTGAAACGCCCGAGTATCTTTGTGACGGCCATGACCGAACGGCTCCTGACGTTTGGCCTCGGGCGCGGCGTCGAGCTTTCGGATGGGCCTGCGCTTCGGCAGGTGGTTCGCGCGGCGGCGAATGATGACTACAAGCTCTCAGCGATCGTGCTGGGCATCGTTCGCAGCGTCCCTTTTCAGATGAGGAATGCGCAATGAGTTTCATCACGGGCAAAGCCATCTCTCGCCGCGCGATGCTTCGAGGTGCCGGGGCTGTGATCGCGCTGCCTTTGCTCGATGCGATGATCCCGGCCGGGCTCGCGGCTGCGAAGACGCCGATCAAACCCGTCAAGCGATTGAGTTATGTCTTTATGCCGATGGGCTGCGATCACACGCGGTGGACACCCAAGGGCGAGAAGCTCGATGAGTTGCCTTTCATTCTTGAATCCCTTGCGCCGGTTCGCGATCAGGTGAGCATCCTCAGCAACCTCGAACTCGCCAGCGCCTATCCCGGTTCGCATGCGACATCGAACTCCGCGTTTCTGAGCTGCGCCCGCGCCAAGCACACCGAGAGCACCGACTATCGTCTTGGCATCACCGCCGATCAGATCGCGGCGAAGCACATCGGCCAGTCCACCAAGCTCCCGTCGCTCGAACTTTCGATGGACCTGATGCAGGTCGTCGGTCAGTGCGACAACGGTTACGCCTGCGTCTACCAGAACAATCTTTCCTGGTCCTCACCGACCACGCCGCTGCCTTGCGAAGCCCATCCGCGTCTCGTCTTTGAGAGCATGTTCGGTGAAGGCGGCAGCGCGAAGGAACGTCGCGAAGCCTTGAAGAAACAGGCGAGCCTGCTCGATTCGATGGCGGATGAAATAGGTCGGCTCAAGCGCGAAGTCGGAGCGCAGGACCAGCGCAAGATCGATGAGTACCTTCAGTCCGTCCGCGAAGTCGAACGTCGCATCCAGAAAGCTGACGCGGATGTGAACAAAGGCGAACTGCGCGACCTGGAGCGCCCGCTGGGGGTGCCCGCTTCGTACGGCGATCATGCAAAGCTGATGTTCGATCTTCAGGTGCTGGCGATGCAGGGGGACATCACGCGGGTGATGACGTTCC
>JBBDXA010000054.1:0-7188 GCA_040902585.1 Phycisphaeraceae bacterium
GAGAGTGTAAACCATGTACCTTGTAAACTTTGTAAACCATGTTCCTTGGTGTTCACTACCTCGGGTTTCCCCTGAATCGGCCGTGCCGTTTCCCGGTCCGGTGCTGCCCAGCCTGACGTGATGCCTTACAATCGCCCGCTTCCCCGTTTTTTTCACCCTTTACCCAAGAAACCACTGCCATGACTGCGACTGTTCAACTTGCCAAGAAGCCCGCTGTCCTGATCGTCCGCGACGGCTGGGGTCGGAATCCGAATGCTGAGCATGATGCGTTCAACGCGGTGAAACTCGCCAGGACGCCGCGATGCACGGAGCTGCTGAGGAAGTATCCGTGGACGCTGATTCGCACCAGTGGAGAAGATGTCGGCCTGCCTGATGACACGATGGGCAACAGCGAGGTCGGCCACCAGAACCTGGGCGCGGGGCGGATCGTGTACCAGGAATCAGTCCGCATCAGCGTGGCGATTAAGAAGGGCGAGTTCTTCCAGAATAAGACGCTGGTCGATGCGGTGAACAAAGCCAAGAGCACGGGCAAAGCGGTTCACCTGATGGGCATCGGATCCGATGTCGGCGTCCACGGCCTGCTGCAACATCTTTATGGCTGCATGGAACTATGCAAGCGCTTAGACATGCCCAAAGACAAAGTGTTCCTGCACCTGTTTACGGACGGCCGGGACTCGGGGCCTTACACCGGCAAGGGGTTCCTCGAAGGCGTGGAGAAGAAATGCAGGGAGCTGGGCATCGGCAGGATCGTCAGTATCGTCGGAAGGTATTTCGCGATGGACCGCGACAACCGGTGGGAGCGCGTGAAGCGTGCATACAACCTGCTTAGCGGTAGCACCGAAGGTGCACCCGTCTTCGCCACCGTCGCCGAAGCGCTACAGGATTATTACGACAACCCGACCAACACATCCCAGAACGGCGACGAATTCATCACCCCGCGCGTCATCGGCACCGACAGCGCCGCGACGCGCATCAGCGATGGTGACAGCGTCATCTTCTTCAACTACCGCGGCGACCGCCCGCGCGAGATCACCCGGGCGTTCATCTTCCCTGATGAAGAGTGGGCGAAAGTGAAGCCTTCACCCGACAGCGGCAAGCACGGCTTCGAGCGCGGCAGGAAACTCAACCTCGGCGCGTACGTCACGATGACTGCTTACGAGACGGAGCTCGGGCCTTACGTGCAGGTCGCGTTCCCCAAGCAAGGCAAGATGAAAGACACCGGCGGGGAGTACCTCAGCAACCTCGGCCTGACGCAGTTTCGCACGGCTGAAACCGAGAAGTTCCCGCATGTGACCTTCTTCTTCAACGATTACCGCGATGACCCGTTTCCCGGTGAAGGCCGGCAGATGGCGCAGTCGCCCAAGGTCGCGACGTATGACCTGAAGCCGGAGATGAGTGCGGGCGAAGTGTGTGAGATCGTGCTGAAGCGGATCGCTTCGCCGGACTGTGAGGATTTTATCCTGGTGAACTTTGCGAATGGCGACATGGTGGGGCACACGGGTTCGCTGCCGGCCGCGATCAAGGCGGTGGAGACGGTGGATGCATGCGTCGGCAGGATTGTGGATGCGACCCTCGCGCGCGGCGGCTGCCTGATCGTCACGGCTGACCACGGCAACGCGGAGCAGATGTTCGACCCCACGACGAATGCTCCGCACACCGCGCACACGACTTACACCGTCGAATGCATTCTGGTCGATCCTCGCCGGGAGAAGGATGGCACGGGCGATGCGATCCTCCCTTCGCCCTCGCTGCGGAGTGATGGCAAGCTGGCGGATGTGATGCCGACGTTGTTGGGGATGATGGGATTGGAGAGGCCGGCGGCGATGGAAGGGGTGGCTCTGTGATCGGGAGCACCACCTTTTCGGGATGGTGCTCCAAGCCTACAACGGCGGCAGCCCCTCGCCGCCGCCGAGCAGGGCGTTGTCGCCCAGGTCGTTTTCCGCCAGGAGCGTGAACAGGCGTTTGCGGAGAAGGGCGCAGCCCAGGTGCAGGTCGTCGGTCTGGAGGGCGACGGTGGGCCTTCCGCGGGGGCGGACGAGCAGGGGGTAGGCGTAGCGGATGCTCAGCTCGGCTGCGAGGAGGGCTTTGCAGGCGAGGTCGAGGGAATGGTCGTCATCGATCTCAACGACGAGGACGTCAGCCTCGCTAAAGGGAAACTGGTGCCGTTCGAGCAGGCGGCGGGCCAGGTCGGATCGGCTGGTGAGGATGCGGATGACGGCGTACTCGGCCGAGTCGAGGATACTGAACCCGGCGAGCTTGAGGGCCTGGCCGTGGAAGATTTCCACGAGTTCGAGCAGCTTGCCGACGCGGTTGTCGAGGAAGACGCTGAACTGCACATTGCGGGGCGGTTCGTAGCCATGCGTGGTCAGGTCGCCGACGGGAAGGGTGGACATGGCCAGATTGTAAGGGGAAGTCGGGCCAATGGGGAAGAGGGCGGGGTGGATTTGAGGGGTTATGGGCCCTGTTTGCGTAGGTTGACGAGTTCCTTACAATGGGCCCCTAGTTGTTTCCCTCAAAGGACCTGCCATGACTTCCGGATTTCTCTTCCGGTTTGTGATAACGCTTCTTGTCGCCACCGTCTGTTTCCTGACCCTCGGCTGCGGCGACCACGGCGACCCGCTGGATTTCGACCTCGAACCCGAGGGCGCGGTCCTGCCCTTTGGCCGATAGTTCACGTCGCCAAGCTTCAACTTCACGCATTGCGGAATGAAGGCATCCAGTCATCTGGAGGTTGTTGTTCAGTTGGAGTCAGGGGACAGGGGACAGGAGTCAGGGGACAGGAGTCAGGGGACAGGAGTCAGGGGACAGAAGAAAGCCCATGCACTCCTGTGCATGGGTTGAGTTAGTCAGCCGGTGGCGGTCGGACCCATGCACAGGAGTGCATGGGCTTTCTGTCAGTGTCCTGCCTCCTGACTCCTGTCCCCTGTCTCCTTCCCCTCACCACGCCTGAAAGCTCCGATGCCACCTGAGTTTCCACAAGTCTGGGAAAGGGATGGTTCGGGCGGAGTGATCCATGAAAGAGATGTTCGCGGCCTGTCCGTGCCTGCTGAGGCAGAAGCGTTTCATCCAACCGGGTGCGCCGGTGGCTTCAGGGTCGATGGTGTCCGAGGGCATGGCGTCCTCGGCGCGGGGCCAGCCGGCGTCAGGCCAGACGCAGTCACCGAAGACGGGGACGAGGCTGGTGGGGACTTTGGCTTCGATGCGGGTGATGAAGTCGCCGCTGGGCCTGGAGCCGCCGATGCCGGTGCCGACGACCTTTGGATCTTCCAGCCAGTTGTTCATGCCGAACCCGCCGTAGTCATCGGGTTCGACGCCGGCGTGAGAAGGCGGATCGGTGTAAACCTTCCAGCCATCGAGTGCGGTGCCGCGGTTGCCGCCCGGGCCGACGGGCGTGAGCTTGCGGTCGGCACTGGCGCACAGGAGGACGCGTTTGTCGTGGCCATAGTAAGGCTTGAGTGCGACGTACCAGTGCTTACCGACGCCGGTCTGGAATCCGCCGTTGCCCTGCCAGCTTTCGAGGACTTTGCCCATGTAATCATTGGCGTAGGCGGCCCAGGCATCAGTGAGCTGACTCTGGTTGGACAGGCAGATCATACTGCGGGCTGTTTCCCGCGACTTGTTTAGCGCAGGCTGAAGCATGCTGATCAGCAGCACGATCAGGCTGATGACGAGGAGGCCTTCGACGAGGGTGAAACCCGCGCGTCCAACAGGGCGCAGGCGACAGGGACCAGAATGGAATGCTTCAAACGACATGGTCAATCGCCGGCGAAGTACTCTTTGGTTTCACCCTTGGCCCTTGGCCCTCTTCCCTTGGCCCTTGGCCCTCTTCCCTTGGCCCTTGGCCCTCTTCCCTTGGTCCTTGCCCTTTCACCCGATCTTCTCAGGCTTGGGGTCCCGGCTCATGAGCTGGCTGATCGCTTCGATCGGGTCGAGCCCTTCGAAGAGCACCTTATGCACCGCCTGCGTGATGGGCATTTCGACCTTGTACTTCTTCGCCAGCGCGACGACGGACTTGGTCGTGGGCACGCCTTCGACGACGCCTTGAATCCCCTTGAGGCAGTCTTCGAGCTTGATGCCTTTGCCCAGCATTTCGCCGCAGGTTCGGTTGCGGCCGGTCGGGCTGAAACAGGTCGTCGCCAGGTCGCCCACGCCGGCGATGCCGAAGAAGGTCTCGCTCTTGGCGCCCATGGTCGTGCCGAGTCGGGCGATCTCGGCCAGGCCGCGCGAGAGCAGGGCGCTCTTGGCGTTGTTGCCTGCCTGGAGTCCGTCGAGGATGCCGGCCGCGAGGGCGATGACGTTCTTCGTCGCCCCGGCCAGTTCGACGCCGAGCAGATCGCTGTTGGTGTAAACGCGGAACCAGCTCGTGGTGAAGGCTTCCTGAAGGTGCCGGGCGAAGGATTCATCATCGCTCGCCGCACAGACCGTCGCGGGCAGGCATCGCGCCAGTTCGTCCGCCACCGAAGGCCCGCTGATCGCGGCGAGCGGGCGCGGGGCGCGGTCGGGGTGATCGAGCAGGACATCGGCGACGATCTGCGTCGGGCGGAGCATCGTGTCGTTCTCGATGCCCTTGGCGACCGAGGCGATGGGCACGCCGGCCGGGACGTGAGCCGCCAGCCGCTTCCAGACGCTGCGGACGTACTGCGTGGGCACGGCACTCAAGATCAACTCGACATCCTTGAACGCGTTGGTGTCGTCCGCGGTGTAGCGGATGGATTCGGGGATGGGGTAGCCCGGCAGGTACCTCTTATTCTCCCGGGTCTGAATGAGTTCAGCGATGTGATCGCCGAACGCGCCCCAGACGGTGACCTTGTGCCCGTTGCCGTCCAGCAGCAGGGCGCAGACGGTGGCCATGGATCCATCGCCGATGATGGTGATGTGCTGGGACATGAGGTCAATGTAGCACATCAAACAGAAGTGGGAAGGATGACTACACTGTCCATCCCACTCATAGCGGAACCACCCTTGCCTCATCGCACCCTCATCACCGGCGGAGCCGGCTTCATCGGTTCGCACCTGGCCGAACGGCTGCACGCACGCGGCGATGAGGTTGTCATCATCGATGACCTTTCCACCGGGCGCGAGGCGAACATCGCCTCGCTGATCGGTGAACGATGCAAGCTGATCAAGGGCAAGGTGAGTGAGGTGCTGCGCCAGGAGCCGGGCGTGCTCGCAGGCGTCACGCAGGTGTATCACCTGGCCGCTTCGGTGGGTGTTCAGCTCGTCGTGAAAGATCCAGCGGCGATCATTCGCAACAACACCGAAGAGACCGCGGCCCTCTTCGAAGCGGTGCGCGGCAGCGAGGCGGTTGTCCTCATCGCCAGTTCCAGTGAGGTGTACGGCAAGAGCACAGCCGTGCCCCTGCGCGAAGACAGCGATCTGATCTTCGGCCCGACGACGCAGCCACGCTGGAGCTACGCGCTCTCCAAAGCGATCGACGAACACCTGGCCCTGGCCGCTTGCGGCTTCGCACCGCCCACTCCCGCCATCATCGTCCGCCTCTTCAACACCATCGGCCCGCGCCAGGTCGGCCACTACGGCATGGTCGTCCCCCGCTTCGTGCAGGCCGCGGTGCGCGGCCAGGACCTCACCCTCTACGGCGACGGCCAGCAGACCCGCGCGTTCTGCGATGTGCGCGATGTGGTCAGCGCGATGACCGCGCTGATGGACAATGAAGATTGCTTCGGACAGATTTTCAACATCGGCTCCGATGAAGAGATCACCATCGATGCGCTGGCGGACAGGGTGATCGCGCTCAGCGGGTCCGGGGGATCGCGAAGCCGCAAGCGGCTGGTGTCGTTCGATGACGCCTACGCGCCGGGGTTTGAAGACCCGTTCCGAAGGCGCGTGCCGGATGTGTCGAAACTGCGCGAGGCGATTGAGTGGAAACGGCAGCACACACTGGAGCAGACACTACGCGAGCTGTTATCGACATCCGCTTAACACTAAGTTATTTGCGTCACGTTGAATCGAGAGTGTGAGCCATGAATGGGTAGGTGCTATCCCGACGCGGAGAAAACAATGACATTGATTGTCGGGATAAAATGGAAGGGCGTTGCATACCTGTTCGCCGATAGTGCCATCACATCATCGGTGCGATCAACGGGCGAAGGTTCATTCACAAGCTTTGGGGAATTGGAGATCGATGACGGAAATTCTAGTGTCACCGAGTCCGCCCTGAAGATTGTAAATGCCGGTGATTGCGCGATTACGTTCACCGGTGACGTCGGAACCATGAACTCAATCATTGACTCAATGCTAGTTCTGACCAAGATGGGAGTAGCAGGATCGTTGGCCTTCGAACGAGCTTGGTTGAGCAATCAGCCCATCAATAGGTCTCGTACTGTCGAAATCCTCGTTGCGGTTTCGGATTTGGGACGGGGTGCCTCCCTCTGGCATTTCGCCGATGGGGCAAGAAATGAACTTGCCGACGGAACCATTACGGTTTTAGGAAGCGCTCGACCTGCAACGGAGGCATTCATTGTCGAGGCGTTCAATCGAATCGCGTATCACGAGCGAGACCCCCAAAAGATTTTGAGTGTTACACTTGCAGTTCTTCAACATTTCGGATTGCATGACCAGACACTTCGGGATGGGCACGGTGGTGCGTTTGCGGGTATTCGAGTGGATAAGGCGGGATGTCAAGAGCAACCAGATACCTTGTATGTCTTGTACCGAGGAATGAAGCTTCCTTCAGATGAAAGCTTCGTCACCGATATGTTGCTTGTTCGACATCAGCAGAATGGGCTTTATTTGGGGCGGATGAATTGCAACGGGAGTGCAGGTCCCAATAAGGTCTTGCACAATCCTCTGTGGGTACAAAGTGACCGTTTGGCGAAGGCCCAACATGCATTAGATGAACTCTTTGGATTGGAAACCGTTAGGATTTATGCCTTTCTTTGTTTTGGATTTCGGACAGTCCTATTGACAGATAAACAGACGATCGAACAGAAGCAAGTAATAGAGGTAGAGCCGATTTCCACTACTGCCAAAGGAGTGCGAATTACGGTTCCTGGAAAGACCGCAAAATTCCTCGCAATACCGCCAGAGAAAGGTCGCTTCAGCGCTGCTCCGATCGCCATTCATGCGTTGTGGATACCTGACGGTGAAGTCAAGTGACGTAAAGACAGCCGATTGACGTATGTGTAACCTCTCTTCTGTAGATTCGAGAGAACAATCTTCTTCTTCGTC
>JBBDXA010000055.1:0-43559 GCA_040902585.1 Phycisphaeraceae bacterium
CGTAAGCCGGCTGGTGGGCGGGCTACCAGCCGGCTTACGCCGGCCGTTCGCCAGAAAGCATTTCTTCGTAGATCGCCGCATAGCGCTTGTGCATTTCTTCTTCGGTGAATCTCTGGAGCAGGCGGGCGCGACCGGCGTCGCCCATCCTTCGGCGCAACGCGCTGTCGGTCAGCAGCGTCAGCAGGTTGCGGCCGAGGCCTTCGTGGTCGCCGCGCGGCGAGAGAAGGCCGGTCACATTCGCTTCGACGACTTCGCCGTTGCCGCCCACGTCCGTCGCGGCGATGGGCACGGCTGCGCCCATCGATTCCAGCAGCGTGACCGAGACACCTTCGCTCAGGCTGGAAAGCGTGAACACATCCGCGGCCGCCATCAGCTGCGGAATATCACTGCGCACACCGAGGAAGCGCACGTGATCGTTGATCTTTAACTCTGCAACCAGCGCGTGCATCTCATCCTTCTTATCACCATCACCCACGAGCACGAAGAGCGGCGCGGGCCCGGCGTTCCATTGGCCCTGTTTCAAAGCGGATGCGAAAGCACGAATCGCCGTCGCGTGATCCTTCACCGGGTGAAAGCGGGCGACCTGAAGCAGCACGGGTTGATTTTCAGGAATATTCAGTTCACTGCGCACGGCAGCGCGGGTCCGGCCCGTGGCATCGAAGGTGAATTGCCGCGGGTCGATGCCGTTGTAGACCACTTCGATGCGCCTGGGGTTGATGCCTTCGTTGGTGACCAGTGCCTGCTTGACGAAGTTGCCCACGGCTGTGACGCGATCCTTCCTGCGCAGGAGCAGCTTGTTGGCGAAGACGCGTTTGGTCTTGCGGATATCGGGGTAATGCCGGCCGTGTTCGGTGAACAGGACGCGCGGTCTGGATCGCAGCAGGCCTGTGAGGCCGCGCGAGATGGAGGCGTAAAAGAAGGGCGTGTACTGGTGGGCGTGCAGCAGGCGGACATCGTGTTCGCGGACGATGCGCTTGATGCGGCTCGGGACTTGGCGATCGACGCCGGGCTTGCGATGAAGGTCGATGACGGTGAAGCCTTCGGAGGCGAGCTGCCTGCCGAGCGGGCCGATTTCGTCGAGGCAGAGGAAGAGAAAATCGAAGCGATCGCGCAGGCGTCGCGACAGGGCGGCGGCGAGCACCTCGGCACCGGCGAGGTACAGGCGATGCAGGACATGGGCGATAACCGGTCGCTTCACATTTGACACTCGAACCTCCCAGCACGTCCATCATCGGCCAAGGAGAGGCGCGGCATGGCAAAGAAGCTGGACCGTCGCGCGACCGAAGGACGAATAGTAGAGCACAGGCTGCGGCGGGCGTCCTGATCGAGCGGCGGCGTTTGGCCGATAATGCACGAAACGCGGCGCAGTGGCCGCGGTCGAGTGATGGATCGTGGAGGAAGGCTCGGAAACAGGCATGGAACAGGCACCCCGTTGGCTTCCTTATCGGATTCGCACCGCGCTGGATCAATGGCGTATCCAGCGGGCGGTCCGCGGCATCGCGCGCACTTCGCCAGTGGATGCGGCTCCGCCCTCGGCGGCGGCGGCGGAGGTGTACATGCTCGTCTGCAAGCGCGACCTGCGGCTGGCGGTGGTCACGGCCAAGTCGCTTCTTCGCCTCTGCGATAACACGTGCAGGCTCGCGGTCACGGCGATGCACGATGGCACGTTGTCAGAGGCTGACAAGGCCTGGTTCAGCGGGCACATTCGCGGCGTTCGCTGGCAGCGCTGGCGCGAGGAAGAGCCCGCCACCAAGAGCATGCTCGACCGCTTCCCGATGCTCGCCCGGCTCTACCGCGATTCCTCCTTTCAACTGGCGGCAAAAGTGCTGCATCCGCTCACCACAAGTCGCTGCCAGCGCGTGTTCCTCGTCGATTCGGACACGGCGTTCTTCGAGCGGCCCGATCGGCTGTTCCGCTTCTTTCAGGGCGATGATGCGTCGCCTTTGTACATGCACGATCATCAGGATGAATCGCGGGTGATTTCAGCCGAGGTGAACCGCGTGCTGGAGACGATGGTCCAGGCGATGGGTTTGCCGGGGCGGACGTGGCGATTGCAGCACAGGTTTTTCAACTCGGGTTGCCTTGCGTTTCGGCCGGAGCAGATGGATCTTCAGATCGCCGAACGGTTTCTGCACTGGCATCACGAGCATGCTGCGGCGCTGGCGGGCGGCAAGGCGGGCATCTGGCTGGGGCCGTGGACGCGCGAGCAGATGTGTTATCAGATGATGTACGGATTCGCCGATCCGCCGGCCGAGCCTTTGGGCGATGACTACTGGCTGGGCAGCGCCGAGGGCAAAGTGTTTAACCATTTTCTGCGGCACTATCTCGTGAAGAAGTCGACGCTGGTGAGGCTCAAGGCGCTCATCGCGACGCTGCCGTGAGGGTCGGAAAGCAGACTGCGGTTGAAGGGTGAAGGATCGGCGCGGCGAATCAACTCCAGGCTGGTCGCGCGCCTTGTCTTTCGGGCCAGGGCTCACCTTCGTCGTTGCCGGATTTGAGGGGCACATCCTTGAGTTCGGGGATGGCGTTGAGGGCTTCGATGGGGTTGGCGGCGCTGACGCGGTTGACGTAGGCGACGGAGACGAGGCCGAGCAGGGAGATCATGAAGCCGACTTCGACGGACTCCATGCCGATGAAGGTGCTGCAGACGAGGAAGCCGCCGAGGGAAGTGCAGACGGCGACGGAGATGAAGAATGGCCAGACGAGTCGGCGGGCGACGGGATTGAATCCCATCCGGAAGGTATTCACGAAGGTGGAGCCGTAGAACATCATCAGGCAGATCAGGCCGGGGATGCCGTAGTCCGCACCGGTCTGAAGGTAGAGGTTATGGACCGCCTTGCCTGCCGAGAGTCCGTACTGCGTGGCGTAAGCACCGAAGTTACGCGGGCCGACGCCCAGTGGATGTTCCTTGATGCACTCCCAGGCGGCGCGCCAAGTGGAGAACCGGCTCTCGGCGGAAGCGTCCAGGTCTTCGGCGAAGATGGACATGAAGCGTTCGCGCACGCCATCGCCGGCGAGCCTGAGGGTGATGCCCACGAAGATCAGCGCGAGGCTGAACGTCAACATTTTTCGCGGCAACTTGAGCATGGCCCAGAGAAAGATGAACGCGCCGACCATGCACAGACCCAACTGCGAACCGCGCGAGAAACTGAAGAGAATGACGTGGATGGCGCAGGCGGCGGAGAAGAAGCACAGCAGGCGAACCCACCAGCGTTTGTCGTAGACGCCCATGAAGAACGCCAGCGGGACGATCATGACCATGATCATGCCCACGCCGTTGTTATCGATGGCACCGAAGCCGTTGTTGTGCAGGTACATCGGGTTGATGCGGTACCACTCGTTGAGCGTGTAGGCGAGATAGCCGAGGGAGGCGAGAAGGACCCAGCAGAAGATCATGATCCGGCGCGGGTCGCGCACGATAGTCATGGTCACCAGCGCCATAAGGGCGATCTTGATCTGCGTGTCGAGCACGCCCCATGAGTAGTCCGGCCAGACGGAATAGGCATTGGTGGTCAGGACGCCGATCACGACGTATCCCACGAGACCGGTGATCGCGAGCCGCGCGCCCTTGAGCCCTTTCCAATCGCCCATGCCGAGCATGGCCCAGCCGGCCAGAGTCGACATGCCGACGTAGAAACTCAGACGCGGATGGTTGTAATAGTCAAACGCCCAGAACCAGAGAAACGGCGGGCGCAGCACGGCGAAGCACCAGTACACCATCAGGCCGACGAACGGCCTGATCCACCCGAAGGAGGTTCCAATCGCGAGCAGCAGGTAGGTGAATAGATAGCCAATCATCGCGCAATTGCTTCTCGCCTCAGGATCGTTCGCAACCGGCGCGACCGATCTTTACCGTTCCATTTCGTTCCTTACCGTCCCTGCCGTTCTTGACCGTCCTAATCGGGCATGCCGGCTTTTATAGCTTTTCGACTAATTCCACCGTCCGCTGAACCACGCGGGGCCAGTCCAGCTCCTGGGCACGCCTGCGGCCGGCTTCTCCCATCCGCTGTCGTAGCGAAGGGTCCAGTAACAATCGGTCCAGCGCCGAGGCCACGCTCGCCGCACTCTTGCCATCCACCACGAAGCCGGATTCACCGTCGATCACCGCCTCCGGCTGCCCGCCTGAATCGCCCGCCACACAGGGCTTGCCGCAGGCTCCCGCCTCGATGAACACCATGCCGAAGCCTTCCACATCGGTGCCGACCTGGATGGCGGGCATGGCGAACACGTCACACGCGCCGAACAAGGCCAGCTTCGTCGGGCCATCAATCTCACCGGGGAACCTCACGCGGTCGGCCACGCCCAGTTCCGCAGCCTGCCGTTGAAGCTGCTCACGACACTGTCCGCCGCCGGCACAGACGTAGAGCAGGTTCGGGTGCTTCACACTCAAGTCAGCGACGGCTTTGATGACGGCTGCGTGATTCTTCCGCGGGTCCAGGCGGCCGACGGTCAGGACGATCAGCCGATCCTCGCAGCCGTTGGCGACCCGCCACTGCCGACCGGCCTCGGCGTAGCCTTCGAACGCCGAAAGCTCCACGCCCGGGTGCAGCACTACTACTTTCGCCGGGTCGATGTGGTTCGCCAGATATCGCACCGTATTTTGACTGTTGGCGATCATCAGGTCCACGATCTTGTGAGCCTTGTGCATGAGGAACTTAAGCTGCCGGCTGGAGCAGCAAGCGGTGATTTCCTCGCCATGGGCGTAGCAGATCACCTTCATCCGCTTGCCGTACCGCCATTTCAAGGGAACAAGGGCTGCGACTTCGGGCACAGCATGAATCGCATGCACCCGCACCTGAGCCGGTTGCGGCTTCGCGCTGCCCTCAACCATCACCTTCCGCTTCAGCCGCTCCCTCACCGCCCGGTTCATCCGCCAGTACCGTTTGATGCGGGCGAAGGACTCGATGCCCCAGTCGCGCATGAAAATGTCCCGCCGATCCATGATGAGGTTCGGCGACGTCACGTGATCTCCCGACGCGGGGCGCACGGCTGCATGAGGAAAGCTCGAAGTGCCCGGCGCGACGTTGTAGTAATCGTGCGTCACCACCTCGACCGGCTGCGGCCAGCGCGAGTAAACATTGTGCATCCAAGCGATCGACCCGCCATGCTCGGGCAGGAACTTCTGAGCCAGCAGGATGTCGATCACGTTGTTGTTCATTTGTCTTACTCCCCTCCCTCTTAGGGAGGGGCGAGGGGAGGGTGTGATCTTCTGCTACCAGTACGCGCGTCTTTTCAATCCGCTCGACTGACCCTCCCCCAACCCCTCCCTGGGAGGGAGGGGAGTCAAACCGTGGCCGCTTGCGGCTTCGCACTCGTTCGAATCACGCTCTGATAAACCTCCATCAGCCGATCCTGATACACAGCCGGCGAATAGTGCTGCTTGGTGCGGACGTGAGCCGCCATGCCCATGCGTTGGAGCGCGGTGCGATCGTGCGCCTGCTCAAGGATCGCGGTCCACGCCTCCGCGCCGGGGTCGGTCAAGAGGCCGGTGACGCCATGTTCGATCGTCTCGGCCAGTCCGCCCGTTCGGCTGGCGAGCGTCGGCACGCTGAACCGGGCCGCCTCCAACGGCACCAGGCCCAGCGGTTCGATGCGCGAAGGACACACCATCGCATCGACTCGCCGATGCACCGTCGCCACATCTCCGACGAATCCGAGCCACTCGACAAGATTCGCGACGCCGCACTGGGCTGCCAGCACCTGAAGTTTCTCTTTGTACACCCCGCCGGTCTGCGTGTCTTCACCGGCCACGAGCAATCGCGGGCGTTTGTCCACGGGCAGACGCCCCATCGCCGCGATGACCATATCCAAACCCTTGGACTCGATGAGCTGCCCGGTGAAGCCGAGGGTCAGTTTCGGGTTCAGGGTTCCGAGTTCCGGGTTCCGGGTTTCGGATTCAGGGTTCAGGGTTGATTCATTCAACTCGGAACCCGGAACCCACAACTCAGAACCCGCAAGCGCCGGCCAATCAATCGCATCATGCAACACCTCATACCGCGCCTTCTCCAACGGTGTTCCCTTGGGCGAACCCAACTCACTCAGAATCCACCTGCTGATGCACAGCATCACCTCCGCGCCATCGCGGGCCCACCAGCCCGCGCCCTCCGCGCTGATCACCCAGCGCACATGCACCACCCGCGGCACGTTCTGCTTGCGACCCACCACGCTCATCGCCTGACAGCTCGGCACATCGTTCGCATGCATCATGTCAGGCTGCCAGTCCTTCACCAGGCGCGACAACCGCCACAGCGATCGCCACCAGCCCAGCAATGTCGCCGGCGTGCGCTTGGGCACCGCCAGGATCGAAACGGGAATATCGAGCGCCTTGGCCTGCTGCACCAGGTCCGATTCCTGCCCCAGCGCCAGGTGCGGCTCAATGCGCGAGCGATCCAGATGACGCAGCATCGACATCAGCGCCCGCTCCGCGCCGCTGATGAACGGCGCGCGGGCGATGTACAGCACGCGCATCGGGCGAGTCGGGTTGGAGTGATGATCGTTCATGTCGTGGCGCCCGTGCTACGTCTTCGTCGCCTTCCTTCCGAACAGCCGATCCACCGCATCTTTCATCCTGTAAATCCACACCGGCCGCGACGCCTTCCTGCGAATCGCCGCGAATCGTCCATCATCCGCGCCCAGCTCCCGCGCCAGGTCGCACAGCTTGCGTGACGTTTCAAACTGCCTCTGCCAGAACGCCGACTCCGCCCGGCCGCCCAGGAACTTCGCCACCCGCCGTTTGATCTCCGCATCATCGATGCCGATCGCGCTGCCGTAGCGACGCACGAAATCGATCTGCACCCGGCAGTGAAAACCGAAGGCCCGCGCCAGGTTGCCCATCGCGCCGTGTGAGCCGTGCATGCGGTACATCGTCAAAGGTTCCGCGATGTAGGCGAGCTTCGACAGGCGGGCGCATCGCAGGACCAGATCGTAGTCCTGCGAGTTCGTCCAGCGATTGTCGAAGGGCTGGCCGTGCTCCTCCGCCGCGGCCGCCTGATCGACGATCGACCTTCGCACCATCACGCTGGAGAAGAGCACGAGAAACTCATGCAGCAGGGTGTCAAGGCAATCGCCGGTGAGCGGATTATCCAGTCGCTGCGGCCCATCGTCCGTGATTTCGCTCGCTTCGTTCACGTAACGAAACGATGTATGCACCAGCCCGACATCAGGCTGTGCTTGCAGAATCGCAAGCTGCTTCGCGAGTTTGTCAGGCTGCCAGTAGTCATCGCTGTCGAGGAAGGCGATGTAGGGCGCGGTGGTCCGGGCGATGGCGGTGTTGCGGGCGGTGACCACGCCTTGTTTGTTGAGCTGAGTGTAGGTGATGTGGATTTTGCCGCCCGGTTTCCCGTGTGTCTCGAGGTAAGGCTGCATGACCGCGGCGGTGTTGTCCGTCGAGCCGTCGTCAACGACGGCGATTTCGACGGGCATATCGATGGTCTGGGCGATCACCGAATCGAGCGCAGCGGAAATCAAAGTCGCGCGGTTGTAGGTCGGCGTCACGACGGCGATCACGGGTTGGTTCGCTGCATCACTCATTATTCAGGTGCTAAGCCGCGAGCGGCTGAAGAGGGCATTCCACAGTTTGGAAAAATTGAAGATCACGCGCACGCATCCGCCGAAACGCTTCGCGCTCTTGAAAGTCACCAGCCCCGCCAGCGTCTGCCCGATGCCTTTGCACAGTTCGCCCAGCGCGACGCGGTAGAACCATTTGGGCAGCTTACCTTTGCTGCCGAAGCCTTCATCGTCGCGCCGGCGTGTCATCATCACGCTCAGCCAGCCTTGTCGCCAGGCAAAGCGACGGGCGTAGCTGCGCTTCATGCGATCGGCTGGCACCGGGTGCTGAACGATTGCATCCGCCGCGTACCAGCCCGCGCCGCCCTGTGCGGAGATCGCCCGCACCATCAGGCTGTCTTCCATGCCCATGCGCCGTTTGCCGCTGTGTCCCACGGTCGTGTCGAACATGCCCGCCTCGCGCACCGCCTCGACGCGCAGGGCGAGATTGGCGGTGTAAAAGGGCGGATCGCTTTTCGCATCCCACGCCCGCGGCTCCTCGCCGCGCAGGTACTGCACGATCGTGTCGCCCAGCATCGGATTCGTCGCTTCATCAAACCACTTGGGCTTGGGCTGCTCCCACACAGGATCAACACGCCCGCCCCAGAATCGGCAACCGCTCTGCGATGTGATCGCGTGCCACATGTGCTTGAGCCAGGCCGGCTCGAAGGTCACATCGTCATCGGTGAACAGCACGATGGGCGCGCTCGCTTCGTTCACCGCGCGGTTGCGGGCGTGGCTGGTGCCGGTGGTGGGTTCGGGGAGGTAGCGGACCGGGACGGGGGTTTGGGGTTCCGGGTTCCGAGTTCCGGGTTGTGAATCCGTGTGATGCATCTTGTGTGAGTAAGACTCGACAATGCGTTTCACTTCGTCATTACATTCGTTGTCGATCACCAGCAGTTCCCACGCGGCATCGATGGGCGCGCACAACGCCAGCGATGCGAGCGTCTGCTCGAGCATCTTCGGCCGGCGGTAGGTGCAGATGGCGACGGTGAGTTGCATGGTTCAGAAAAGCAGAAAAGCACAAAAGCACAAAAGCAAAAAATGGGGCGATTCAGGGTGTGTATGTCATGGTTTCATTTTCTGCTTTTCTGCTTTTGTGTTTTTATGCTTTTCGTCCTCCGGTCAACCGATCCTTCAACCGGATCACCCAGTTGGGCCAGCGAGCGCGCTTGCGCCACGCGCGGATCACATCGTTATCCAGCTTGTTCTCATCGGCATACGCCAGCAGCTCGCGGAAGCCCGGCAGGTTGCGACGCCAGTACAGGCTTTCCAGTTTCACGCCCACATGCTCCGCCAGCTTCGCGCTCACGTAGTCCGGCCCGATCTCGGCGAGCTTCTCCGGATGCTGCTCGAAGAATTTGCGCACAGCCCGATGATGAAAGCGAATCTGCTTCACCGGGCTGGCGCTCATCTGGCCGGCGTGGTAGCGGTAATGCAGCAGGCGATCGGGCACGTGGACAAAGGTGCCGATGGCGCTCAGGCGGAAGTAGAGATCGATATCGCACGCCTGTTTGAAGTCGGGGTCGTAGCCGCCGATTTTTTCCAGAGCATCCTTTCGCACCATGATCGAAGGGTGACCGATGCTGGTCGGATCGAGGAGCGCTTTGGTACACCAGCCGACGCGGTTGGAGACAGCCGGCGATGGGTTGAGCTTGCCGTCAGGCAGGTGACCGACGACGCCGGTGTGAACGAGTACGCAGTCATCGCCCGCCTTCCGCGCCGCCTCAAGCTGCATCGCCAGCTTGGGCGGTTCCCACCAGTCATCGGTATCGAGCTGCGCGACCCAGGTGCCCTTGGACGCGAAGATGCCGGTGTTGCGGGCAGCCGGTTCACCTGCGTTGGGTTGTTGAATCAGGCGAATGCCGCGGTCTGGAAAATCCCTTTCGTACTTTCGGACAAGCTCAGCACTGTTGTCTTTGGAGCCGTCGTCCACGATGAGAATCTCAATCGGCCGATGCGTCTGGGCGAGGGCACTGTCCATCGCTTGCGCAAGGTACTGCGCCCCGTTGTAGCAGGGCATGACGACGCTGACCGTATCGAACGCGTTACCGGACACTGACCACCTCGATGCGAAGTGTTACTGAAAACCTGGGCTGCTGGTTCTATTTCGACCAAACACGCCTGAACCGTTGGCAAAGGCCGCGACATCGCCGCGCGTTTTAGGCCGATAGGAACTGAACTCCCCTCCCTCTTAGGGAGGGGCAGGGGGAGGGTCGGGGCTGCTTGGTCCCGTTGCTCCCTCTTGCAACGTGGACGCACGGACGCTGTGTGTCCGACCCTCCCCTAACCCCTCCCTGGGAGGGAGGGGAATCAATCGCCGAGTCTACGTCTATGAACCTCGTCTACAGCCTTCCATTCTGGCCTTACCTCTACACGCCCTGGCTGTTCCGCGAGATGCAGTGGATGAAGCAGCGCGGGCATCACATCGCCATCGTCTCGCTCGGCGATCCGCCCGGGCCATCCGCCGATGTGAAGGATTTCGACTTACAGGACGTGCCCGTGCTGCAAGTCCGTCAACAGGTCGGCAGCGACAAGCAGCTCCTGGGCAACCTCATGCGCGTCGCCTTCAGCGGCTTCAAAGGCAAGTCGCTCGATTCGATGAAGGAACTCCGAAGCAAGTCCGGCCTGCGCCAGGGGCTGCACGAGTGGGCTCTTCTCAAACGCGTCACCGCCTTCGTCCAGAAGCACAAGGCTGACGCCATCGAAGCCCACTGGGCCGCTCACAGCGCCATGCTGGCGCGCGATGTGTACCGCGCCACCGGCATTCCCTATGCCGTGCGCCTGCACGGCGGCGACCTGTACCGCAATCCTTCGCCGAACCTGCCCGAGATCGTCGCCGATGCGGCGGCCGCCTGCCCGGTCAGTGGCTTTCTGGCGGACCTTCTGCAAGGCGAGCGGCCGCATGAAAGCCTTCCACCCGTGCCGCCCGTCCTCGTCGAAAACGCCCGGCTGCACGTGTGTCACAACGGCATTCCCGGCGACGCCATCGGCACTGAGCCCGCGCCGCAGAGCGATGAAGAGATCGTCATCGGCACCATCGGTCGCGTCGATCCCGAGAAACGCCACGCGGACCTGATCGAAGCCGTCGCGCGATTAAAAGACACCTGCCCGCAACTTCGCCTCCTGATCGTCGGTGGCGGCCAGCTCGAGCCTTCACTGCGCGCTCTGGCTGCGTCGCGAGGCATCGCCGATCGCGTCACGATCACCGGCCCGCAGCCTTGGAACAAGGTGATGGAGCTTCGCAGCCGGTTTCATATCTACGCGCAGGCCTCGGAAGTGGAAGGATGCAGTCTGGCGATTGCGGAAGGACTCGGGCAGGGCGTGCCCGCTGTTCTCTCGCGCGTCGGCGCTGCCGATCAGAGTGTGGATGAAGGCATCAACGGATATACTTTTGAGGTCGGCGATGTGGAGGCGCTGTGCGAAGGATTGCGCCAGGTCGCGATGCTGACGCCTTCGGCGCGGCGTGACATGGGCGCCCATAGCCTTTCGATCATCCGCCAGCGGTTCTGCTTCGAGACGTTGATGGATCAGCTCGAAGGCATCCTCGGCAACCTTCGCAAGCAGGTCACGGGCAGCAGTGAGCGGCCGCTGGGTACATGAGTAGAGATGCCGTTCATGTCCGATTGATCGCCCGCATGTTCCGCATGTTTCGCATGTCCTGATCTGCGTCGTATCGCGATGAACCTGATTTACAGCCTTCCATTTTGGCCTTATCTCTACACGCCCTGGCTGTTTCGCGAGATGCAGTGGATGCGGAAGCGCGGGCATCGCGTGGCGGTGATTTCGCTGGGCGATCCGCCTGGGCCGCGCGCCAACCCCGCCGATTTTGGTTTGCAGGATGTGCCGGTCTTGCGTGTCGATCAGCGCTACCAGGGCGATGGCACGCTGTTTCGCCTGCTCACGGCTGTGGCGGCTCGCGGGTTCAAAGGCAAGACCACGCAATCACTCGCAACCATGCGCCGCGATAAAGGCCTGCGTCACGGCCTGCACGACTGGCTGACGCAGAAACGCGTCATGGCCTTCGTGAAGCAGCAGCGCGCTGACGTCATCGAAGCCCACTGGGCCGCCCACAGCGCGATGCTGGCGCGTGACATCTTTCTCGCCACCGGCATTCCCTACGCCCTGCGCATTCACGGCGGGGACATGCACAAGAACCCGTCGCCCCGGCTTCAGGACATGGTGCAGGACGCAGCCGCGGTCTGCCCCGTCAGCCGGTTCATCGCCGACCTGCTGCTGGGTAAGCGTCCGGTGGCGAGTCTGCCTCAGGTGCCGCCGGTGTCGTTTGATTTGAAGAAGATGTTCATCTGTCACAACGGCGTGCCTGCCGGGCAGATCGCCGCCGAGCCCGCGCCGCAGTCCGAAACGGAGCAGATCATCGGCACCATCGGCAGGCTCGATGACGAGAAGCGACACGAAGATCTCCTCCGCGCCGTCGGGCGGATCAAAGACAAGCATCCGGGCCTGAAACTGCTCTTCATCGGCGGCGGCGTGCTGGAGCCATCGCTGCGCGCCCTCGCCGCGGAACTGGGCATCGCCGATCGCCTGACCATCACCGGCCCGCTGCCGTGGGAACACGCCATGGCGGCGCGGAAGAAGATTCACATCTACGCGCACATGTCCAAGGTGGAAGGTTGCAGCCTGGCCGTGGCCGAGGGCCTGGCGCAGGGCGTGCCGGCCGTGCTGTCGCGCGTGGGGGCGGCGGTGGACAGCATTGATGAAGGCGTCAACGGCTACACCATCGACATAGGCGATGTCGCCGCGATGGCGTCGGCGCTGGACCGGATCGTCACCGCGTCACCCCAGGCGCGGCGCGACATGGGCGCGCGAAGTCTGGCGATCATTCGCGAACGGTTCTGCTTTGAAGGTCTGATGGAGCGGTTGGAGGGGATTCTTTCCGCGTCTTCCAAAGGTGATCCTCATGGGCAAGCTCCAAAGACTTCGCTTGCCCATGCCACCAAGCCCTTGCCCTGACGCGCAATGCTGGTCCATCACACCAGTCACGCCTTGCGGCGCAGATAAAAATCGACATGCCCGCTCTCGTCGCGAGCCGCATCTTCGTTCGTCCATTTCCTGAACTGCTCCAGTTCCGCAGGCGTGAAGTGAGCCTCGCGATTGCGATAGCATTTCTTCTCGTCGTCATAAAGCGGAATGTCTTTCAAGTAAAGTTCGCTGGCGATGTAGGGGAAATAATCGCCGGAATTCCAGGTGTGAAACACTTCCATGCCGGCCTTTTCAGCGGCCAGTCGCATGCTTCTCTTTGAATGAAGAAACAGATGCCGGGGCGCATCGAGTTCCACCCAGCGCACGCCGTAACGCTTCCAGGGCCCATCGGACACGACCGGAATCTTGATCACGCATACGCCGTCGGCAGAGAGAAGCCGGCCCACGGTCTTGAGCGTACCGATCTGGTCGGGCATGTGTTCGAGCGAATCGTTCATCATGATGAAGTCGAACGACCTTCCGGTGAGGAACTCGAGGGGTTTGGCGTGAATGTGCGACGTCGGCGAGAGGGCGATGTCCGCCGCGAGGAACGGATCGACGCCGGTGAGGTTGGTGAAGAGGGCATCGTGAAGCCGCCGCAACAAGGCGCCGCCGCCGCAGCCGATGTCGAGGATGGGTTGATCGAAGCGTTGAATGGGCGTGTGATCGAAGTACCCGCGCCACGGCCGCAGATCAGGCCGGGGCCAGACCTTGGTGAGCAGTCGCGCCCAGAAGGGTTTGCCGAAGACCTCGGCGCGGTTGCGATGGCGGGCGATCCAGCCGCGCAGGCCGGTCGCTTCGCTGTGTTGGTGAACGGGGCCGGGTGAGGAGAAGGAGTAATACTTGCCCGCCGGGTAGAACGGCGAAAGGTCGGTTGGCACTTCGGTGAGCTGAAGGCAACCGCACTGGGCGCACTCGAAGTACGGATAGCTGCCGCCGAAGTTGAACATGCGTTCGCCGGCCTCGTGCCAGGTGCCTTCGCGGTGGCTACAGATTCTGCATTCGTACGTCTTCATGCGTGGATCGATCACTTGACGCGCTGCTTTCCGGCCAAGGCCTGGCCAACCCAGGCGCGAAGGCGGCGACGAAGGGGCACCGCGCCGCCGTGATTGCGCAGGGCTTCGAAGCCTGCGCGGGCGAACGTCCACTCCTTGCGCCAGTAGTGCGACAGGGTGAAGTGTTCCAGTTGTTCCAGCGCTTCGCCGCGCCAGGTCTTGAGTTGATCGGCGGGTATCTCGTCTTTGAATTCGTCGAGCACTTCCAGCTTGGCGCGGCAGCCGAACAGTTGCAGGTTGCGGCCCTGCGAGCCGCTGGTCTGCGATTCGTGCCTGCGATAGCGCGCGGTCAGGGCCTTGACGTAATGCGCTTCATGCCTGAAGAGAATGCGGAGGAAGAGTTTGTAGTCATCGACGCCGAAGATCGCTTCATCAAAGCCATCAGGCGGCAGGGCGGAGCGGCGGATCATCGCCGAGCAGGGGACGATGCCGTTGGATTGCAGCAGCTTGTCGAAGCAGGCGCCGTCGATGCGTCTGCGGCGTTCGTCGGGAATCGGGCCGTCACCGGTCCAGGCATCGAAGCATTCCGTGGCGGTGTGACAGACGGCGACCTGGGGGTTCGCCTCCATGATCGCCACCTGCATCGCCGTCTTCTCCGGCAGGAACAGGTCGTCATGATCCAATAGCGCCACGTACTTGCCGTGGGCCACCTTCAGCATCGCGTTGCGAGCGCCGGCGATGCCTGCCCGCCGGGTGACAGTGGTGCGCAGGCGATTGCCGAAGGCCGCGATGATGGCGGGTGAATCGTCGGTGCTGCCGTCGTCGTTGACGATCACTTCCAGGTTCCGATAGCTCTGCGACAAGGCGGACTCGAGCGTCTCGCGCAGGAAGCCGGCGGCGTTATAGACCGGGATCAGCACGCTCACCAGCGGGCCATCCTGCATCTGCCGCGTGTCGACGACAGGGCTTGGATCGTTCATCAGTCGGATCACCAGGACATTATCGTCCAACGAGCGGAGCATCATCGCATGCCGATGCGTTACGATACCGTAAGCCTTCCTCTCCATTGACAACCAGTTCCCGGACCATGCCTTCAGAACCGGACAATTCGCAGCGCGTCTACACCGGCACCCGCTTCAACCTGCACCGCGTCGAGCTGCCCAGCTCCGACGGCAGGACGCACCCGCGCGAATATATCGCCCATCCCGGCTCCGTCCTCATCGTGCCCATGCTCGATCAGGACCACGTCGTCCTCATTCAGAACTACCGCTTCACCGCCAAGGCCGCGCTCTGGGAATTGCCTGCGGGGACGCTCGAACCGCCCGGCGAGGAGCCGATGCGATGCGCCGTGCGCGAGGTCGAGGAGGAGACGGGTTATCGTGCCGGTCGCATGACGCCGTTGTTTTCGTTTCACGTGTGCCCTGGTATTTCTGATGAAGTGATGCATGCGTTCGTTGCGGAGGATTTGACGCAGGTGGGGCAGGAACTGGATGCTTCTGAGCGGATCACGCCGCATGTGACGGAGTGGAAGCGGGCGATTCAGATGATCCGCAGCGGCGAAATTCGTGATGGCAAGACAATCGCGGGGTTGCTCTACTACGATAGATGGATTCGAAACGAAGGCGGCTGACCTGCGCATGAGAATCACCTGTTTCAGCAGCCGCCCGATGAGGATAGATTTGCATGGCTTGGCACGAACGAGATTACAACCGCGAGGAACAGCACACATCGGGTGGCTTCGGTCGCAATTTTTCGACCAGGACCGTGGTGACCTGGCTGATCATCATCAATGCCGTCATCTTTCTGCTCGACGCGATCCTGACCGGCAGCCAGCGGGCATCCTGGCTTTCCCCATACATACACGGCGCGTTTGATGTCGGTCGTGCGGTTCATGGCTGGCAACTATGGCGCTGGTTCACCTACCAGTTTCTTCACGGCGATTTCTTCCACGTCTTCTTCAACATGCTCGGCCTGTACTTCTTCGGGCCCATGATCGAAAACTACTTGGGCAGCAGGCGATTCCTCGCGTTCTATCTTCTCTGCGGAATGAGCGGAGCCGTGCTCTATTCGCTCATCGTCAGCTTCGCGCCCGGGCTGATTTTTCCTGACATGATCGTTCGCGTCGCAGGGCAGGTTCCGCTCATCGGCGCTTCGGGCAGTGTATTCGGCGTGCTTATCGCCGCCGCCTGCGTCGCACCGCGCCAGCGCGTCATGCTCCTGTTTCCGCCCATTCCGATGGAACTGCGCACCATGGCGATGGTGTTCCTGGGCATTGCGACTCTCAGTCTGCTCGCCGGTTCCTCCAACGCCGGCGGCGACGCCTGCCACCTGGGCGGCGCAGCCTTGGGATATCTCTTCATCAAACGCACCTGGCTGCTCAACTGGGCCGATCGCCTGGGCGGCGACGGCTGGCGACGCTGGAAAGAGAAACGCCGCTCGCGTAAGGTCAGCCGGGAGCGCGAGGAAAGTGTCGCCATGGAAGCGGAAGTCGATCGCATTCTCGCCAAGGTGAAGGACCACGGGCTGCACAGTCTCACTGAGGGAGAGAACAAATCCCTTCAGCGCGCGACGGAGAACAAACGCAAGGCGGGGTGAAGTGCGGGAGCACCCCGGGAGCACCATCCCGACAGGGTGGTGCTATTGGCGCTCATCACACAGTTGACGCTCGACGCCACCGGGACCATCGACCCAAGGTGCCAAGGTCGCAACAGATGCCCGTTCGTGAATAGCACCACCCTGTCGGGATGGTGCTCAAAAAAACCGGACCGCTTTCGCGGTCCGGTTCGTTGACTATTCAAATGATTAGGCACATCAGTCCTGCGGTTCCAGGTGGACGATGGTGCCTTCGAACTTGGGAATGAGAATCGCCACGTAGGGGAACTCGGTCGCCTGGGTCACGACCGCGTCGGCTGCGGGCAACTTCGCCTCGAACTGCACGAACAGGTCCGGGCCCTTGCGCTGAGCGCCCAGCGCGGTCATGGTGAACCCGCCCGTAGGCACTTCGCCCAGGGAGATCACCACGACGGTTTGCGTGGCGTAGTCCGGTTCCAACGCGGTATCGACCGCGGCGTACGCTTCCACCTTCTCATTGATGAGCGTCCAGTCGCGCTTGAACACCGGATCGCTGCCGGCGTGGGATTTGAGAATCTCCACCGGCTCGGTGCCTGTCGCACCAGTGATATTCGCGGCCGGATCACTCTTGCAGCCAGCCATCATCGCGACGGCAACGATCAACGCGAGCCCGAAGTTCTGAACCATGCGCATGTGTGGCCTCCTAAGCGGTGTTTGCGGGAGCGGAAACTATACAGGCTGGCGATTCGGGTGGCAAAGGGGTGGCGGAAGGAACGAAGGGACGGAGGGACGAAGGCACGAAGGGGGAAGGCAAAGGCGAGCGGGAATGCCGCGATGCGTGCTTCACTCATTTCCCCTCCCTTCGTTCCTCCGTCCCTCCGTCCCTTCGTTCCTCTCCGCCACCCTCCCTTCGTTCCTTCCTCCTCAAAATCATCCCGTGAAACGGCCGACCTTCCCGGCGGTACTTGCGTTCGAAGTTCGTGCCGACCAGTTCGCCTTCGCCGGCTGACTGCGGGCTTTCAAACGGCAGCGGCTCGAACAGCTCGCTCGCGGCCGCGGCATGCTCCTGCATCCACGCGAAATAATCGCTGTGATCCGTGGCGATGCGCACCATGCCTTCGGGCTCAAGGATGCGATGCAGCTCGTGGAAGAAGGGCGTCTGAATCAGCCGACGCTTGTGGTGCCGGGCCTTGGGCCAGGGGTCGGGAAAATAAATATGCACCTGACGCAGACTGGCATCGGGCACGTAGTTGCGAATGAAGAACGCAGCCTCCGCGCGAACGAGCCGGACGTTGGCGAGGCTGTGTCGGCGACAGCGGTCGGCGGCGAAGCGCCAGAACGCCTTGGCGTACTCCAGGCCGATGTAGTTCACGTGCGGCGTGAGCGTCGCCTGCTGCACGAGGAAGGTGCCTTTGCCTGAGCCGATCTCCAGTTCGAGGGGCTTGGCGTAGGCGTCGGAGTCAGGGGGGCCGAACCAACTGCGCAGGTCGATCGCGCCATCCTGAAACGGAGGGAGCTGGGAATCGTCGAAGCCGAAGGTGCCGACATCGAAGGATTTGCCGTGACCGAGCGAAAGACTCATGCGCAAAGGATAGAGGGAGAAGGGCCAAGGGCCAAGGCCGCAGGCGTTGGCCCTTCAGGGCCGACGCTCGGGTGCAACAGGCGCATGTTATCCTGCTCCCATGCTCGACCTGTTCTCCACTCCTAAGCCCATCATCGGCATGGTGCATCTTCTGCCTCTGCCCGGCAGCCCGCGCTACGGCGGCTCGCTCGCCGATGTCCTTCACCGCGCTCTGTCCGATGCTGATGCGCTCGCGGCCGGCGGCGTTCACGGACTCATGGTTGAAAACTTCGGCGACTCGCCCTTCTTCCCTGATCGCGTGCCTGCCCATGTCATCAGCTCGCTCACCATGATCGCAGCCGAGATTAAGAGACGCATCAACCTGCCTTTGGGTATCAACGTCCTTCGTAATGACGGGCGCTCCGCGCTGGCCATCGCGCTCGCGGCCGAGGCTCAGTTCATCCGCGTCAACATCCTCTGCGGTGCCCGCGTCACCGATCAGGGCATCATCCAAGGCATCGCGCACGACCTTCAGCGCGAGCGTACTTCGCTCGGCGCGACACACATTCGCGTGCTGGCGGATGTCGATGTGAAACACTCTTCGCCGCTGGGCGAGCGCCGATCGTTGAAGGATGAAATCGACGACACCATCCACCGCGGCCTTGCGGACGGCATCGCCATCAGCGGCGCAGGCACCGGCAAGCCCACCGACCCGGCCCGCGCCAGGGAGGCGAAACTCGCGGCGGGGGCGACGCCTGTTTTCATCGGCAGCGGCGTCAACGAAAAGACCATTGCCGAAGCCCTGCGCGCGGCTGACGGCGTGATCGTCGGCACCGCGCTGAAAGTCGATGGCATCGCGACGAATCCTGTTGACCCTGTGCGCGTGCGAACGCTGGTCGTCGCGAGTTCGATCTAAACGCAGAGCCCGCAGAGTTCGCAGAGAACGCAGAGCCCCCAGTGAGGAATTTTTAGATTTCGTGCCATGCTTCTCCGAGCTGATGCATGGCACGAAACTCGTTTTGCCTCTCCCACTCTCCCTTTGCGCACTCCGACCTCTCTGCGCCTCCGTGTTAAGAACGAATTTCACCGCGGCTCCCCCAGAATCGGCCTTAGCTGCTGATGCTGCTCTTCTAACAGCTTCTCCGCCACCGCCGCGTCCACGCCTTTGATCGCCATCACCAGCGCGAGCTTCACCCTTCCACCCGCGCCATCCAACAACTTCGCCGCCTCCACGCGCGACAGATTGGTCTGTCCGACGATGAAGCGCACTGCGCGATCGCGCAGCTTCACGTTGCTCGCCTTCATGTCCACCATCAGATTGCCCCACACCTTGCCGAGCTGCACCATCACCGTCGTGCTGATCATGTTCAATACCAGCTTCGTCGCGGTGCCGGCCTTCATGCGCGTCGAGCCGGTGACGACCTCCGCACCGACAGGCAGCGAGATGAGCTGCTCGATCGAAGCGATGTAGTTGCGCACGAGTGACGACATGGCTGCGTTTGGAGCCCCGCCCGGAGCCCCGCCGGGAAGGGCGCGGGCCGGAGCTGCCGCGTCATTCGGCGATGTTCCCTCGCCGCGCGGCGAAGGATGCAACTGTTCCTGCGTCACGCAGCAGACCAGGGCCGTGGCCGCGCCGAGCTGCCGGGCGTGATGCAGACCGCCCAGGACATAAGGCGTCGTCCCGCCCGCCGCGATGCCGACGACCACATCACTCGCGCCGACATGAAGGGCATCGAGCTCCGCGCTGGAGCCGTGCGGATCATCTTCCTTGCCTTCGCTGCTATTTCGCAGGGCGGTGTCGCCGCCGGCGATCAGGCCGACGACGTTGCCCGGATCGCAGTGGAACGTGGGCGGAACCTCGCTGGCGTCCAGGACACCCAGGCGACCGCTGGTGCCCGCGCCGAGGTAGATGAGGCGACCGCCTCCGCGCATGGCATTGACGATGGTGTGAACGAGTTTGCCGATCTGCGGGATGGCTTGGGCGATGATCGAGGGAATCGTCGCATCCTGTTCGTTGATCACGCGCAGGGCGTCTTCAATGGAAAGCGCATCGAGGCCGGCCGAAGTGGGCAGCCGCTGCTCGGTGAGCAGGTGGCCGCGGTCGGGCAAAGATTGCGGATGGCGGATCGCGGATGGCGGATTGGAAGCGTTGTCGTCACTCATGAGGCACACCGGCTTGCATTGTCAATCCGCATTCCGCAATCCGCAATGCTTATGGATACACCCATGCCCCTGCCCGGCCGGGCTGCCTTGCCCCCGTCACCTGCTCCAGCGTGATGGGCACACCATCCTGCGACAGCGCGCCGAGCACGGCAAAACCAACCGCCTCCCGCGCTTCACAGGGAATGCCCACCTCATCACTTCGAACGACTGGAAGGTCGAGCATGTCGTGCTTCCTGATCGCTTCGACGAGCGCAGGGTTCTTCGCCCCGCCGCCCGCGAGAACGACCTGCTTCAGGGCCGCCTCCTTCGCCGTTGCTTTGATGCCGATGACGACGAGGTCCGCGACAGCCGCCGTGTAGGTCGCGACGATGTCTTCGCTGGTCTCATACTTCTTCGCCGTCGCCAGCCAGCCTTCGATCACGCTGAGCGGAAAATGTTCCCTGCCCAGCGACCGCTGCTCTTTGAGAATCGCCAGGGCATCGATGACGATCGCCTGATGCAGCATCTGAACGACCTTGCCGCGGCAGGCGATCGCGCCGCCTTCGTCGTAGCGCTGGCCGGGATAGAGGCGCTGGACGACGGTATCGAGCAGAATGTTGCAAGGGCCGACGTCCCGGCCGCGCGTATCTTCCGCTTTGTCGTGCAGCAGCGTGACATTGCAGATGCCGCCGAGGTTGACGATCGCGCAGGGCCGCGGCACGCTGCGATAGAGAATCCAATCCGCCAGCGGCGTGATCGGCGCGCCCTGTCCGCCGGCGATGAGGTCCGCCTGACGCAGGTCGTAACACACAGGCACGCGCAGCCTCCTTACCATCGGCCAGGGATCCAAGAGTTGCCACGACAATCCCGTGCCGCTTGCGGCTTCGCACTCGGCGTCTTCCGCACTCTCCGCATCCTCCGCGCTCTCCACGCCATAACCGGCTGACCTCCCCTCACCACCCGCCCATCTCACGCCCGGCTCCGCCTCTGCGTCTCCTTTTTCTGCTTTTCTGTTTTTCTGCCCTTCTGCTTTCGCCTCCGGCGCATGCCAGATGGTCTGGCCGTGGGCGACGATGAAGTCCAACGTGGCTGACCCACCCACAGGAGTGGGTGGGCTTTGCCCCTGTTTGGGAATCGGAATGTCGTGCTTGCGGCACAGTTCCATCACTGCTTCCGCGTGCAGCTCGCCCAGTGTCCGTGCTGCCTTCATATAGCCGATCGCCGCCGCACTTCCGCCTTCCGCAAAGTGCCGCAGCGTATTGCTTAGCTCACCCAGCGGGCGCGACACCATGCCGCGAAACGTCGCCGTCATCGCCAGCCCTTCGCCTTCGATTTCCACCAGCGCGACATCGATGCCATCCAGGCTCGTGCCCGTCATGCAGCCGGCAACCAAGCGTGTCTTGCGTTCGTTCATGTGACAACAGAGTATCATCGCCGCATGCTTCTGATCGCCGCCGCACAGGATGCATCGCCCGCTCCGGCCCCCGGTGCTCCCGGCTTCGACCTCGCCGACTGGCTGGTGCTCGGCGGCTACTTCCTCGTCCTCGCCCTCAGCGGCATCTGGTTCAGCCGGCGAAAGCAGGAGAATGCTGACGACTACTTCCTCGCCCGCCACAGCATGCCGGTCTGGGCCGTCGCCCTTTCCGTCGTCGCTACCGCCCTCAGCGGCGCGACGTTCCTCGGCGGACCGCAGCAGTCCTTCGCCGGCAACCTGACGTATCTCATCACCGTGCCCAGCGCCATGATCGCCGTGCTCATCGTCGCCTTCTATTTCATCCCGCAGTTTTACAAGCACAACGTCGCCACGGTCTACGGTCTGCTCGAAGTCCGCTTCGGTCGCGGCGCGAAACAGGCCGCGAGTGTGATGTTCGTCATCGGCCGCATCTTCGCCGACGGCTCGCGCGTGTTCATCGCCGCCATCCCCACCGCCCTGATTCTCTTCAACGATGCGAACGACCGCGGCAGCATGCAGATCGCCATTGCCGTGGTCATGCTCGTGGGCATTTTTTACACCTTCGCCGGCGGCATCCGCAGCGTCATCTTCACCGATGCGATTCAGCTCTTCGTCTTCGTCGGCGCAGCCATCGTCGCGCTCATTGTCATCTCCAACCGCATCACCGCGCCCTTGAGCGAAGTGATGCAGACGCTGGCGAATCCACCTGTTCCCGAGGGCGCTCCGCAGGCGGCGAGCAAACTGATCGCCATCGATCCGGGCGTCTCCTCCTCCGGCATCGAGTTCGGCAAAGCCTTCACCATCCTCACCGCGATCAGCGGCTATCTGCTGCTCAATCTCGCAGCCTACGGCATGGATCATGACATGGCCCAGCGCATGCTCACCTGCAAGAGCGCGAAAAAGGGCAGCGGCTCGGTCATCGCCGCCATCCTGCTCAACGCCCCGATCACGCTGCTCTTTCTCGTCGTGGGCCTGGCGCTGTATGTCTTCTATCAATGCCCGCATCTGATGGGCGGCACCGCCCCTGATTACAAGCCGGATTCCACGCGGGTCTTCGCTGAGTTCATCGTGCGCGAACTGGCCGGCGGCATGAAAGGCCTGATGCTCGCGGGTCTTTTCGCCGCGGCACTGTCGAGCGTGAACTCCTCGCTCAATTCGATGAGCTCCGCCATCGTGAATGATCTTTACATGCATGCCGCGCCGGACAAACCGGCGAAGCATTACGTCTGGGTTGGCCGGGCGTGCGTGGTGCTGCTGGGCATCGCGATGGGCGCTTTCGCCATGCTCTGCGTGCAGGCTTACGATCCCAACGACCCGCGGCAGACGCTCATCAAGTTTGCCCTGGATGTGATGACCTTCGCCTACACCGGACTCGCGGCTGTGTTCCTCACCGCGCTCTTCACGAAGCGCGGCAGCAGCAGAAGCGTGATCGCCGCGCTCATCGTCGGCTTCGTCACCGTGCTCGTCATGCACCCTGTTTTCTGGGCGGCGCTCACGCCCGACGGCGCGAAGGCGGACACAAACTGGCTCGCGGCGATGACGGCGTGGTCAAAGAGCATCGAGTTCCCCTGGCGCATGCTGGCGGGCACGGCACTGGCGATGGGGGTGTGTTTGATGGGCAGCAGCACACGAAGTGAAACGTAGCGAGCCGCGGCGAGTCGGCGCGAAATCGTGCGGGATCGTACGGAATCGCACGGGATCGATCGTCGTCGTGTTCACCGCCCCGGCAGGGGCGGCAGTGGGCTGGTGCCATGCAATCACTGTCGCCCCTGCCGGGGCGAGGTGAAACAATCGCCCGCCTTCCACGGGTTGCACGACGCTCCGAGCAGCGTCGCTTCACCTGTGGCTACATTCTTGTGCCCCTCCGGGGTAGCCGAAGCAGTGGCGTTCGCGCGAGATGACTACTTGGCGGCGGTGTAGGCGCTGAATACGCCGACGTCCACGCGGCGATGGATGGACGAAAGGCCTGCGTCGTTCATGGCTTGCTGGATCGTCTCGGGCGGGACGCAGCGTTCGATGGAGTCCCAGTGATATTGCATCAGTTTCTTCGCGTCTTTGCTGCGGCTGAAGATGCGCATGATGAGCGGGATGAGGCCGCGGAAATAGAAGCGGGCGAGGCCGCGCCTGATTCGGCCGCGCGGGGAGGTGATTTCCAGGATGAGCACGCGCCCGCCGGGCTTGAGGACGCGGGCGAATTCGGTAAAGGCGGCGACGAGATCCGTCACGTGCCGCAGGGCGTAGCCCATCACGACCATGTCCGCACTCGCATTTTCGACGGGCAGGTGTTCGGCATCCCCTGCCAGTGCGTTGATGTTGCGTCGGCGTTTGGCCTGAGCACGCATGCCTTCGCTGGGATCGATACTGATGACGAGCGAAGGGTCGCCGACGATTTTCGCAGCCCGCTCGCTGATCACGCCGGTGCCGCAGGCGACGTCGATGATGCGCATGCCCGGCTTGAGTCCCGCGGTGCGCAGGGCGCGGGCGCGGTACCAGTTGCCGGTGCCGAAGCTGAGGACGTGGTTGATCCAGTCGTAGTGGGCGGCTGAGGAATCGAAGAGCTGGCCGAGGGTTTGGGCGCGGTCTTGAGGGTGTTCGTAGAACTCTTTCAGGGCGGGATGAGGTGACACGGCGCGGGCCGGTGCCTTCGGGTCCAGCGGCATGGCGCGATCAGCAGGGGTCACGGGGGAGTCCATAGGTGGAATTATAGGCGAGTTGGGGCGCGAGGATTCAATCTGCGGCGCACGACTCGGCCGGGGCGACTGCGGACTTCACGCTTAGAATCTGACGCATGCCGAACACCGCGCCGAATCAGGAGCTGCTCACGGGGCTGCACTGCCCGGGTTGTGATTACGACCTGTCGGGCACGTGGGAGTTTTCCTGTCCGGAGTGCGGGAAGACATTTACGCGCGAGGAACTGGAGCGACGAGCGGATCGGCCTTATCCGGGGGTGACTGTTTTTGTGGTGTACGTTCTCATGCTGATCACGCTGGTTTCGATCGGGCGTATTGAAGTTGTCAACTTCGCTGCGGGCGATCCGATTAGTTCGTATTCCAGAGAGATCGATGGCCCATGGCGCGTTGGCGTGCGCAGGTTGCCTTCATCGTTCGACAAGGTTTATCTCACGCTGCACAGCACGGGATGCGCGAGCATCATGGCCGCGCCGCTGCTCCTTGCATTCTCGGTTGTATTGCTTCTCATTCATCGCGGCTGGCGTGATGCCAGACTCGCCGCGTGGGTGGGGCTGGCGGTGGCGCTGGCCGCCATCGCGAGGGCCTGGTTCTTCTATGCGCCGATCCTGATTGATTGAGTGTTACCGCACCGCGCGGCGTGGCAAGCCGAAAGAAAAAGCACCGCCTGCTATGGCGGTGCTTTCGGGGTTTTCAGAATGCGGTGCTGCCTTGCTAAGCCGCAAGCGGCGGTTATTTCTTATTAGGCGTCGCGTCGGCCTTGATATCGCCCAGGGCGAACTGAATACCGTCGAGGTAGAACTTCATGATCGCGGCGTTCCAGTAGATTTCCTCGCGGTGGCCCAGCGAGCTGTAGAAGACCCGGCCCTTTTCAACGTCGCGGATCCAGGCGACGCCGAAGTCGCCGTCGGTGCGGTGGATGCCGCCCTTTTTCATGTTGGTCTTGCTGGTATCGAGCGTGAGCAGGACGCGCAGGTTGCTGCGTGAGTAAGGTTCTTTGAACTGGTAGATTTCATCGGTGACCTCGAAGTCTTTGCCATCGAAGGCGGCGACGAGGGGATGATTCGGTTCTTCGTTTTTGATGCCGACCTTTTCGTGCCAGGGGTGGCCCCAGAAGTAGCCGCCGATCATCAGGCCGAACTCTTTCCAGTTGTACTGAGCGTCGCTGGCGGCATGGAAGCCGACGAGGCCGCCGCCGCTATTGATGAACTTCATGATGCTGGCGCGGCGGGCTTCGACTTTCGCCTTCGCGGCGGCGGCATCCTTGTCGTACGTCGCCTTGGCGAGCTTCCAGGCTTCGACCTTGGCGGCATGAGCCTGATCCGTGTCCTTGTCATTCTTCTTCGGTTCGCCGCCGGGGCTGCGAGGCAGAAGCCAGTCGCCCGTCGTGTTCACCATCACGATGGCGTCGTAGCCGGACAGGTCATCGAACGCAGCGGGGTCGTTGGAGATGACCGAACTGTACGCGCCGGTCTTTTTGCCCATCGCTTCGACGGCATACGCGCCGTAGGGAATGGAGCTGTGAACGAAGCCGGCCGCGTAGGTGTAGATGAGGACCTTGCGGGCTTTCTTCGGCGCAGCGGTGGGCTTGGTGGGCAGGGCGTCGTCGATCTTCTTCACCATGTCGGGCTTGAGATTTTGGGCGGCGACGAGGCCGGTACCTGTCAACACCAAGGCGGTTGCAAGTAGAAGGGAAAGTATCGGTACGCGGTGAATCATCAGGAGTTCTCCATATAACGGGTTGGACACAGCCACAGCATAGCTTGTCGAGGCTGCACTCCAAGTTACTGCTAAGATTCGATGGTTCCGTTTCGAACATTCAAAGGAGGCCAACGATGAGGCGCGAAACTCTCGGAGCATTGATCGTCACGGTGGTGGTTGCGATTGCGGTATGGACCGCACTCCCGGCCCGATCGCACGCCCAGTCGAAGGAGCCGACGCTCGCTGACGTGATGACGGCGCTGATCCGCATCGAAGGCAAGATTGATGCAATGGACAAACGCATCGCGAGACTGGAGCAGGGCGGGGAGGATAGTGATGCAACCAGGAAGGTACGCGAGAAGTTGAAGGGGAAACTGGATGTGAAGTTCGAGCAGAACAAGCTGGTGAACGTGATGGACTTCATGCGTAACACAACGGGTGTGAATTTCTTTACGGACTGGGCGGCGCTTGAGGCGGCAGGGATCGAGCAGGATGTGTTGATCACGCTTGATCTGAAGCAGGTGCCAGCCGACCAGATCATTAAGCTGGTCATTGCAAGGGCGGGTTCGGGTACGAGCGTCGAGCCGTTGGCTTGGGATGTTATTGACGGGACCGTGATGGTCAGCACGGAGCGCGGACTGGCGAAGCTGAAGAAGAAGTGATGTCGTGGAAAGCACGGGGTAGCTATCCTTGGGCATTCCGCGGTGTGAGGGGAGTTGCGGCCCCACCCACGGGAGTGGGTGGGCTTTTTGGGGGGAGATATTTTCAGGGATATGAAATCAGCCGAACTCTTTCCAGAGGCGTTCGAAGGTGATGCGGAAGTCGCGGACGAGCGAGGGGTCGGCGGTGACGATGATGTTCTCTTCATTGAAGAGGGCGGCGTTGCGGGTCCAGTTGTAGCTGCCGGTGAGAAGCGAGGCATTGTTGAAGATGGCGAACTTGTGGTGCATGTGATGATCCGAGCGATCGGTTCGCACCGCGATGCCGGCCTTGCGGAACTCTTCGATGTCCGAGCCGGTGTCGAAGGCCTTGGCGTGATCGGTGACGATGCGAATGGCGCAGCCGCGGCGATGGGCGCGGAGGATGGCGCGGGCGATGCGGTCATCGGTGATGGTGAACACGCAGATGTCGATGGTCTTGTGGTCCTGATCGATCAGGTCGACGATGACGCGGGCGACGTTGTTCTCCGGGCTGAAGTAGGCGTGGGACTCGCAGGCGGCCGAGCCGTCGGCGGGCGGCGGGGTCAGCACCTTGAGGACTTCTTCGAGCCAGTCGAGGACCGGTTTGTTGGGCGAGTGATCCAGATGCTCGCGCACCATGTTGAAGGCGTGATGGCGAAGGACGCCGAGCTGCTGGTGATCCAGCGGAAGATCGGCGAGCACCTGCGACAGTGACTGCCGCTCCCCGCGGGAGAGTCTTGCGTCTTCGAGCGTGGTGCGGAGGATGTCGTCGAATTCGGAAAGCTGCATCAGAGGAAACTCCAAAGACAAAAGATCCAAATCACAAACAAATCTCAAGCCGACGAGAAGCAAAACTCAAACGCCGGTGGCGAGCGTCGAAATGGTTTCCGTAGAGAACGGTGGTTTTCCGCTTGGTTGGGTTTCATTGTGATTTGTTTGAGATTTGGAGCTTTTTTCTTTGAGATTGACCGCCCCGGTCTCAGGGGAAAATCCCGCGCAGGGCGTAGACGCGGCCGATGTATTCCAGGGCGGCGCAGTAGGACGCGGTGCGCAGGTCGCATTCGTACTTGTGGCTGCACAGTCTTGTCCGGCGGGCGGCGAAGACCATGTGCTTTTTCAGAAGCTGATCGACGACTTCCAGGTCCCACGTTTCGCTCTGGCGGTTCTGCTTCCATTCGAAGTAGGAGACGGTGACGCCGCCGGAGTTGCAGAGGATGGCGGGCAGGACTTCGATGCCGCGCTCGACGAGCTTGCGTTCGCCGGCGGGGGTGGTGGGCGCGTTGGCGGCCTCGGCGACGACTTTACACTTGATTAGACCGGCGATGCGCTCGTCGATCATCTGCTCCAGCGCGGCGGGGACGTACAAGTCCACCTCCGTCTGGTGAAACTCATCGGCATCGATCGCCTGGGTATCGGCGAAGCCCGCCACGCCGCCGGTCTTTTCCACGTGAAGGTTCAGGGCCTCGGCATCGATGCCTTTGTCGTTGCGGATGGCGCCGGTGTGATCGAGCACGGCCTTGAGTTTGGAGCCGCGCTCGGCCAGGAGCCGACCGGTCCACGATCCGACGTTGCCGTAGCCGATAAGGCTGAAGGTCATGGTTTTGAAATCGAGGCCGAGTTCGCCGAGGATTTCTTCCAGGACGTAGACGAGGCCCTGGCCGGTGGCCTTGTTGCGGCCGTGCGAGCCGCCGAATTCCATCGGTTTGCCGGTGACGACGCCCAGTCCCTGGGTGCGGAAGTTGGGCTGGAGCATGTTCATATAGGTGTCCGCCATCCACGCCATGATCTGGGCGTTGGTGCCGACGTCGGGAGCCGGGATGTCGTAGTCCGGGCCGATGTTGGGACCCAGGGCGGTGGTGAACCGGCGGGTGAGTCGCATGAGTTCGGACCGTGACACCTCGCGCGGGTTGACGCGCACCGCGCCCTTCGCGCCGCCGTAGGGCAGGCGCACGAGGGCACACTTCATGGTCATCAGCGCCGCCAGGGCCTTGACGTGATCGAGACCGACTTCAGGATGGAAGCGGATACCGCCCTTATAAGGACCGAGCACGTTGTTGTGCTGAACGCGGTAGCCCTTGAAGAGTTTGTAGGTACCGTCATCCATCATGACGGGGAAGTGGACCATCAGTTCGTTCTTGGGCTGGGCGAGGATGAGATGGAGTTGATCGGGCAGTTCGCAAAGCTGGGCCGCGTGCAGGACGGAGCCGATGGTCTGGAAGTAAATATTGTCCGGCTCGTAGGCGAGTTCAAGCTGTTTGAAGACGTGGTCGACGGAGGTCATCAGGCGAGTCTCCGGGCAGTGAGGCGGTGGGGCGGTGGGGAGTGGAGCTGTTCAGGTACACGATGACGGATACGAGTGTCATCGGCAAGCTGGCGTGTGGAGCAGCACGGGGTTTGGGTGCCACGGTGCGAGGAGGCTTTGCGACGAGCCCCGTGCGGTGGTTCGAGAGTCGCGGAAGATTCGCACGGGTCTCCTCGCAGAGCCTCGTCGAGCCGTGGCACCCGGCTGCAAGGTCGCAACGCTCTACGTACAATCTCGACCACAGACGCCCGGGGTCTTCAGGTTCAATCGGGTCGGGGTGGAAAGAACGATGGCCAAGTCAACTACGAATCGTGCAGTCGCCAAGCAGGTAACAGTAGCGCCGGTGGCGTCAGGAGCGTCAGCGGTGCCGGGCGTGTTGCCTGACGCGGAGGAGGAGGGGCACGCCCGTTCCCGCCGCCACGAGCAGATTCTCTTCGAGATCGCGTGGGAGGTCTGCAACCAGGTGGGCGGCATCTACACGGTGATCCGCTCCAAAGTGCCGAGCATGGTGGACCGCTGGCACAGCCGGTATTGCCTCGTGGGGCCCTATAACCACGCGACGGCTTCAGTGGAATTCGAAGAGGCTCCGCTCTCGGGCGCGATCGGTCAGGCGGTCAAGCAGCTTCGCGATCTGGGCATCGGTGCTCACTACGGCCGCTGGCTGGTCACGGGGCGGCCCACCGTCGTGCTCCTGGATTACCTCACCATTTTCAATCGCCTGCACGAGATCAAGTTTTACCTCTGGAAGAATCATCACATCACGCTGCCGGGTAATGATGAACTGATGAACAACGTCGTCGCCTTCGGTGAACTGGTGCGGTTGTTCCTGTGGGCGGTCAGCGCGAAGGAAGCGCCGCGCAAGCAGATCGTCGCACACTTTCACGAATGGATGGCCGGCTCCGCCATTCCTGACCTGCGCCGCGAGAGCTGGCCCGGGGCGATCGTGTTCACGACACACGCCACCGTGCTGGGCCGCTACCTGGCGATGAACTCGCCCGTCTTTTACGACCACCTTTCTTTCTTCGACGCCGACAAGGAAGCCCATCACTACAACGTGCAGGGGCAGCACGGCATCGAAAAGGCCGCGGCCCACGGCTCGCACGTCTTCACCACCGTCAGCGATATCACCGCGCTGGAATGCCGGCATCTGCTGGGCCGGTCGCCCGATGTGCTCCTGCCCAACGGCCTGAACATCAGCCGATTCGAAAAGCTGCACGAGATGCAGAACCTTCACCGCATCTATAAAGAGAAGGTACACGAGTTCACGATGGGGCATTTCTTCCCCAGCTACACCTTCGACCTGGACCGCACGCTCTACTTCTTCACCTCAGGCCGATACGAATATCGCAACAAGGGTCTGGACCTCACCATCGAAGCGCTGGCCCGGCTGAACTACCGCCTGCGCCACGCGCCGCAGAAGATGACCGTCGTCGCCTTCATCATCACCAAGCGGCCGTTCAAGTCGATCAATGTGAACGCACTGCACAGCCGCGCCATGCTCGATGAGTTTCAGGGCATCGCCAACGAAATCAAAGGCGAGATCGGCACGCGCCTGTTCCGCGGCGCGACCGAAGGGAAGATTCCCGACCTGAATAATCTCGTCGATGAATACTGGCTGCTGCGCCTGCGGCGAACGATCCAGGCCTGGAAGCGCGGCCTGCCGCCGGGCATCGTCACGCATGACCTGGTGGATGATCAAAAGGATGAAGTGCTCAACCAGCTTCGCTCCTGCCGGCTTTGGAATCAGCAGGATGATCCGGTCAAAGTGATCTACCACCCCGACTTCGTCAGCTCGACCAATCCGCTGTGGGGCATGGAGTACGACCAGTTCGTGCGCGGCTGCCACCTGGGCGTCTTCCCGAGTTACTACGAACCCTGGGGCTACACACCGCTGGAATCGATCGCTTCAGGCGTGCCCGCGGTGACGAGCGACCTGGCCGGCTTCGGTGCGTACCTGATGCAGCTCCTGCCCGAGCACGACGAGCGCGGCATGTACTGCGTGCATCGGCGATATTCTTCCTTCGATCAGTCCGCGAATGAACTGACGGACCTGATGTACCGCTTCTGCCAGTTGTCGCAGCGCGAGCGCGTGGCCTTGCGAAACAGCGTCGAAGGCTTCGCCGAGCATTTTGACTGGCACAACCTGGGCAAGCGCTATCATGAAGCGCACGAACTGGCGATGGACCGCGCGAGCTGACTCCCCTCCCTCTTAGGGAGGGGCGGGGGGAGGGTCGGGCGCACGAACGACTGTGGCTGTTTCGCCAGGTGGCGCACCTCATCGAGTCGCCCATGTCCGATTCGATCAACAATTTGAACGCCCTCTCCCCCGACGACCGCCGCCAGCTTCTGGCGATCGCCCGCGATTCCGTTTCCCACGGCTTGTCTCATCGCCACGCACTGCCCGTCGATCCCGCGCAGTTCTCACTTCCACTGCAAGCTGTCCGCGCCTCCTTCGTCACGCTTCGCATCGAAAGTGAACTTCGCGGCTGCATCGGCATGCTCAGCGCCACGCGCCCGCTGGTCGAGGATGTCGCCCGCAACGCCTTCGCCGCCGCCTTCCGCGACACCCGCTTCAAGCCCGTCGCCGAGTACGAATATCACCTGTTGAATTATCACCTTTCCATTCTCAGTCCCTCCGAGCTGATGACCGTCACCTCGCAGGATGATTTACTCGCGCAGCTTCGCCCGGGTGTGGATGGACTGATCATCGAAGAGGTGCCGCGGCGAGCGACGTTTCTGCCCGATGTCTGGCAGACGCTGCCGGAGCCGGAGCAGTTTCTCGCGCACCTGAAACAGAAGGCCGGGTTCGACGCGGACTATTGGTCCGACCGCATCCAGTGCTGGCGATACACGACGGAGTCCATCGAATAAAGCCGCGACCGGTGGTCGCGGATCGGATGGCAGGGTGCCACGGCTCGACGAGGCTGGGCGAGGAGACCCGTGCAAACGCGGAAGGCCCACACACCATCCCGCGAGTCGAGAAGGTCCGCTTGCATTCACCAGTGTTGACGTCCGCGCTACCGAGACAACAGGTTATTCGCACGGGCCTCCTCGCAAAGCCTCGTCGGTCCGTGGCACCCGGCACCTGCGCTGCGAGCCCCTCCGCGACCACCGGTCGCGGCTTTGTGGCTATGATGCCAGCGTGACGACCACGACCGACAACAAGCGTTACGCCCTCGTGCAGATGGCGGACATCGCGCCGGTGCCTTGCCCCTGCGGACAGGCTCGTCGGGCCTTCACCGAAGAGCCCGGCTCACCCGCTTCGATGCACGTCACCGAGATCAAGACCGACTCGCAGACGCATTACCACAAGAAGCTCACCGAGCTTTATTATGTCCTGGAAGGCACCGGCCACATGGAACTCGACGGCGAGCGCATCGCCATCAAGCCCGGCACCGCGATCCAGATCCGCCCCGGCTGCCGGCACAGGGCCGTGGGCAAATTGAAAGTCCTCATCGTCGCGATGCCGGTGTTTGACCCGGCCGATGAGTGGTTTGATTGAGCTTTGAGCGATGAGTCGTGAGCTATGAGCCAGATCACGGCCGTTCGCTCCTGGACAATGGTGTGCGTTTTTTTATCTGGCTCAGTGCTCACAGCTTCAGGCTCAAAGCTCCTCATGTCATACATCAAAGAACATCTTTCCGACGGCGAGAAAATCGTCTTCCTCTCCCACCGACACTGGATCACCGTGGTGCCTTACCCCACGCTTTTTTTCATCGGCGGCGGCCTCGCCGTCTGGGCCGCTACCTTCGAAGATTTCAACCTCATGAAGTACGCCGCGTATTTCCTTTTCGGCGTCGGGACGCTCATCGCCCTGCGGCACCTCATCCTCAACTCCTGCGCGGAGTTCGGCGTCACCAACAAACGCGTCGTCGTCAAGACCGGACTCGTCTGGCGCAAAACCATGGAACTCATCCTCCAGAAAATCGAGTCCATCGAAGTGAACCAGTCCATCCTCGGTCGCATCCTCGGCTACGGCACCATCACCATCGTCGGTTCCGGCGGCTCGTCGGAGCCGCACGCCAACATCGCCAAGCCGCTCCAGTTCAGGCTCATGGTGCAGGAGCAGGCGCAAAAGATGAAGGATCACGATTAGGACAGCGCCCACGCCCCATACCCCACGACGCGACTTCGCGGCCCAGCCGTGTCGCCGCTGTTGCGCAGGTCCAGCGTGCGCGTCTTCAATTTCCTTTCATTCGCCGCCAGCAGCAGGCCCTGCACCGCGAGCCTGCCGCAGGCCTGGTTTTCGCCGATCTGGTCCGGCCGCTGCGCTTCGATCGCCGCGCAGGTTGACATGTCGATCTGCCTGGCCGTCGCGTAGTCGTGATAGTGAGAAAGATCGGAGCTGATCACGATCAAGGTCTCCGGGCCGCCCCAGAGTTTTTCGAGCAGCTCGCCGCACTCCGCTGCGCTGCTGTCGGAAAAAACAAACGGCGCGAGCTTGAACGAACCCAGCGCGACCTGAAGAAAAGGCAGATGCACTTCCAGCCCGTGCTCCTTCTCGTGAGCTTCATCAAAGGTCTGGACGAAGGAGAGCGAACTCGCCGCGTCGAGCGCTTCGCGGTCGATCATCACTTCGCCCAGCGGCGTGATGAAGGCGTCGTCGCTCGTGGTGGCGATGCCTGTGAAATTCACAAAGTGCGAAGGCCCGATGAGCACGACGCGCGCGATTTTTCCTTTGAGCGTGGAAGGCAGCGCGGCGTAGGCGGAGCCGGCGACGGGACCGGAGTAGATGTAGCCGGCGTGTGGACCGATGATCGCCTTCACGCCTTCGACGGCGTGGACGCTTGCCCGCGCCGCTTCAATCAACTGCCAGACCGCAAACGACAGCTCCTTCGGATCGGCGGGGTAAAAGCGGCCGGCGACCGCGGCAGGGCGGACGTGCATCGCTTGCGTCGAATCAGCAGAGGTTTCAGCCATGGCGCGCCTCCATGCAGGGCGAACCGCTTCATTATAAGGCAGTTTCGCCTGATTCCATCGAATGATTGTGAACCACGCTAAACCCTGTAAACTAGGGGGCTCGGCTTCCACTGAACCGCATTAGGGAGAGCATGTGTCGCTGACCACTGCATGGGCCTCGTATTTTTCCAGCGCTGCGCGACTTCGCGGGCGCGAATTCTTCGAGGACGGACAGGTCAATCTGCAAGACCCGACCAACGGCGAACTGGCTCGCGCGGTCGTTACGGACGAAGGGACGTTCGAAGTCGCGGTGCGCCGCGGCTCAGCGGGCACCGAAGCAAGCTGCACCTGTCCGGACTACGCCGACGGCCTCTACTGCAAACACATCTGGGCCACGCTACTGGCGGTGGATCGAAAGGCGATGGAAGACGCCGACGCGGACATTGCACCGTCGCCTGGGCCGCGCGCCCATGAACAGGTCGGCGTGCAGGCACCCAAGGCCCGCAAGCGCGACTCGAGCTATCGCCCGCCGCGACCCGTCGAGCCCGAGTGGGCCACGCGCCTCAGTCTGCTCTCGCCTTCGCGCATGTCGCAACAGGATCCGTCCGCGCCTTTGCTCGACCCGCGACAGGTCTTCTACGTCATCTCACCCGAGTACTCGCAGCAGCACGGCGGCCTGGTCATCGAAGTGCGCTTCCGTCAGGGATCGCGCGGGAACTGGACCGGACTCAAGCCGATGCGCATCAGCGGCGACATGCTGCCCGAAATGACCGATGCGACTGATCGCGAACTGTGCGGCCTGCTGCTCGGCGCGACCTGGGTCGATCAATGGGACACCGGCGAATGGACGCGCGACAGTCGTCGCCGCTCGGCCTTCCGTCTGCCTGTGGGCACCTGGCGTTCGATGCTCAAGCGCATGATCGACACGCGACGATGTCTGTTTGATCGCGTCAATCTTTCGCCCCGGCCTTTGCTGTGGGATGGCGATGCGGAGAAGCCTTGGGTTTTGTGGATGGTCGGTCGGCACACCGATGAAGGCATGAGCGTGAAGGTTGAGCTTCGCCGCGGGGAGGAACGCGTGGCCATCAACGATCCGCAGCTCATCCTCGGCGGCAGCGACGGACTGGTCATCATCGATGGCAAGGCTTCGCCCTTTGATGACCGCGATGCGTTCCGCTGGGTGACGTATTTCCGCGAGGACGAGCGGCGGATGCATTCCAATTCGCCGCTGATGATTCCGCCGCGTGATGTGCCTAAGTTTCTGCAGCGTTTGTATCTGCTGCCTGATCTGCCGGAGATCGATCTGCCGACGGATGTGGCGCTCATGGAGCAGCAGGTTTCGCCGCGGCCGCACATCGATATTCTCAGCCCGGCAGGGTCTGCGTCGGGGCTTGCGAGCAAGCAGCTTTCGGGCCGCGTGTGGTTTGATTATGCAGGGCATCAGGTGCAGCCGGGCGAGCCGGGACGGTTCGTCGCGAGCACGGGTGAAGTGGTTGAGGAGCCGGAGCCGGCGACGATCGCGGCACCTTCAGCGGTGCTCGAAGGCGGGCGCGGCGAAGCGGATGAAACGACATTTGGCGATGCCCCGATTCCCGGCGCGGGCCTGATCCGGCGCGATGTCCGCTTCGAGCGCGCGGCCATCGAATCGCTCGCGGTCCTGGGTTTCCGCTCTAATCCGATTGCCGGCGATCCGACGCTGGTGCTCCAGGCCAAGCTCATGCCCTCGGCGGTGCTGGGGCTGATGGCGCGCGGCTGGGTGGTGCGCGCCGATCGTCACATCATCCGCGCCGCGGCCACACCCAAGCTCACCATCCGCTCCGGCGTCGACTGGTTCGAGCTGCACGGCGGCGTGCAGTTCCAGACCGACAAGGGCGATCAGTTCGTCGCGCTGCCTGAAATCCTCGCAGCCGCCCGCAGCGGCAAGAACATGATCACCCTCGGCGACGGCTCGCAGGGCATGCTCCCGCAGGAATGGCTTGAGCGCCACGGCCTGCTCACTTCCCTCGGCAAGGTGGAGGATGATCACCTCGTCTTCAAGAACAGCCAGGCGGCGCTCATCGATGTGCTGCTCGATGAACAGTCGCTGACCGATGTCGACGCGAAGTTCGATGAAGCGAGGCAGAAGCTGCGCAAGTTCGAACGCATCGAACCGCGCGATGCGCTGACGACATTTCACGGCACGCTGCGCCCCTATCAGCGCGACGGGCTCGGCTGGCTCTCGTTCCTTCAGTGGTTCGGTATGGGCGGTATCCTCGCCGACGACATGGGCCTGGGTAAAACCGTGCAGGTGCTGGCGCTGCTGCAGGCGGGGAAGGAGACAGGAGACAGGGGACAGGAGACAGGAAGCAAGGCTGCCCCAAACGATTCGCAATCCGCAATCCGCCATCCGCAATCGAACGCCTCGCGGCCTTCGCTCGTCGTCGCCCCGCGCTCCGTCGTTTTCAACTGGCTCGACGAAGCGGCGCGATTCACGCCGGACCTGCGGGTGATGAGCTACAGCGGCGCGGAGCGCCACGACCAGCTCAACGACCTGGAGCGTTACGATCTCGTCGTGACTTCCTATGGCCTGCTTCGCCGCGATATCGCTAAGCTTCGGCATGTCGCATTCAAATACGTCATCCTCGACGAAGCGCAGGCGATCAAGAATCCCAACTCGCAGGTCGCCAAGGCGTCGCGGCTCATGAGCTGCATGCATCGGCTCGCCCTGACCGGCACGCCTGTGGAAAATCATCTGGGCGACCTGTGGTCGATCTTCGAGTTTCTCAATCCCGGCATGCTCGGCAGCGCGACGCGGTTCGCCGAGATGATCCGAGGCCAGCGCGGCGGTAGCAGAACGACAGCCGACGAGCCTGATCTGATTGATCCCCTTGTTGATGTTCCCGGCGCTGCCGCCACCGGCACTGCCGCTTCAAGCGGCAGTGCCTCCGTTGCCCCCGAACCCGCCGCGACCGACGACGCCGATCAATACGATCTCACCGGCCCGATCGCGCTCGACGACGCCCGGCATCTGGATATCGCCGTCGCCGCGGCGCGGGCGCTCAAGCCGTTCATCCTTCGCCGGACCAAGTCGCAGGTGCTCACCGACCTGCCCGAGAAGAGCGAGCAGACGATCATCTGCGAGATGGACAAGGCCCAGCGAAAGGTTTACGACGATCTATTGAAGTACTACCGCACCGCGCTTTTGAACAAGGTCGAAGGCACCGGCGACGCCAGCATCTTCACCGGCGGCGCGGGCCGGGCGGGCGTGCCCATGATGGTGCTCGAAGCGCTCCTGCGCCTCAGGCAGGCCGCGTGTCATCCGGGCCTGATCGATGAGAAGCGCATGGATGTACCCAGCGCGAAACTGGAGACACTGGTCGATCAACTCGCCGAGCTGATCGATGAAGGCCACAAGGCCCTGGTGTTCAGCCAGTTCACATCGATGCTCGCCATCGTGCGCAAGCGGATGGATGAGATGGGCATCGTGCATGAATACCTTGACGGCAAAACGCAGGACCGCCGTGCGCGAGTCGAGCGGTTCCAGACGGATAAGAAATGCCCCGTGTTCCTCATCAGCCTCAAGGCGGGCGGCCTCGGTCTGAACCTCACGGCTGCTGACTACGTGTTCATCCTCGACCCGTGGTGGAACCCGGCTGTCGAACAGCAGGCGATCGACCGCGCCCACCGCATCGGCCAGACGCGGCATGTGTTCGCGTACCGCCTGATCTGCAAGGACACGGTCGAGCAGCGCATTGCCGAGCTTCAGCAGAAGAAGAAGAAACTGGCGGACGCGATCATCGGCGGCGAAGAAAACCTGCTGCGTACGCTGACGCGGTCGGACTTGGAACTGTTGCTCAGCTAGCCGCTCGCGGCTTAGCAGCGCCGGTGTGATTCAGGTCGGGTGCCATGGGTAAGCGAGGCTTGGGGAGCTTACCCGTGCAAACTCCTGAGATTTGATTCAATCGATGGCATTCAGTGTTTCATCCGGTTGCTCAGGTGCCCGCACGGGTAAGCTCGCAGACTCGCTTACCCATGGCACCCGGACAGGAAGTTTCACATGGCTGAATCCGCCACAATCCGCATGCCCCAGGCGACGATCCCGCCCATCGAGCACACCTTCGGCAAGCTCGCGCTGGGTTGCTGGGTCTTCGGACGCACTCACTGGGGCGGGCAGAACGTGCAGGACTCGCGCGCGGTGATGGAGGCAGCCCTTCGCCGGGGGATGAATCATTTCGATACCAGCAGCGCGTTCGGCGATGGCGTGAGCGAAACGCTGGTCGGCGAGTTTCTCAAGCAGGACTATCACCGCCGCGACGGCATGTGCATCGCGACGAAATTGCTCCCGCGCGAAGGCACGGCTGAGGAAATCGAAAAGTCGCTCGCATCCAGCCGCTCGCGGCTTAGCGCCGAGGTCATCGATCTTTATTACGTGCAATGGCCCTTGCCGCGCGTGGACATGCGTCCGATGTTCGAGGTACTCGCGAAGGAAGTGGAAGAAGGCCGCGTGCGTGCGGTGGGCGTGAGCAACTTTTCCCTGGAGCAGCTCAAACAGGCCCGCGAGGTGTGTCCGATTCATGCTGTGCAGTTTTGTTACAACCTGTTGTGGCGGCCGACGGAAGTGGAGAAGGAGTTGATTCCATATTGCAACGAGAGCAACCTGGCGACGATCACGACCAGCTCGATCGCGCAGGGTTTGCTCACGGGGCGTTTCGGCGCGGAGCCGATGTTCGCGGCCGGTGACAACCGCGTGAACACAGTCTGGCACGAGCGCGGGGTCTGGCCGAAGGTCTTTGCCACGGTGGAGAAGATGAAGGAAATCGCGAAGGAAGCGGGTCGGCCTCTGTCGCATCTGGCGATTCGCTGGCTGAGTCGCAAGGCGGAGATTTCAAGCATCGTCGTCGGGGCGCGCACGAGTGTGCAGCTCAATGAACTGGCCGGCGCGATGGTGGGGGAGATTGATGAGGCGCACTTCGACAAGCTGACGGCGATCAGCGATGAGTTTCTGCCGAGCCTGCCGGAGGCGGGGAATATTTTCCGGTATTACCCGTGATTGGAGCACCATCCCGAAAGGGTGGTGCCGAGGCCGCCCGGAGATCAGGCCGCGTCGCTTGCCGCAGTTGCCTCGGTCGCGGTGGGTATTCGTGCGCCAATGGCACCACCCTATCGGGATGGTGCTCTCGGAGAGTGCTCACTCCCGCTCCTTCACATCCACGATGCCCACATCGATGTACTGGCCGCCGCCGGTCTGTTTTGTATGCACGGCAATCGTGTTGCTGCCGGGCTTGATCGATTTCGCGGCTTCGTCCGAAATGCGGAACAGGCCGTAGTCGGTCGAGTAGCCTTCAACGCGCACGGCAAGGATGCCGTTGATGTACACCTGTGTGTTCTCATCGTGATGCATGGAAAGAAAAAGGTTGCCGGCCTTGAAATCATCCTTCACATCGAACGTGCGGCGCAGCCAGATGTCGTTGGTTTTCCAGAGTGTGCGGATGACACTTCCGGGGGTCGAGGGCTCGCCGAAGCCGGCTTCGCCGGTGTCCCATTTACTCGCGTCGAAGTCCGCCTTCTCCCAGCCGTCGGCGGGCTTCGCAACGGTGTAACTCCACGTCGCGCCTTTTTGCTGTGACGTTGCCAGCAGCGTGGTCATCACGGGCGGCGGCAGGTAGAGCTTCTTGTTCGCCGCGGCGATGCGATCGATGGGCATCTTGATCACCGCGCGGTCGTAGGACATGAAGCCGTTGACTTCGACTTCGACATCGGTCGTCTGTGTGTAGACGGCCGCGCTCAGGCCGGGCTCGTGAATCAGCGGGCGGAGCTTTTCGACGAGATCGACATACGCATCGGTGAGGGCTTCCCTGGTGGTGAAACTCTTATAGCCCCAGTTGCCTTTGGCGAGCCAGGTGTGGCCGTCCAGCGGAAGGCCCAGGCCGCCGTATTCGCCGAGGACGATGGTGCGTTTGCCATCCGGCTTGGGCGCGGCCGGGCCGGGATAGCGGTGAATGTCGTAGATATCGCCTGTTGGAAAATCGTTGCCGCCACTGGCTGCGTTGACCAGTCGCGTCGGGTCGTACTTCTTCGTCCACTCGGAAACGCGCACGGTATCGAACTGGCCCCACGCTTCATTGAACGGCACCCACACGACGATGGAAGGATGATTGCGGAAGGCATCGATGATGGCTTTCCATTCGCGGTTGAAGTTGTCAGCCGAGTGGGGGGCGCGTTTCACTTCTTCGCCATCGTGTCCGCCGTGCGGATTCCACTTCGGGCCGCGGTCGCCATTAGGCATATCCTGCCAGACGAGCATGCCGAGGCGATCGCAGTGGAAATACCAGCGCGCCGGCTCAACCTTCACATGCTTGCGGATCATGTTGAAGCCGAGTTTTTTCGTGATCTCGATGTCATATTTCAGGGCGGCATCGGTCGGCGCGGTGTACAGGCCATCGGGCCACCAGCCCTGATCGAGCGGGCCGAAGTGGAAGAGGGGTTTGTTGTTGAGCATCATGCGCAGGATGCCGCGGTCGTCCTTGGCGAGGCTGATCTTTCGCATGGCGAAGTAGGAGGTGACCTCATCGCTTTCGTTGCCTTTGCATTGGATCCGAATCTGAAGGTCATAAAGAGACGGATGATCGGGCGTCCACAGTTCAGCGCCCGGCATCTTCAGCTCGAACTGTGTTTCTTCCGTGGTCGATCCGAGCGTCTGCTCGGCAATGATTTTGCCATTCTTTTTCACCACGACGGTCGCGGCGATGATCGGCGCGATCTCGCCCCGGAAGCTGACGCCGACATTTACCTTCATGTTGTCGACATCGGGCGTGATCCTGATCGCGTCAATGGCCGCCACCGCCACCGGCTCCAACCAAACCGTCTGCCAGATGCCCGTCACCGGCGTGTACCAGATGCCGTGCGGATTGTTCACCTGTTTGCCGCGTGGCTGGAAGCTCGAGTCCGTCGGGTCCCACACGCGGATAATGAGTTCATCGCTGATGTCCTTCGTCGTGCCGATCGCTTCGGTGACGTCGAAGGTGAACGGGTCGTATCCGCCGGTGTGCTCGCCGACTTTGAAGCCGTTGATCCAGACGGTGGTCTGCCAGTCCACCGCGCCGAAGTGCAGGAGCAGTCGCTTGCCGTCCCACGCTTTGCCTTTCTCGCGCGGGATGCGGGTGCGGTACCACAAGGCTTTGTCCTGTCCGACGCGCTTCATCACGCCGGAGAGCGCCGACTCGACGGGAAAGGGCACCATGATCTTGCCGTCCCATTTCTCAGGTTGCTTGTCATCGCGCGCGGTGATGGCGTAATCCCACAGGCCGTTGAGATTCAACCAGGTTTCGCGCACCATCTGCGGGCGCGGGTACTCCGGATGCACCTTCTCGGGCGTGACCTCTTTGGCCCAGCGCGTCATGAGCGGGCCCTTCGCCGGCTGCCAGTCCTGCGCGGCGAGCGGGGCGGCGAAGAGAGAAAAGGTGATCACGAGAACGGGAGAGAGAGTGCGTGGCATGGCGAGCCTCCTGACATGTTGAGTATTTGAGTCAGCCTAGACCCTTTCCAGGTTGGCGTCCATGAAGAATCCGTCCGCAAGGATGCATTATCAGGTCAATCCTCCGGCCTGCGGGACGCGGGGTTGAAGGCCATGACTTTGGCATGCGGACCAGGAATTGACGACAGTTTAACCACCATTTAGCGCGCCCTTAACTTTGTGGTATCGTCCGCTCGCTCTCGATTCGCTCTTCACGGAATTGTCGCCATGCGAACCTTCGCCAAGCTCTTCGGCCGCTCGCCGTTTCTCCCTCTTCAAACGCACATGGACAAGGTGATCGAGTGCGTCGCCAAAGCCTTTGAAGCCCTCGAACAGCTCTTCGCCGGTCAGCACGATCGGCTCGAGGAACTGGCGCAGTTCGTCTCGCGGCTGGAACACGATGCCGACCGCATCAAGGATGACATCCGCAACCACCTGCCCAAAGGCATGTTCCTGCCCATCGACCGCGCCAGCCTGCTGGAGATTCTGTCCAAGCAGGACAGCATCGCGGACAAGGCTGAGAACATCGCGGTGCTGCTCACGTTCAAGAAGCTGACGGTGCCTGACGCCATCCGCGCGGACTTCCGCGCCTTCGTGGACAAGAACAATGAATCCGTCAAGGCTGTGGCCGTGGTCGTGCGCGAGCTGGAACTGCTGATGGAAAGCGGCTTCGGCGGCGCGGAGGCGGAGCGCGTCAAGCGCCTGGTCAGCGATGTGGCGCTGAAGGAGCACGAGGCCGATGTGATCCAGCGCCGCCTGCTCAAGACCATGCTCTCGCGCGAAGAGGATTTTACCTACGGCGAATTCTTCCTGTGGACCCGCCTGCTCGCGCAGGTGGCGGACCTTTCCAACTTCGCCGAGAAGCTCGGCAACGTGATCCGTATGACGCTGGAGATCAAGTAACACAAAGCAGAAAAACAGAAAAGCAGAAAAGCAAAAAAACTAAAGATCGCTTCTGCCTTGATGTTCTGCTTTTCTGCTTTTTCGCTTTTCTGATTTTGAGCCACGCATGGACACCACCACCGTCCTCCTCGGACTCACCATCCTCTTCGGCTTCTACATGGCCTGGAGCATCGGCGCCAATGATGTCGCCAATGCCATGGGTACCAGCGTCGGCTCCGGTTCGCTGACGCTGCGGCAGGCCGTCCTCGTCGCGGCTGTCCTCGAGTTCGCCGGGGCGTTCCTCGTCGGTTCCTCCGTCGCCGATACCCTGCGCAGCAAACTATTCGATCCTGAAGCGATCCCCGCCTTGACGCTGGGCTGCGGCATGATCGCCGCGCTGCTGGCCGCGGGCGTCTGGCTTCAGTTTGCGTCCTTCTTCGGCTGGCCGGTGAGTACGACGCACTCGATCGTCGGCGCGGTGGTGGGCATCGGCTGCGTGGCGGTCGGCGTCGGTGAGGTGAACTGGGGCGAGGTCGGCAAGATCGCCTCAAGCTGGATCATCTCGCCCATTCTCGCCGGCGCGATCTCCTACGTCATTTTCCGCATCGTTCTCGTCAAAGTCTTCTATAAGAAAGATCCCGTCGCCGCCGCCCGCCGCGTCGCGCCCTATATGGCCTTCATGGTCTTCGCCGTGATGTTTGCCGTCACGGGTGTCAAAGGTCTCAAGGGGTTGTGGATTCGCCTGGGCGTGGATGCACCGCATCCGGTGGTGATCTGGGGCGCTTCGCTGCTCATCGGCATCATCGCCGCGCTCATCACCGCCCGGCTGGTGCGCAAGGTCGCGATTCCCACGCAGCCGCAGGTCAATCATCTGCTCACCAGTTACGTCGCCCGCAGTCTCGACAAAGCCGCGATGCACCTGCGCCGCGTGAGCGACACAGCCGAGGGCGTGATTCAGGATCGCGCCATCGCCCTGCTCGAACAGGTCGATGAACTGGCGGAAATCGCCAAGCACGAAGTGATGCAGCAGCCCAGCGGCGACGCGTTCCGCGAAGTCGAACGCATCTTCGTCTACCTTCAGATTATCAGCGCCTGCTTCGTCGCCTTCGCGCACGGCGCCAATGACGTCGCCAACGCCATCGGCCCGATGGTCGGCGCGTGGGAGGCGATCAAGCACGGCATCGTCAGCGCCAAGGCTTCGGTGCCGCTGTGGGCTCTCGCCTTGGGCGGCGTGGGCATCGTCATCGGCCTGGCGACGTGGGGATGGCGCGTCATCGAGACCATCGGCAAACGCATCACCGAACTCACGCCCACCCGCGGCTTCTGCGCCGAGTTCGGCGCAGCCTTGACCATCCTCGTCGCTTCCGTCTTCGGCCTGCCCATCTCGACCACCCACACCCTTGTCGGCGCGGTGCTCGGCGTCGGCCTGGCGCGCGGCATCGGTGCCCTCAACCTCACCACCATGCGCGATATCGTTGCAAGCTGGATCATCACCATCCCCGCAGGTGCCGGCCTCGCCATCGTCTTCTTCTTCATCCTCAAAGCGATCTTTGTGCCGTGAAGAGGGGCAGGGTTTCGGGTTCCGGGTTCCGGGTTCCGGGTTGAGCGGAGCCATTCCAAACTCCAAACCCTGAACCCTGAACTCTGAACTCTGAACCCGGAACCC
>JBBDXA010000056.1:0-7099 GCA_040902585.1 Phycisphaeraceae bacterium
TGGCACCCCAACTGATCATGCCACATAATAGGGTCACGCCCGCTGATTCGACCGACCCCCATTAGAATCGTCGCTGGTCTCGTGGTAAGCTATGGTGCGTCGTTCGAAAGAGAAGCGAGCCACGTGAGGCTCGCATTTCGAACGGATCATGCGGATCATGTCGAGAGAACGAGAAGCCTTTCCAATCACCTTTTCACTTCGCTCGACAAACACTTCACCCCTGTTCATTCATTGAACAAAGGAGATGGCCATGACTGCTGCTCGCTCCCGTCCTTCCGTCCGCCTTGGCGCGCTGACCGCCCTGGTTGTGACCTTGTCATTCACCATGCAGGCCCAGGCTGGTCTGTTTCAGATCAACGCGATGAGCGGCGATGCCACATCAGGCATCAGCTCGTCGAAGACCTACACCCATGCCTTTGATCTCAACCGCGGCGGGACCGATCCGCTGGGCGGCAATGATGCCCTGGCCTTGACCATCAACGGCGTTCTCTTCTCCAGCGCTGCCACCAGCGCGGGCGGCACCGATGCGCTGCACGGCGGCTCCTTCACCGCCACCGGCATGAACGCCACCTTCAACGGTCACAACCCCGGCGTCACCGGCGGCGCGGGCGACCTGATCGATGACTTCTTCCACAACGGCAACGGCAACGGCGGCGCCACGCCCGGCACGGAAGTCATCACCCTCACCGGCCTGACCGCCGGCCAGGTCTACAAGACCGTCTTCTACGTCGGCGGGTTCGGCACCAACGCCCAGGACATCACCTTCAGCGACAACGGCGCGACCTACCCCGGCGTGCCCCGCAACGGCGGACTCAGCCCCGGCGCCAGGCTCGAATACACTTTCGTCGCTTCAGGGGCCGGCAGCATGACCTACACCTTCGACGCTCAGTCCAACGGCGACTCGTTTCACCAGTACGGCTTCACCAATGAAGTGGTGACCGGCGTCACGCCGATCGCGGGCCTCTTCAACACCGGCGTGGACAACAGCGGCGCGGTCCTGGGCGACAGCGTGAATGATCCGCACTACGCCATCATCCTGCAGCCGGCACCCGGCGGTCTGACCGATACGACCATTCCCGCCGACGGCTTCCCGATTCCGCCCTGGGTCGCCAACAGCGCCACCTCGCGCTGGATCACGCCCAACACCAACGACGGCAACGGCCCGGTCGGTTCCTACACCTACCGCACCACCTTTGACCTGATCGACGTCGATCTGAGCACCGTCGTCATCCAAGGCCTCTGGGCTTCCGACAACGGTGGCACGGACATCCTCATCAACGGCCTGTCCACAGGCTCCACCAACGGTGGCTTCGGCAGCCTGACGGCGTTCACCATCAACAGCGGCTTTGTCCTGGGTCTGAACACCCTCGACTTCGTCCTGAACAACGACGGCCCACCCGGCCCCACCGGCCTGCGCGTGGAAGGCCTCAGCGGCTTTGCCAACATCGCCGTGCCTGAACCGGCCACCGGCATGCTGCTGGTGCTGGCGGGTGGGGCGCTGCTCCGCCGTCGCCGCGCGGCTTGAGCCGACGCATCAGATTCAATCTCAAGTTCATTGCACAACGAACAAAACCTCGCCTGTTGCAGGCGAGGTTTTTTCATGTCGATCGGTGCCACGGCTCGTGCACTTTCACGGTCGCATTGATTATTCCGTGACTCCGACAATGAGCGCCAATGCGAGGAAAGTGCCAAGCACCAGGTATTCAATGGTCACAATGGCCGTGGGTGTGCCCGGCAGGCCGGGGTTGGTGGGGACAGGAGGCACCACCGCGCCATCGGTCATGGCGGAGGCTCTGGCGGGCGACTGGACGGCGGACTTCAGGGGCGAATTCCGGGTCAGGGCGAAGTTCGATTGGGCGGCGGCATGGAGGCGGGAGAGTTGCATGGTTCACCTTTGAGGTTGGGAGGACGCTGCTGATTCCACAGGGTTATCCGCGTTCCCATCGCTGCGTTGCATGCAAAGGTCAAACATTCGGCGGCGGCCCCCGCAAGCCCCTTCCGCAATGGCATTCGCCCTGCCGCGTTGGTTTCCCAACCGACGATATGATGGTCCGCTCGCCCCCGGCCCCCGGCCACCGCCGACTGCTTAGTGTAGTGCTTCAGAATGGCGTGACAGTTTCATGAACGAGCCGCCGCTCGTCCTCCGCCTGCCTCTGGATTTTTCTCCATGGTGCGATTCGCCCTTACGATTTTCCTCAGCGCCTTTCTCCTCTTCCAGGTGCAGCCGTTGATCGGCAGGTACATCCTGCCGTGGTTCGGTGGGACGAATAACGTCTGGACCACGTGCCTGCTCTTTTTCCAGATCGTGCTGTTGGGCGGTTATGCCTACGCCCACTTCCTGGGCAAGATGCCCAAGAAGAAGCAGGCGATGGTGCATCTGACGCTGCTGGTTTTGACGCTGCCCTTTCTGCCGATCGCGCCGTCGGTGGGCTGGAAGCCGGGGCCGGAAAACGAACCGACGCTGCGCATCCTGCTGCTGCTGCTGGTGACGCTGGGGCTGCCCTATCTGGTGCTTTCGACCACGGGCCCGCTGTTGCAGAACTGGTTTGCGGTGACGAACCCGGGGCGCTCGCCGTATCGGCTGTACGCGCTGTCGAATGTGGGTTCGCTGCTGGCGCTCATCACTTTTCCGATCCTGGTGGAGCCGAATCTGTCGCGATGGCAGCAGGTGTTGTTCTGGTCGATCGGGTTTGCCGGCTTCGCGCTGTGCTGCGGGTGGTGCGCGGTGGTGCTGTGGAAGGATTCGGCATCCGTCGACCCTTCAGCGACTACCGATGCGAAGGGAAAACCGGAGCAAGCGCCACTGCAACTCGGCGCGAAGACGAAGGCAATGCCCGCCAGTACACCGCCGCCGCCCGCGCCTTCGCCGCTGCTCATTGCCATGTGGCTCGGTCTGGCGACGTGCGGCTCCGCCATGCTTCTGGCGACGACCAATCAGCTCACGTGCGACACCGTGCCCGTGCCGTTCCTCTGGGTGATTCCGCTGGCGCTTTATCTGATCACCTTCATCATCTGCTTCGACAGCGAGCGGTGGTACATCCGCCCGGTGTTCGGCGGGCTGCTCGTCGTCTCCGTTCCCATTGCCGTGTACCTGCTCTTTGAAGGCGTCTCCGCGCCGCTGATGCAGCAGATCATCGGCTACAGCGTGGCCCTGTTCGCCTGCTGCATGACCTGTCACGGCGAGCTGGTGCGCTCGCGCCCGCATCCCCAATACCTGACGCTCTTCTACCTCACCATCTCCGCCGGCGGGGCCCTGGGCGGGCTGTTCGTCGCCGTCGTCGCGCCGATGACCTTCACTCATTTCCACGAGTATCACTTCGCACTCTTCGGCTGCGTCGCCATCACTTTCCTCGCCTGGTTCCGCGAGGCCGTGACCGGCGCAGTGCCCAAGCATGCGCCGGCGGGCGGCTACCTCACTGCGATCATCGCCGTCGCCGTGGCCGTGATCGTCGCGTTCCTCGTCATGAAGGAACCGGTCACTGACTGGTCCGGTGCGGATGAATCCGTCTTCACGCAACTGAAGGAAGGCGTGAGCAACTACTGGGACGCCGCCAGCAAGCAGCGCGTCCTGAAGGACGTCGGGCCGATCGGAGTGGACGGCATCCGCAAGACCACCTTCATCAAGTTCAGCGCGGTGCTCGGACTGGTGTTGATCGCCGCGGGCGTGATCATCGATGAGATGCGCGCCAAGTCCGGGCGCAGGCCGGTGCTCTTCCTCGCCGGGCCTTCGATCGCCGTGCTCATCGCCGGCAATGCGCTCATCAAGAACATCAACGAAGAACGCGGGGATGTCATCTACCAGACCCGCAATTTCTACGGCGTGCTCCAGGTCAAACGCGACGAAAGTCACACCAACACCTTCGAAAACGACGAAGGCGATATCGTCTCTGAAGATATTGGCCCGTGGGTCCGCCTCGTTCACGGCCGCATCATGCACGGCTTCCAGTTCCGCCACGAAGGCGATCCCCTCCACCCCGCACGCCGCTGGCACACGTCCTACTACGGGCCCAACAGCGGCGTGGGCCTGGCGATTCAGCGGCATCCCAAACGCCTGAGCACCGGCCCGACGTTGGAAGCGATGCACATCGGCGTCATCGGCCTGGGCACCGGCACCACCGCGACCTACGGCCGCAAGGGCGACCGTGTCCGCATCTACGAAATCAACCCCATCGTCGAGCACATCGCCCGCACCTACTTCACTTACCTGGGCGATTCACCCGCCGAGGTGAAAGTCGTCCTCGGCGACGCCCGCATCATGCTCGAGCGCGAACGCGATCGCCAGGAGATTCAGAAGTTTGACGTGCTCGCCGTGGACGCCTTTTCCAGCGATGCGATTCCCATTCACCTGCTCACGAAGGAGTGTGCCGCGCTCTACTTCGATCATCTCAATGACGACGGCATTCTCGCCCTGCACATCTCCAATCGCTTCGTCAGGCTCGAAGGCGTCAGCTATGCCCTCGCAAAGCAAATGGGGGCCCGCGCGATCTACATCAACAACGAAGATGATGAAGACCACAACGACAAAGGCGTCAGCGGATCGACCTGGATCCTGCTGACGAAAAACGCAGCCTTCGCCGGGGACGAAGAGGTGATCGACGCATCGGACCCCTGGCGGTCCGATGAGACGGTGACCGCTGCGAACATCGACAAGATCAAGAAGAAAATGAAGGACGAGGTGAAACGCGACAAGCTCCAGGTCGGCGACCCCAACCCCCATCACCCGCTGCACCTGTGGACCGATGACTTCGCCAGCCTGTGGGAACTGCTGCGGTTTTGAGCACCATCCCGACAGGGTGGTGCTATTGGCGCTCGCACACCTGGTGCGGCGATGCACCCTCGACAAACGTGCGCTATCAGCACCACCCTGTCGGGATGGTGCTCACGCCATTAGTTCCCTCACCGCCTGATGCTTCTCCACACCCGTGAGCCTCACATCCAGCCCGCGGAAGTGAACGGCCAGCTTCTCATGATCGATGCCCAGGCAGTGCAGGATCGTCGCTTGCAAATCATGCACATGCACCGGCTTCTCCGCGACGTGGAAGCCCAGTTCATCCGTCGAGCCGTGCGTGATGCCGGACTTGATCCCGCCGCCCGCCATCCAGAGAGTGAACGCCTGCGGATGATGATCGCGGCCTTTGCTGCGGCCCAGGGCGGCACTCGCTTCGACCATGGGCGTGCGCCCGAACTCGCCGCCCCAGATGACGAGCGTGTCTTCGAGCAGGCCGCGCTGTTTCAGGTCCATGATGAGGGCGGCACTGGCCTGATCGGTTTTCTTCGCTTCGCCGCGCACGCCGCCTTCGACGTTGCTGTGATGATCCCAGCCGGAGTGGTAGACCTGGATGAAGCGCACGCCGCGCTCGGCGAGTCGGCGGGCGAGCAGGCAGTTATTGGCGAAGGCCGCGCCGCCGTCGCCGGGCTTGGCGCCGTACATCTCCAGCGTCGCCGGCGTTTCCTTCGAAAAATCCATCAGCTCCGGTGCCCGCGTCTGCATGCGGAACGCCATCTCGTAGGCATTGATGCGGGTCTCGATCTCCGGGTCTAATACATTGTCTAGTTGCGTTTGATTGAGTGAACGGATGAGATCAAGCGAATCGCGCTGGGCCTTCATGTCAAAGCCGGGCGGATTGGAGACGTGGAGAATGGGATCGCCTTCGCCGCGAAAGGGAACGCCCTGGTGCGTGGAAGGGAGCATTCCGCTGGACCACATCGCCGCCCCGCCGCTGAGACTGTCGCCGCTCTTGAGCACGACGAACGCGGGCAGATCATTCGCCTCGCTGCCGATGCCATAGCTCAGCCACGACCCCATGCTGGGCCTACCGGGCACGCCGCTACCGGTGTTCATGAAGAGCTGGGCCGGTGCGTGATTGAATAGATCCGTATGTACGGACTTCACAATTGAAATGTCATCGACGATTCTTCCCAGATGCGGCAGCACTTCGGCAAGCTCCGCGCCGCTCTGGCCGTGCCGGGCGAACTTGAAGCGCGGGCCGAGCACCGCTGCATCAGGCTGAATGAACGCGTACCGCTGCCCCTTGATCACCGAAGGCGGCAGCGGCTTGCCTTCCAACTCCGCGAGCTTGGGCTTGTAGTCGAACATATCAAGCTGGCTGGGCGCGCCGGCCATGAAGAGAAAAATGACGCGCTTGGCCTTGGGCCGGAAGTGCGGCGGCGTCGGCTGGGCGGCCCGCGAAGGCTCGGCGGCGCGGGCCAGGCGCGAGGCGACGCCATCGGCGATCAGCGACGCCAGCGCGATCTTGCCGACGCCCAGGCCGCAGTCGCGGAAGAAGTGCCGGCGGGTGCGATGTTTCAAGTTGGATTCCGTCTGCATGTTCATTCCGTTCACTGCTTCGAAACCGCTTCATCCAGGTTCAGGATGACCCGCGCGAGCATCGCCCACGCGGCCTGCGCTGCCGACGCATCCTTCACGCCGGCGATGTCGCTTGCCTTCAACTCGCCCGCCTTCAATCGCGCCGACTGTGTACGCACGAACGCAAGCATCGCGTCGAGTTCGTTGTCCTTGGCCGGACGTGTGAGCACGCGCTGAAAGAGAAACTGCGCCCGCTGGCGATCGTTCATGTCACCCTTCATCGCGCTCACTGCCAGCGCCCGCGCCATTTCAAGAAACATCTCATCATTGAGCAGCGTGAGCGATTGCAAGGGCGAATTGCTGCGATCACGTTGCACCACGCAGTTCTCGCCGGTGGGTGCGTCGAAAGTGAGATACGCGGCGAAGGGCGCGGTCCGTTTGCGGAAGGTGTAAAGCGACCGGCGATAGCGGTCCGGCCCCTTGCTCACGGGCCATTTCATGTTGCCGTAGGCGAGTTCGGTCACGATGCCGGGCTGCGGCGGATACACGCTGGGGCCGCCAAGTTTCTCCGTGAGCAGGCCCGAAGCTTTCAGGCCCGCATCGCGCAGCATCTCGGCAGGCATGCGGAAACGCGGGCCGCGGGCCAGCAGCAGGTTCTGCGGATCGCGGCCGAGCAGCGCGGGTGTAGCGGCGGAAGATTGGCGGTAGGTTGCGCTGGTGACGATGAGGCGGTGCAATGCTTTCATCGACCACGGTGCTTGACTCCCCTCCCTCTCAGGGAGGGGTTGGGGG